>DASTBT010000142.1:0-2386 GCA_035711865.1 Actinomycetota bacterium
GACGATCCCGTCGTGGTCGCTGTACGGGGACGGGACGCTCATCATGCAGGGACCACAGATCGAGATCTACCCGGGCCCGGCGCTCCCCGCGCTGACCGCGACGCAGATCTCCGAGGAGGGCATCCAGGCGATCCTCGAGGCAGCGCGGGACGCGGGGCTCATGGACGGCGACGCCTCCTACGGCAACGATTGCATCGCCGACGCCGCGACCACGGTCTTCACCGCGAACGCGGACGGGAGCACCTCGGTCGTCTCCGCCTACGCTCTCGAAGTCGGCGAGCCGGCCGGCACCTGCGGCGGCGAGGAGGACGCCGACGAACGCGCCGCCCTGGCCGAGTTCCAGATGCTCCTCGGCGACCTCTCGAGCTGGCTGCCGGAGGGTTCGGTCGGGCAGGAGCAGCCGATCGACCCAACAGGACTCCGCGTGTACTCGCAGACGTACCGGGGCGAGCCCGACCCGCCCCAGGAGGAGGTGGCGTGGCCGCTCGGCGAACCGCTCGGGTCGTTCGGCGACCGCGTCGACGACTACGGGGGCCCGATGCGGTGCGGTGTGGTGGGCGGCGAGGACCTGTCGACGCTCCTGCCCGTCGCCCGGGCGGCCAACGAGATCACGCCGTGGACGAGCCAGGGCGAGGAGTACCGACTGATCTTCCGGCCGCTCCTGCCGGACGAAGACGGCTGCTGATCGCCCGCCGTTTCGGCTGGTCCTTCCGGTAGGATCACGCGTCCACGTGTACCGCGCTGGTGTCGGTCGCCGCGGACGAGCGCAGACCCGGCAGGACGACCCGGATCGTCGTTCCCTCCCCGAACGAGCTCTCGGCTTCCACGGTGCCTCCATGCGCGGCCACGATCGCCGTCACGATCGGAAGGCCGAGGCCGGCCCCGCCCGCATGTCTCGAGCGGGGTGTGTCCGCCCGTCCGAATCGTTCGAACATGGACGGCATACCCTCCGGATCCATCCCAATGCCCTCGTCGGCAACCTCCAGGACGACGTCCGCACCTCGAGGAGAGGCGCCAAGCGTGATCACGTCGCCGTCCGACGTGGCCTTCAATGCGTTCTCGATCAAGGCGTCGAGGGCGTCGCGCAGTCGGTCGGCGTCCGCCGGGACGGTCTCCCCCCGCTCGAGATGCATGCGGAGCGTCCACCGCCGTGGCGCGGTGGGCTCCCAGCGCTGGAGCGTCTGTTCCACGAGGGAGACCGGATCGATCCGGCTGATCTTGAGGAGGTCGACGTCCTCGGCCGAAGCGAGCTGAAGCAGTCGCTCGGAAAGCCGCGCCAGTCGGCCGAGCTCGTCCACGATGACGTTGGCGTCGGACTCGGCCTGCGGATCGGCGGCGGAGGCCCTCAGCAGCTCCGCGTGCCCGAGCGCGATCGTGATGGGTGTTCGAAGCTCATGCGAGGCGTCGCGGACGAACTTCCGCTGGCGCTCGAGCAGACCGTGTTCGTTCTCGGCCATCCGCCTGGCCTGCTCGACCGCCACCTGGCGCCGCCGCGCGTGCCAGATCATCGCCACGAACATCGCCGCCATGAGCGGCACCTCGGCAAGCTCCTCGTAGCCACGCGCCGACCTGGTCACCGCGATGGCGAGCGCCCCGCCCGTGACGGCCGACACGGCGACGAGCGCCGCCGCGGTTGCTCGCCCCGACCACACCCGATACCCGTAGACGATGGTCAGGCTCACCCAGATGAGATGGAAGGGAATCGTCTCGAACTCGGCCAACGAGACGATCACGAGGACGTTGAGCACGGCGAATCCAACCCAGACGATCTCCACCCAGTGCCTACGCAGCGAACCGGTAGCCCACACCGCGCACCGTCTCGATCACATCGGGGCCGAGCTTCGCCCGTACCCTGCCGACACAGACGTCGACGACGTTGCTGCCGGGGTCGAACCCGTATCCCCAGACCTCCTCCAGCAGTCGCTGCCTCGTGCACACATCGCCCGCTCGAAGCATCAGCTTCCTGAGCATGAGGAACTCGCGCTCCGGGAGCATCACCCATCCGGCCCCCGCATCGGCGACCCGCCTGACCAGGTCGAGCGTGATGCCCCCGCGTCGCAGGTACCGCTCGTCGGGGCCGGACGCGGCTTGGCGCAGGCAAGCCCGGATCCGTGCGATGAGCTCCGCCATGGCGAACGGCTTCGGCAGATAGTCCGATGCGCCGAGCTCCAGACACTCCACCTTGTTCCGCACGTCCGACAGCGCCGAGAGGACCAGCACGCGTTGCTCGGGCCGGGCATCCATGAGCTGGCGCAGGACGGTCACGCCATCACGCCCGGGCAGCAGCAGGTCCAATACCACCAGCTCGTACCGGCCGCTCCGGGCGAGCTCGAAACCCCTGATCCCGTCCGGCGCCGAATCCACCCGGAACCCCTCGGCGGCGAGC
>DASTBT010000143.1:0-17696 GCA_035711865.1 Actinomycetota bacterium
CCAGGAGCTCCCGGTCTCGCTCGGCAGCGTCGCCACGTCCCGAGAGCCGCTCGGCGATCGTCGGATCGACCGTGCTGCCCCCCGCGTGGACCTCGCGGATCGCGCGAGCCAGCTCGTCGCCCTGGGCGATGCGGTCCTTCAGCAGGTACGCGAGCCCGCTGTGCCCCCGCCCGAGTAGCGCGAGCGCGTACTCCTCGTCGTCGTGAGCCGAGAGCACCACGACGCCGGTGTCGGGGTGCCGCTCACGGATCGCGTGCGCGCAGTCGATGCCTTCGAGCTGGAAGCTCGGCGGCATCTTGATGTCGGTCACGACCACGTCGGGCACGTGCTCGGCCGCCGCGGCAAGGAGCGACGGTGCATCCTCGGCGACGCCCACGACCTCGATGTCGTCGTAGGAGTCGAGCAGCGCTCGAACCCCCTCGCGAACGAGCACGTTGTCCTCGCCCAGCACGACCGTGATGCTCACGCCACTCGCCTTCCTGCGGGCCTCGTCTCCGTGTGGTGCAGGGGTACCATCCGCGCATGCGCGTCGTGTTCGCGGAGGACAACTATCTGGTACGCGAGGGCACCGTGGCGCTGCTCTCGGGCGTCGACGACGTGGAGGTCGTCGGCACGGCCGAAGCCTACGACGAGCTGCTCGCCGCGGTCGAGGCGCATGGCCCCGACGCCGTGCTCACCGACATCCGCATGCCGCCGAGCGGCACCGACGAGGGCATCCGGGCCGCGAAGGCGATCAGGGCCGGGCACCCGGACGTCGGCGTGGTGGTGCTCTCGCAGTTCGCCGACGAGGAGTACGCGTACGAGCTGTTGAAGGACGGCGCGGCCGGCCTCGGCTACCTGCTGAAGGAACGCGTCGCCGATGTCGACGAGGTCGTCCGAGCCCTGAACGAGGTCGCCCGCGGCGGCAGCGTGCTCGATCCGAAGGTCGTCGAGGCCCTCGTCGCCGCGAAGGATCGAATGGCGCACTCTCCACTCTCGTCGCTCACCGACCGCGAGCGCGAGGTGCTGAGCCACATGGCGCAGGGACAGAACAACGCCGCGATCGCGAAGTCGTTGTTCCTCACCGAACGCGCGGTCGAGAAGCACATCAACTCGCTCTTCCACAAGCTCGACCTGACCGAGGAGCCCGACGTACATCGTCGCGTCATGGCCGTGCTGGCCTTCCTCCGGGAATCGGAACGAGCGTAGGCTCTCGTCACCGGCTTGCGAGGCTCGCGCTCGATCGCGCGGCCGAGACCGACGGAGGATGCGATGGGGGGACGAGAGACGGTCGAGGCCCTGGTTGCCACGCTCAACGCGGGCAACGTGGCCGGGATGGACGACCTCTTCCACGAGGATGCGGTGATGGAGTGGCCTCAGTCGGGGGAACGCATCGCGGGGGGTGACAACCGCCGCGGCGTGTACAACGCCTTCCCGCAGCTGCCGAAGGTGACCCCCCGCCGGATCGTCGGCGAAGGCGATCTGTGGATCGCCGAGGCGACGCTCGACTACGGGGGCGGCGCGGTGTATCAGGCCGTGTTCATCTTCGAGATGCGCGACGGGAAGATCGCCAAGGAGACCGCCTACTGGTCCGAACCGTTCCCGGCGCCGGACTGGCGCGCCGACTGGGTCGAGCGGATGGACGCCTGAACGCCCGCGACGCAGGTGCCGGTTCCCGCCGACTGTCGTCTCCATCAGGGGCTTCCTTTCCCGAGGTTCCGACGCCACCGTAGCCCCCGCCTCGCAGGAGATCCGACCCGGCGGGCATGCGGAACGGCAGGGGATGCCAGCACCACGCTCACGGTGATGCTCCCAACCGGCAGACGGGACGGAGGACGTGCTTCCCCGCGAACGGCCCGCTGGTGGAAGATTCGAGCATGGAGCGAGATGACCGCCTCGGCTCACCGGTGACCCGCCGCCGTCGCGCCTGGATCGCCTGGGTGGCCGCGATCGCGAGCATCGCGGTGATGGCGGCCTCGTTCGCGATCAAGGTCGCGACCGATGCCGTGCTCGGCGCCGAGGACACCCCGATCATCGTCCCCGGCCTGCTCGGCGGCGTCGCGTTCGCGGTGGTCGGCGCGTTGATCGCGTCGCGGACCGGGAACCCGGTGGGGTGGGTCTTCCTGGGCATCGCGGCCTCGTTCGCGGTGGCGGCGCCGGCCCAGAACTGGGTCGACGCGGCCATCGAGCAGCAGCGGCCGCTGGCCTTCGTCGGAGTGGCGAACTGGCTCGCTCAGTGGCCGTTCTTCCTCTGCATCGGACTGCTGCCGGCCGTCTTCTTCCTCTTCCCGACCGGCTCGCTCCCGTCGCGCCGATGGCTGGTGCCGTGGCGCGTGTACGTGATGTCGCTGGTCGTGACCATCGTCGGGTTCGCCCTGCTGCCGTACCGATGGGACGGGATCGAGGGGACCGTGGTGACGAACCCCGTCGGGATCGAACCCCTCCAGCCGGTCCTCGGCGCCGTGCTGGCAGTCGCGGGCGTGGTCCTGCTCTCGAGCGGGTTCGTCGCGCTCGCCTCGCTGATCGTGCGGGCTCGGAGCGCGGGGTCCGAGGAACGTCAACAGATCCGCTGGCTCGGCGCCGTCGGAGAGATCGGCGGCGTGCTGCTCGTGCTGTCCATCGTCGCGGGCGTCACGAGCGGCAACCGGGAGTCCGGGTTCGCGGCGGTCGCCGCGAACATCCTCATGGTGCTGCTCGTCATCACCGTCGTGGTGGGCATCCCGCTGGCAACGGCCGTCGCGATCTTCCGGTATCGCCTCTACGACCTCGACCTGGTGATCAAGAAGACCGTGATCTTCGCGATCACGGTCGCCCTGATCATGGTGGCCGGCTTCGCGGCGCTCCTGTTGATCACCGGCCCGCTGACCGATCTCGCCACCGATTCGCCCCTCGCGCTGGGCCTCACCGGCCTCGCGATCGGTGCCCTCGTCGTGGCGCTCTGGCGCCTGGCCAACCTCATCGGGGACCGGCTGGTCTATGGCCGTCGAACCACCCCGTACGAGGCGCTGACCGAGTTCTCCGAGCGGCTCTCCGACGCCTATGCCACCGACGACGTGCTCCCACGCATGGCCGCGGTGCTCGGCGAGACCGTCCGGGCGGCCGACGCACGGGTCTGGCTGCGGGTGGACGACATGTTCCGGCCGGCGGCGGCGTGGCCGGCCGACGCTCCCCCGGCGGGCACGGTGGTCACCTCCGGCGACGACCTGCCCGATCTGCCGGGTGCGGATGTCGCCGTCGAGGTGCGGCACCACGGTGTGCTGTTGGGCGCGCTCTCGGTGGTCTCCCGCGCGGACGATCCGGTGGGGGCCGAGCGGCGCCGATTGATGCGCGATCTCGCGGCGCAGGCCGGGCTCGTGCTGCGGAACGTCCGCTTGATCGAAGAGCTGCGTGCGTCGCGCCAACGGCTGGTGGTGGCGCAGGACGAGGAGCGTCGTCGCCTCGAACGCAACATCCACGACGGCGCGCAGCAACAACTCGTGGCGCTCGGTGTCAAACTGCGGCTCGCCGATTCGCTGATGGACCGGGACACGGCGAAGGCGCACGAGATGATGTCACAGCTGCAGGAGGAGACGAGGTCGGCGATCGACGACCTCCGTGACCTCGCGCGCGGCATCTATCCGCCGCTGCTCGCCGACCGCGGGCTCGAGGCGGCGCTCGAGGCGCAGGCGAGGAAGTCCCCGACCCCGGTCGCCCTGACGTCACAAGGCGTCGAACGCTACGGCCAGGAGGTCGAGGCGGCGGTGTACTTCTCCTGTCTGGAGGCGCTGCAGAACGTGGCGAAGTACGCCTCGGCATCGCACGCGACGATCCGGCTGGGCCAGCGGAACGGATCGCTCGAGTTCGCCGTCACCGATGACGGGGTCGGGTTCGACCCCGGGATCGTGGCACGCGGTTCCGGGTTGCAGGGTATGGCGGATCGCCTCGACGCTATCGGGGGTGAGCTGACGGTCGAGAGCCGCCCCGGCTCGGGGACGACGGTGCGAGGCTCGGTTCCGATCTGATCCGGCCGGGCGAGCGATTCAGCTCCCGTCCGTGGACTGCGCCCAGGCATCGTCGAGCCGATCGGGGCCGAAGGAGGCCTTGGGGATGTACGCCGCGGCACCGCACTCGGCTGCCCGCGGCGCGTACTCCGCTTCCTCGTAGGTCGAGAGCAGCAACACCACCACCGGCTCTCCCGCCCCGGCCAGGATCTGCCTGGTTGCGTCGAGACCGTCGATCCCGGGCAGGTTCACGTCCATCAACACGAGGTCGGGGGCGAGGTCCGCGGCCATCGAGACCGAGTCCTCTCCGGTCTCTGCCTCCCCGACGACGTCGAATCCATCGGTGGCTTCCACGACCATGCGCGCCGCCATGCGGAAGGGCTCCTGGTCATCGACGATGAGGACTCGAACGCTCATGTGGCATCTGCCTCCACCCGGAAGCGTGCCACGGGGAGCGCACGGCGCCAGTGATGCCAGCACCACTTTCGGCAGGCGTGCGGACGTGCGGATCATGCCGCCCGTGCGACGCGCCTACGACATCATTTGCACGCGAACGTTCCGCTGTCGCGGAACGCGGGATCGGCGGGCAGGCCCACCCACGCGTAGCTGTAGCTGTCCTCGTGCAAGGTCATCCGGAGAACGCCGAACGACTTGTTCTGCACGGCCAGCAGGTTCGCCGGTCGGGGCTTCTTCCCCAGGGGGTAGAGCGAGCGGCCGCCGGTGCCGATCG
Organism: Actinomycetota bacterium; assembly: GCA_035711865.1. GTDB lineage: Bacteria > Actinomycetota > UBA4738 > UBA4738 > HRBIN12 > JAOUEA01. Next base: position 4,690 of record DASTBT010000143.1, read on the forward strand.
TGAACTGCCGGATGCCGTCGGCGTCCCGCGTGCCGTCGGCGTGCTGCGGCGCCCACCGATGGTAGATGTGGTTATGCCCGGCGAGCATCACGTCGACGCCGGCATCATCCATCAGCCGCCACATGTCGAGGTACATCTCGTTCTCGGACCCCCCGTTGGGCCGAGGGTCATCGGGGTCGACGAACTTCTGCCATTGCCGCCAATCGAACATCGGGTGGTGCTGGAACGCCAGGGTGCACGCCGCGTCGTCGTTGGCGGCCAGGTCGGCGGCGAGCCACTCGTACTGGGGTGTGCCGGGACCGCATCCAGGGTCGTCGCGACAGATGTCGGAGTTCAGCGAAACGAGGTGCCAGTCGCCCAGGTCGGCGGAGTAGTACCCATGAGGCCCGTGCGCGCTCGGGCCGAAGTAGTCGTAGTAGCCCTGCGCGCCCGGCGTGTCGTACTCGTGGTTGCCGGGGGTCGGCATCGTGATGGGGTTGAGGTGGCCGAACTGCCGGTCGTACACGCGGAGGAACTCGCCGAGCTCGCCCTTGTTGTACTGCAGGTCTCCGAGCGCGAGGAACCGGTCGGGGGCAAGGTCGGTGACCAAGGCCGCGACCTCGTCGGATCGACAGGCGCCCTCACCGTCGCCCTGGCTGAACGACTGGCAGGCGATGTCCCCGACCGCCGCGACCCGGGGATCCGGGGGCGTGGGAGCCGCGACGACCGTGGTCACGGGCGCGATCAAGGCCGAGCCTGAGACCACGAGAGTGGCGATGACGAGCACGACTCGACGCCGAGAGCGGATGGACATGCGTGGACTCCTTCGTCGGGGGCGTCGCGGAGTCAAGCACGCTTCAGTGCCTCGATGCAATCGTTCGTGGTCGATTCTCAGGCGGCGATCTCGGCGAGGGAGAGGAACGCACGTTCCAGCACGAGCCGCGTGTTGAGGTTGAGATCCTCGGCGAGCTCGGCGCGAGCCGCCTCGATGCCGGCGAGGCCCCGCGCGGACCGCACCACCGACACGTCGGGGCCCAGCGCGATGTCGGGGTTGATCAGGTCGGCGCGTCGGACGCCGACGTGGCCGGCGATGCGGTCGCGCAACAGCGCGGATGCGGCCAGCAGCACCCAGTCGACGTAGTCACGCTCGGCACGGCGTTCCCGTCGTTGGAACCGGATCTCGATGCGGCGGATCGCCCCGCGATAGGCGTCCTCGGGACGCCCCTTCTCGTCGAGGAAGGGGGCGAGCTCCTCGTCGAGCTCGGCCTTCATCGCCTTCTTGTACCCCGACGCGGCGGCGACCACCATGTCGGAAGCCTCGAGCGCCCCGGCGGGGCCGCGCTCAGCGATCTCGAGCGCCTCGATCGCGGCGCGGCGGAACGCCAGCCCGTCGTCGGAAACGGCCAGGCGCCGGGCCCTGCCCAGGTTGCCCCCGGTGAGCCGGGCCGCAAGGTGTGCGCGCGTCGGGTCGACCCCTTCGCGTTCGAGCACGTCGACGACGAACGACTCGGACAACGCGGTGAACGTGACGGTGTGACACCTCGAACGGATCGTCTCGGGGAGCTCGTGCGCTCGCGCCGACATCAACAGGAACACCGCGTCGGCGGGGGGCTCCTCGAGCACCTTCAGCAACGTGTCGGCCGCGGCCGGCGAGAGCCGGTCGGCTTCCCTGATCACGAAGATCTTGCGGCCGAGCTCCGGCGCGGTGCGAGAGACCGGGGTCCAGACCTCCTCACGAATGGTGTTTACGTGGATGTCGCGGCCCTCCGGTTCCACGAGGAACTCGTTCGGATGCTGGTCCTTCAGCGCGAGGCGGCAGTCCCGGCACTCGCCGCACCCTTCCTGCCGGCAGAGCAACGCCGCAGTGAACGCACGGGCCCCGAGCGACTTGCCGCTTCCCTCAGGGCCGGCGAACACGTAGGCGTGGTGCGGACGGTCGGCCGCGCCCTGGAGGAACGCCATGGCATCTGGCTGACCGGGCACCCGTTGCAGGACCGTGTACGCCATCGTCGATGGAGCCTATCGACTGGGTCGGACCAGTCGACCTAGGCGATCAAGACGGGGATGTCGCCACCGCGCGCCAGAGCCTCCGCAGTGCTCCCCAGCAGGGCCTTCGTCGCCCCTCGGCCGCGGCGACCGACCACGATCAGCTCGTAACCGCCCTCGAGGGCGAACTGCGCCACGGCATCGGCCGGCTTCCCCTCGAGCAACACGATGTCGGGCTCGACGCGTGGGATCGTGCCGGCGGCGGCGTGGAGGGCCTCCTGCAGACGCTCCCGCTCCAGGCGCAACGCCGCCGGGGCCCGGGCGGAGTCCCGATCGATCACCCCGGCCAGCGTGCAGCGGCCGAGAGCGCTGCCGACGACCGCGAGGCCGGCTCGCGCCGCACCGCTCGCTGCGTCGGAGCCGTCGATGCCGATCAGCACGTTCGTGCCCCCGCCGCTCGGCCGCCCCTCGGACAACCGCTCCAGCATGACGGGCCGCCCCTCGCGGATCGACGCGACCGCCAGCGGCACGACCAGCGGACCGAGCACGACCCCGATGAACAGCCAGGACCAGGCCGAGAAGCCTCTTCGCCCCATGACGAGCCCGGTGACCACGCCGATCGCCACCCATCCCGCGACGACGATCAACCACCAGTCGATGTCCATCCCTCCCGTTCCGAACCCTACGTCGGTGGCGCTTCCTCGCTGTCGTCGGCGTGTTCGAATCCTTCGAGCACCTTGTCCACCGCGGCCCGGACGTCGACGAAGACCTCCGCCGGAGACTGATCGGCATCGACCAGCACGAACCGCTCGGGGTGCTCCTCTGCGATCCGCAGGTACGCGTCGGCCACCTTGGCGTGGAAGTCCTGGCCCTCGAGCTCCATGCGGTCGGGGGGCTCGGTCGAGCGCAGGAGCCCGCGTTCTGGTTCGACGTGCAGCAGCACCACCAGATCCGGGAAGAGCCCCTGGGTAGCCCAGACGTTCAGCGTCAACACATCCTGTTCGCCGAGGCCGCGGCCCCATCCCTGATACGCCAGCGACGAGTCGACGTATCGGTCGCAGATCACGATCTTGCCCTCGGCGAGCGCCGGACGGATCACGTTGGCGACGGTCTGCGCGCGGGCCGCGGCGAAGAGCAGTGCCTCACTGCGAGCGTCGAGCTTGCCGGTCTTCGGGTCGAGCAACACCTCGCGGATCTTCTCGCCCATCTCGGTGCCCCCGGGCTCGCGGGTCACGAGCACCTCCTGGGAAATCCGACCGCGGAGGTATTCCTCGGTGAGGCGGATCTGGGTGCCCTTGCCGGCGCCCTCCACGCCCTCGAACGCGATGAACAACCCGGTCGCCGGCGGCCGTTTCAGCTTCGGCACGAGCTCGAGGGTCCGCGGTCGCGAGAGACGATGTCGCCCGAGCAGCCGGCGGGTGTTGAGGCCGGCCGCCACCGCGAGCGCCCCTGCGGTCCACAGGGCGAGGCGGGTGCCCGAGAGGTCGAACCGCTGCCCGCCGATGAAGAACTCATAGTCGCCATAGACGGTCGACAGGATAGGGAACGCCGCGAGGCTGAGGAACAATCCCATGCGCGACAGGGTCGTGAGCGAGGCGAACGTGCGCCCCCGGAACTCGTCCTCGACGTTCTCTTGCAACAGCGTGTACCCGCTCACCCAGGCGAGGCCGCAGAACGCGCCGAGCCAAACGGTCACGACGGCGGCCAGCGAGAGGTTGGGCATCGAGGCGAGCACGAACAGCGTGGCGCCCGCGGCCACGAGCGCCCATACGAACGTCAGCCCGCGATCGATGAACCTCGCGATCTGGTTCGTCGAGGCCATGCCGAGCGCCATGCCGACGCCGAACGCGGTCACGATCACCCCCCAGGCGGCGGTGCCGGCGTCGAGGGTCGTGACGAAGATCGGGCCCATCGCCAGCACCGCGCCGACCGCCGCGAACGCGACCACGATGCCGGCCGTCATCGCCGATGCGATCGAGTCCTCTCGCAGGAACCGGACACCGTCGACGATGTCACGCCAGACCCTGGTGAGGTCGAGCCTGGAGCCCTCCGACCCGGCCGCTCTGGGAGGGAAGGCGATGCGGCTGACCATCAGTGCCGAGAAGGCGAACGAGGACGCGTCGAGCAGGAGCGCGAACGACTCGGGCCGCCCGACGACCCATGGCACCCGGGCCGAGATCCAATCGCTGAACGCCGCCAGCACCGCGAAGACGCCACCGCCGAGCGGCAGCGTCGCGTACGTGCTCACGAGCGAGATCGCATTTGCGTTCGCCAACTGCCGCCGGGGAACCATGTTCGGCAACGAGGCGTCGCGAGCCGGCGTCCACAGGAGCGACAGGCCCTCCTTCACGAACGAGAACAGGTAGATCATCCAGAGCTGTGACATGAACGCCATCGCGGCGAACAGCACTCCACGCGCCAGATCCGACGCGATCATGACCTTCTTGCGATCGAACCGGTCGACGAACACGCCGGCTATCGGCCCGAACAGCACGGCGGGCAGCATCCGGACGATCATCACGCCGCCCACGGCGAGGCCCGCCTTCGATCCCGAGATCCGGGCGACGAGCGACGTCACGGCCACGAAGCCGACCCAGTCCCCGAGCGACGACACGGTCATCGCGGCAAGCAGGCGCGAGAACGCCGGCTGGGTCAGCAGGTCTTTCAGGGTTGCCGCACGGGTCCCGCGGAGCTCCGCGACCTCGTCGGCAACCGACGCCACGTCGCGTCAGGCCTCCGGAGCCTCGGCCGACGTCGCCGCGGCCGTCGTCGCCGTCGCCGACCCATCCTTCTTCGCGGCCGCCTTCACGCTTGCCTTCTTCTTCGCCGTCGGCTTCTTCCTGGCCGCCGGCTTCTTCTTCGCCGGGGTCGTCTTCTTGGCGGCTGCGCGCTTGGCGCGAGCCTCGCGCTTGGCCTCGCGTGCCGCCGTCTCCGCCTCGACATCGCCACCCTTCGTGACGTTGAACTCCAGGTCGAGCTCCGCCCCGCACCCCCAGCACTTCAGCGACTTCGGCCGTCGGAGCAGCAGCGAGCCACATTCCGGGCACGGCCGGTCCTTCTCGGGTGGGTTCCCGACCGCGCAGTCGCAGTCCGGGTAGCGGCTGCAGCTGTAGAAGATCGATCCGAACCGGCTGCGCTTCTCGATCAGCTCGCCCTCGCCGCACTGCGGACACGTGACACCGGTCGAGATCGGCGGATCCTTCTTGATGTAGCGACAGTCGGGATAGCCGCTGCATCCGGTGAACGGTCCGTAGCGGCCATGGCGCCGCTGAAGCTGCCGCCCGCACTCGGGACACGTCTCGTCGAGCATCTCGGGTTCGGGCCGCTCGCTGCCGTCCATGTTCCGGATGTAGCGGCACTCCGGGTAGTTCGTGCATCCGATGAACTTGCCGTACCGGCCGAGCTTGACCTCGAGCTTCCCGGGCTCGCGGCCTTCGGTCGGGCACAACGGGCACATCTCGTCGAGCTCCTCGCTGAACCGTTCGAAGGACTGCTCGGCCTTCTCGAGAGCGCGCTCGAACGGCCCGTAGAACTCCTCGAGCATCTGGATCTTCCGGAGGTCGCCCTCGGCGATGTCGTCGAGCTCCTTCTCCATGTACGCGGTGAAGGTCACGTCGACGATGTCGGGGAAGTGCTCGATCAGCTTGTCGGTCACGACTTCGCCGGTGTCGGTCGGCCGGAAGCGCTTGTCCTCGAGGGTCACGTACTCGCGGCGCTGGATCGTGTCGATGATCGACGCGTACGTCGACGGGCGGCCGATACCGAGCTCCTCGAGGGTCTTCACGAGCGAGGCCTCGGAGTAGCGGGGCGGCGGCTGCGTGAAGTGCTGCTCGGGCAGCACCTCGAGCATGCGCAGGATCTGGTCGGCGGTGAGGGCGGGAAGGGTCTTCTCGGCGTCCTCGTCGGGACCTTCGTCGCGTCCTTCCTTGTACACGCGGATGAACCCGTCGAACGTCATCGTTTGGCCGGTCGCGCGAAGCCCGTACGTCGTCTCGCCGTCGCGAGCGGAGATGTCGACGCCGACCTGATCGAACATCGCCTCGGCCATCTGCGTGGCCATCGTGCGCTGCCAGATCAGCGTGTACAGGCGGAGCTGGTCGCGATCGAGGCTCGCCGACACCCGCTGGGGCGTGCGCATCGCGCTCGTGGGCCTCACGGCCTCGTGCGCCTCCTGGGCGTTTCGGCTCCGGGTCCGGTACCGACGGAACTCCGCGAGCGTGTACCGCTCACCGTATTCGATCCTGACGAGCTCGGCGATCTCGCGAAGAGCCGTATCGGCGATGTTCACGGAGTCGGTCCGCATATACGTGATCAGCCCGACCGTTCCCTCGCCGGGAAGGTCGATACCCTCGTACAGGCGCTGGGCCAGCGTCATCGTCTTGCGCGCGGTGAACCCGAGCTTGCGCGCGGCTTCCTGTTGCAGGGTCGAGGTCGTGAACGGGGGCGCCGGGGAACGCTTCCGCTGCTTCTTCTCGACGTTCGTGACGCGATAGGTCGCACGGCGCAACCGATCCACGTGGGTCGCGGCGTCGGCTTCGGCGGCGAGGAGCACGCCCTTCTTGTCGGGCGAGGCGGCGAGCTTGCCCTCGGGCACCTGGGTGAGACGTGCCGTGAAGGGTCGCTCGGCGTCGTCCGGGGTGAGCCGGACGTCGACGCTCCAGTACTCCACCGGCACGAAGGCGCGGATCTCGCGCTCGCGCTCGACGATCAGGCGCACCGCGACCGACTGCACACGGCCGGCGGACAGGCCTGGTCGGACCCGCTTCCAGAGCAGCGGCGAGATGCGATATCCGACGAGACGGTCGAGGATGCGGCGAGCCTCCTGCGCGTCGTAGAGCTTGAGATCGATCGCCCGGGGCTGGCCGAAGGCCTCGAGGATGGCGTCTCGGGTGATCTCGGTGAACGTCACCCGTTTCGCGGTCTCGGGGTCGACCCCGAGTAGCGTCGCCACGTGATACGCGATCGCCTCGCCCTCGCGGTCGTAGTCCGTCGCGAGGATCAGGTCGCCGGACCCGGCGCGCAGCGCTTTCTTCAGCTCGCCGACGTGCCGTTTCGAATCCTCGGGCACGACGTAGTCGGGCGTGAAGGCGTGCTCGATGTCGACCCCGAGCCCGCCGTATCCTTTCCCCAGGTCCCGGATATGCCCGTACGAGGCCCGCACGGCGTAATCGCCGCCCAGGTACTTCTCGATCGTCTTCGCCTTCGCCGGCGATTCGACGACCACGAGCGTCTTTCCGTTGGCCATGGCGGGGAACCTTTACGAGTCGTGAGGTGAGGGTGTCAAACCGGCCATCGGGCTGGCGACCCGGCGGCGACCGTACCACCGGAGGGGCGCTTCACTCGGGAGCGCGACCTGCCGACACCGTCTCCGGAGGCCCCAGAACGCGCTGGTACGGTCTTCGTATTCCCGAGGCGCGGAGCTCGAACACGCATGCTCGATTGGCTCCATCAGTTCGTGACCGACACGGTCGCTGGGTATGGCTATGCGGCCGTGTTCGTGCTGATGGTGCTCGAATCGGCCTGCGTACCGATCCCGAGCGAGGTGACGATGCTGTTCGGGGGTGCGCTCGCGGCGCCCGGGTTCGCCGCGCCGGGGGAGGAGCTCTCGTTGTTCTGGGTCGGCATCGCGGGCACCCTGGGCAACCTCGTGGGATCCTGGCTCGCGTACTGGGCCGGAGCCGCGGGTGGCCGCCCGCTGGTCGACCGGTTCGGCCGCTACCTGCTGATCCGGCCGCACGAGGTGGACAAGGCCCACGACTGGTTCGAGCGGTACGGCGACGCCGCGGTCTTCTTCTCCCGCCTCTTGCCCGTGATCCGCACGTTCATCTCGCTCCCCGCGGGAGTCGTGCGCATGCCGTTCTGGCGGTTCACGCTCTACACGGTGCTCGGCTGCCTGCCCTGGACGTTCGCCCTCGCCTGGCTCGGCTACGAACTCGGCGACCGGTGGGAGACGGTCGAGCACGCCCTGCAGCCCTTCTCGTGGGCGATCGCGGGGCTCTGCCTCGTGGCGGCCGCGTGGTACGTCCGGCGCCGGTGGACGAAGGTGCGAGCCGAATACGCCGCGCTCGACGATCGGGAGGCGATGCGCGCCGAAGACCGTGATCCGAACGTGACGGACGGCCGATCGGCGTAGGCGGGCTGGTACGCCTGCGTGGCGACTCCGCCCAACGAGGCGGTCACGATCGTTCCATGTCAATGCAACGGCGTCGGGCTCGACCCCCGTCCGCTGCGAGGGTCTCGATCGTCGGAGCAACCGTGATCATGGGCGTGCTCACCGCAGAGCTCGTGCCCATCGCCTCCGCGGCAGCGCCGGTCGAACCGAAGCTCGTCAGGATCGTCCCGACGTCGGCGTGGACCACGCCGAGCTCGGATCCCACCGGGCTCACGTACCAACGCTCGACCGGGAAACTCCTCATCACGGATGCAGAGATCGAGGAGATCGGTCGCTTGTGGTCGGGGTCGAACCTGTTCGTCACGAACCGCCGCGGCTCACTGATCCGAACCCGAAGCGTGCGCCGCGTCACCGACGAACCAGAGGACATCGCATGGCGGAACCGCCGTACCTCGTACGTGGTCGACGACGATCGCCGGCGCGTCTACCGCGTCCGAACCGGCCCCGACGGCCTCATCGGGACCCGCGACGACCGCCGGAAAGAGGTGCTCAGGACGAGGAGGTTCGGCAGCCGCGACCCGGAGGGGCTCGCCTGGCGCGGTCGTGACCGGTCGTTGATCCTGACAGACGCCAAGAGGGGTCGCGTCTTCCGGATCGGATCCGGGCGAGACCGCCGATTCGGAACGCTCGACGATACCGTGCGACCGTTCTCCTCGGCCGCCGTGGGGGTGGGAACCCCCGAAGATGTGGTGTGGGACCCACGAACCAACCACCTCTTGATCGTCGGCAGCTCCGAGCCGATCGTCGTGGAGACCACCATGCGGGGACGACCGGTGAGGACGTTCGACCTTTCGGCTTCCGGCATCCGGCGTGCGTCGGGGATCGCGCTCGCTCCGGACCCCGCGCGACCTGGTGCGAGGCTGATGTTCGTCACGGACAAGGGAGTCGACAACGAGACCGATCCCGGAGAGAACGACGGCAGGCTCTTCGTGTTCAGGTTCCCCGGCTGAGGCCTCGCGGCCCGTGGCCCACCTAGAGGTTCACGACCATCGTCCAGTGGTCACCCTCTTCGGAGACCCGATGGAAGCCCGCCCGCTGATACATCATCCGTGAACGATTGTGCACCGCGACCGAGAGCGAGAGCGACTGGAACCCCTCCTCACGCGCCTGGACCATCGCGGAATGCAGCAGGGCACGGCCGATTCCCTTCCGTCGGTGCAGGGGCTGCACCGCGACGGAGAGCTCCGGCGTCTTTTCGTCGACGAATCCGTAACCGGGTTCGTCCTCGGTGAACTGCCGGTACCAGACCGCGCCGACGGGCACGCCCTCGAGCTCGGCGATCACGCCACCGTCGCCGGGCCGGCCCCACCCCTCGTGGTAGCGACGAAGGACGGGCTCGTCGAGCACCTCCTCCATCGGCTCGCGAGGCCAGTCCGGGTTCCACCGAGCGGCCTCGTACAGCATCGTCTTCAAGAACTCATCGTCGGCCTTGGTCGCCGGACGGATGTTCACCTCTCTCGCCTCCCGTCGGGCTCGCACCTGGCCTGGCAACCGTACCGCAGGCCGCCCCTCACTTCGTGGGCTCACGATCGAGCCTGCGGCCCGCCTCGAGCTGGTAGGCGACGCTCGTGAGCAGCACACGCTCCTCGAACAGGAACAGCCGCTTGACGAACAGCGCGGTCTGGCCGTGCAACGGCAGCTGCCACCACCTCGCGACGATGTACTCCGGGATCACGACGTTCACGATCGTGTCGGGCCGACTGGTGTATCGCCGCACCTCCGCGAGCATCGGGGTCGACAGGTCCCGGAACGGTGCCTCGACGATGTCGAGCGGCACGCCTTCGACAACGTCGAGCCACTCTGCGTCGACCTCGAGTGGTGCCTCGGGATCGAGGTCGAAGTACACGGCTCGGGTCACCGAGGCATCGATGGCGCGAGCGTAGTTCACCGCGCGGACCGACACGTCACTGACCGAGGAAACGAACACAAGCGTGACGGTGCGCCCCGGGATCAATGGCTTGCCACCCGCGCCCGACGGTGAACCCTCGCCGAGCACGAACGGCACGTCGGTCACGACGACGTTGGGCACGCGGAGCATGCTGGCCTTCAGCCTGACGAGGTCAGGGTTCCGCACCAAGTAGGACAACAGCCCCTCGGAGGGCAGCAACTCGGGCACCACGACGGTGACGAAATCGTCGGGGCCCCGATCGATCGCATCGACCACGCGATGGACGCCGGCCGTGAGATGGCCCGCTGCGATCGGCTGCAGATCGGGGATGCCGGGACCGACGAACACGCGCCAACGGGCCTGGACGTCGGCCCGGACGTCTCGCCCACGACACGGGAAGACGGAGGTGACGTCCTCTGGCCGGAACGAGCGCAGGTACCCGACGGCCTCGGCCGTCGCAACGTCGAAGTCGCGGACCAGGAGTACCACGTGGTTGCGACCGACCGCCCCCGAGTGCACATCTCCGCCGCCGAGCTGGCGGCGCACGTCGGTGTAGTGATGGTGGATCGACCACAAGACGGGTACGAGGACCCCCATCGCGGTGATCGACAGCCAAGCCCCGCCTGCGAACTTCGTCGCGGTCACGACCACCAGGACGATTCCGGTCGTCAGCGCCCCGACCACGTTGATGACGATCGACCGCCTCCACTCCGGCGCCGCCTCCGAGCCGCGACGGCCCTCCGCCAACCAGTGGCGCACCATACCCGTCTGCGACAGGGTGAAGGACGTGAAGACCCCGACGATGTAGAGCTGGATCAGCCGGTTGAGGTCGGCGTCGAACGCGACGATCACCGCGCAGGACACGATCGCCAGACCTATCACGCCGTTGGAGAAGACCAGCCGGTCGCCGCGGTTCCTGAACTGGTTGGGCATGTACCCGTCGCGAGCCAGGATCGACGACAGCCGTGGGAAGTCCTGATACGCCGTGTTCGCGGCGAGGATCAGGATCGCCGCGGTGAAGAACTGCACGAGATAGAACCCGATGCCGCCGCCGAAGATGGCGTGGGCGATCTGGGCGACCACCGTGCGTTCCTCGCTCACGGTGACGCCGCCGACGTGGACCGCTAGCCACGAGATGCCGAGGTACATCGTGATGCTGATGGAGCCCATGATGAGCAGCGTGGTCGCGGCGTTCCGCGCCTGAGGCCGTCTGAAAGCCTGGACGCCGTTCGAGATCGCCTCGACGCCGGTCAATGCCGTCGCGCCTGAGGAGAACGCCCGCAGGATCACGAAGAGCGTCAGGGGCGCCACTGCCGTCGAGACGAAGTGCGCAGGCTCGACGGGTTCCGTGGCAGGGCAGCCCCCCACGCATTCGATGAATCCGAGCGCGATCATCGCGACGATCGTGAGGACGAATCCGTAGGTCGGGATCGCGAAGAGAGTGCCCGACTCCTTCGTTCCACGCAGGTTCGCGAAGGTGACGAACACGACGAAGGCAACCGACAGCCACACCCGCTGCTCGCGCAGTCCCGGCGCCGCCGAGGTGATCGCGTACACGCCGGCCACGATCGACACGACGACGGTCATCATGTAGTCGACCAGCAGTGCCGAGGCCGCGATCAGCCCGGCGAGCGGACCGAGGTTCTCACGGCTCACGATGTAGGCACCGCCCCCGTTCGGATACGCTCGGACGGTCTGGCGGTACGAGATCACGACGATCGCGAGCAACGTCGCAATGGCGAGCGAGATCGGTGTGATCACATGGAGCGTGCCCGCGCTCGCGGCGAGCAGGACAACCATGCTCTCCTCGGTCGCGTACGCCACCGATGACAAAGGGTCCGACGCGAAGACCGGCAGCGCCAGCACCTTCGGCAGCAGCGTGTGCTCCAGCCGCGAGCTCGAGAACGCGCGGCCCAGCACGACCCGCTTGAGCACGCCTGTCGAGGCGGAGGGAAGTTCCGTCTTCGCCATCGGCGTCAGCCTAGCCCGTGGCCGATCCGCTCGAGAGTCCGCCCGTGTCGGCGCCCACCTCGGGGGCGGCCAGGTGGAACGGCACACTCGTCACCACGACCCCGGGTTCGAACAACAACACGCGCTTGAAGAACAACGCCGTCTGGTTGTGGAGGAGGTGCTCCCACCAGCGTCGGGGCACTAGCTCGGGCAGCACCACCGTCACGATCGTGTCACCCCGCGCCGTGTGCTTCCTGATCTCATCGAGCAGGGGAGGCCCGAGATCTCGGAAGGGTGCCTCGACAAGCACCAGGGGCACGTCCAGCTGGCGCTGGTGCCAGGCGGCGATGACGCTCCCCACGTCATCGGGGTCGGTCACCATGTAGATGGCCGCGATCTCGGTCGGGCGCAGCGACTTCCCATAGATCACCGCTCGGACCGTGGGGTCGTGCACCGCGGACACCGGCACGAGCACGACCGACCGTTCCGGCTCCACGGGCCGGCCGCCCATCCAACCGTCTCGTACTTCCGACGGCACGAGGGGCACGTCGGTCACCACGACCCGCGGCTCGAACAGCAGCGCCGTCTTCAACAGGAACGCCTCACGGTGGCGAAGGAACTGCCAGACGGTGTTGCTCGGCAGCAGCTCCGGGATCACGACGGTGAGGAAGCGGTCGCGTTCGTGCCTCGGCATCGCACGCACGTGCCGCCGGACGGCCCGCACGAGGTGGCGATCGGCGCCCTCGAGTTGCCGGAGCTCGCCCATGCGCGGCGCGACGACGGCCCACTCGGCGGCGACGGCATCGTAAGTGTCGGAGCTGCCGACGTGGAGCGCCTCGAACGATTCCGGCCGCACCGCGCGCAGGTAGGCGACCGCATCGCGCGTCGCGGGCCCGAGATCGGGGACGAGGAGCAGCATCGTGCCGGTCGCCGCGTCCCGCCCGGTCAGCCGGCGCGCCTGCAGGATCCGTGCCACGTGGTCGTAGTGACGATGGACCGCCCAGAAGAAGAGCACGATGAACGGCATCGCGA
>DASTBT010000144.1:0-8316 GCA_035711865.1 Actinomycetota bacterium
CGGAGCCTGTCCGCGAGCCGGGGGACCGTGATCGGTGACGGTCTCTCATCGGCGCTCGACCTCGTGCAGGCCGAGCGCGACGTCGATCCCGACCTTCCTGCGGCCGTGGTGCTGCTCTCCGACGGCGACGACACCGGCAGCGTCGTGCCTCCCGACGAGGCCACGACCCGGGCGCACGAGATGGCGGTTCCCGTCTTCACGGTGGCGATCGTGGGTGGGCAGGGCCAGACCGGCGACACCGAGCTGCTGCAGGCGATCTCGAGCGGCTCGGGAGGCTCCCTGTCGACGGCCGAGACGGCTGGGGAGCTCGACGAGGTCTACGACGCCCTCGGTGCGCGTCTGTCGTCGGAGCTCTCGGTCGGCAGCTCGGCGCTCCCGCTGCTCGCCGCCTCGGTCGTTCTCACGGTGCTCGCCTTGGTGACCTTCCTCGGCGTCGGCCGGCGCCGCTGACGTTCGGCCGCGCGCTCAGCCGAGCGTCGGCCGTCCCATCGCGCGACGCCACTCCTCGTTGAACCAGTACAGGAAGCGGTCCTGCCGCGGGTACACGCCTCGGGTGAACGCCCGTGAGCTCACGCCGGTCTGCGCGCGCTCGCAGACCTCCCAGTCCTGCTTGGAGATCATGTCCCAGAACTCGACCGTCGCATCGGGCTTGAACAGCTCGGGGTCGGCGATCGTCTCGGGGCGGAACATGAACTCGCTCACGACCGTCGTGTGGTTCGGTCCTTTGGGGTAGCCGATGTAGTACATCGCGCTGTCGGGGTGCAGGTTCAGCATCAGGTTCGGGAACTGGTACGTGCCGTAGTACATCTCGTAGTCCTCGGGCTCCAAGCCCGGGAACTTCGGCAGCGGGCTCTCACCCGTCTGCGTGAACGACGTGGCGCCCTCGACCATGCGGTTGCCGTCGTCGGGGATCTCCTCGTCCCAGACCTCCCCGAATCGGAACAGCGGGATCACCTGCACGAGCTCGGGATGGATCTGCGGGCAGTGCAGGCATTCGTTGTAGTTCTCGACCACGATCTTCCAGTTGGCCCTCACCTCATAGGTGAGCCGCACCCCGATCCGGAGCTCGTCCATCTTGAACCGTTCGAAGGCGGTGATCGTCTCCGCGCCGTCGGTCAGCGACTCGAGCAACGACCGCTTCGGACCGCCGGTCGTCATGTTCACGAACATGAACCCGGCGTAGTGGTCGACCGCGATGTCGTAGAGCGGGTGCTGCGACCGGTCGAAGTGCTCGTCCTCCTTGACGTTGGGTGATCCGATCAGCTGCCCGTTGAGGTCGAACGCCCAGGCGTGGTAGGGGCAGACGAACGCCTTCCGCACCGTCTGGGTGCCCTCGATGTCGTCGAGGAACTTCGTCCCCCGGTGGCTGCAGACGTTGTAGAACGAACGGAGCTCGCCGGCGTCGTTGCGCACGATGAAGATCGACTCGCCCGCGACGTCGCGCACGACGTGATCGCCCGGGTTCGAGACCTCCTCGGTGCGGCCGACGCAGATCCACTCGCCCCACCAGATCCTCTCGCGCTCGTCCTCCCAGACCTCGTGGCTGGCGTAGTCGGCGCTGCCGAGCGTGGGCCGTGGTTCCCACTGGACCTCGTCGTTGCGGATCTTGATGTCGTGCTCGGTCTTGGCCATGTCGTCGTTTCCTTCGTCGGATCGTTGCGGGTGTCCACTAGCGTAGTCCGAGGCCCGGCCACGGCGCTATCCGGACACGCACCAGTCAGTGCGGATATCGCACGTCGAAGGGCTCTCATCTGCGAGAATCGCGGGATGTATCGCCCCAGTTCGTCGATGAACGACGAGATCCGTGAGGCGCGAGGACGTCAGCCGGAGCCCTCGGCCCTGCGGGCTCCGACAGCGAGCGCGACGTACGTGAGGTCGGATCGCACCCGGGCGACCTCCGACCTGAGCTCGGCGACGTGGCCGTCGACCCGTGCGATGTCCGCGTTCACGAGCGTCTGCGTGAGCTCCGTCGCCCGTCCGCCCTCCTCGTTCCAGGGGGAGGAGTCAACGGCACGGTTCCCGAGAGGGCCGACGGTGTCGTCGTGACCGCGAAGCGGGCTTCGTTCGACGACATCGACCTCCGCATCATGGACGCGCTCGCGGAGGACGGTCGGCGACCGTTCACCCAGGTCGCCCAGGATCTCGGCATCGCGGAGGCCACCGTTCGGGCACGAGTGAACCGCCTGCTGCGGCGCGACGCGATCCGGTTCGTGACCGACATGCGCCCCCACGAGCTCGGCCTGCTCTTCGCCTACCTGGGCGTGAGGATCTCGGGGCCGGCCGTCCGGCGGTCGATCGACGCGATCTGCCGGATCCCGGAGGCCGTCTACGTGATCGAGTGCACCGGCACGTACGACGTGCTCGTCGAGGTCGTGGCGAAGGACTCCGACGACCTCCTGCGCCTGATGCAGGAGGAGATCAGGAAGGTGCCCGGCGTCGCCCACGTCGACACGTTCATGGGCCTGCGCATCGCGAAGGGCACGTTCCGGTACACGGATCTCGGCCGTGCCGGGGAGCACCCCGCCGGGTGAGTGGAGCCATCGAGGTATCGGCGGCCGGTCCCGAGCGGATCGACAGGCTCGCGGGCGTGTTCACGCTGGCGTTCGCCGACGATCCGATGATCCGCTGGCCCCTTCCGGACTCGCCGGACCTGCCGGATCGCATCCGGCAGGTGTTCGCATCGATCTACCTCGACATCGCCGACCAGGGCGTGATCTGGGAAGCCGGGGACGCCGATGGCTTCGCGGTCTGGATCCCCGCCGGCGCGGCCGAGGACATGTTCGAGAGCGACGCGGCGGTGCGGGCGCGGCTCGCGCCGCTCACCGACGACGGCGGGGCGCGCTACGAACGGCTCTGGGACTGGATCGAGGAACGGGTTCCATCGGACGTCTGGTACCTCGACGCGATCGGAGTGGACCCGGCGAGGCACGGCGCGGGCATCGGGAGCGCGCTGATGCAGCACGGGCTCGACGCGGCGGCCGCCGCTGGGGTCGACGCGTTCCTCGAGACGGGCCGGGAACGCAACGTCGTCTACTACGAGCGGTTCGGGTTCCGAGTCGTCGACCACGGCGCCCCGGCTCCGGATGGGCCGCATATCTGGTTCATGCGGACGGGAACGTAGGCGACGACGATCACTCCGAGCCGGCTGCGAACCTCGCGATCTCCTCGGCGTGCTCGGCGTAGTGATCGAAGGTCTCGTCGACGAACCACGACGACGCCGTCTCATCGACCTCGACGATCGCTTCGAACGCCGTCCGGGCCTTCATCCTCCCGGCTTCGGCCGCCGCCACCGCCTGCTCCCATGTGAGCGTCTTGGACTCCTCGGCCCAGGCCGCGTTCATCGCCTGCCAGACCTCCTGGGGCTGCTCGTCGCCGGCGAACGTGCCGGCGGCCATCTCCTCGAGATGGGTACCGGCGAGCTCGGCCCACTTCCCGCAGTGGAAGACGAGGTCGACCACCGACCAGTCGGGGACGACGCCCGCGACCGTTCGGAGCTCATCGGGCACCCGCTCGACGGCGTTGAGCAGGGCCGTCCATCCGTCGGCTTCATTCTGCAGCAGCTCGTCACGATCGGCCATCACGCGCTCCTTCGTGCGCTCATCGCGTGCGGGGGAACCCGAGATCGATGCTGGACGTGCCCGGGTCGGGCCAGCGTTCGGTGACGACCTTCCCCTTCGTATAGAAGCCGATGCCCTCGGGCCCGTACATGTGGCTGTCGCCGAACAGCGAGTCCTTCCAGCCGCCGAACGAGTAGTAGCCCACGGGCACCGGGATCGGCACGTTGACGCCGACCATGCCGGCCTGGGCGTCGAACTGGAACGCGCGGGCCGCCCCACCGTCGCGGGTGAAGATCGCGGTGCCGTTGCCGTACGGGTTGGCGTTCACGAGCCCGAGCGCCTCGTCGTAGGTGTCGACGCGCATCACCTCGAGCACGGGCCCGAAGATCTCGTCCTTGTAGGCGTCCATGTCGGTCGTGACGTCGTCGATCAACGAGACGCCGAGGAAGAACCCGTCGGAGTCGCGGTAGAGCCCGTGCTCCCGGCCGTCCTCGACGATCGTGGCGCCCTGGTCCTTCGCGGAGTCGAGGTAGCCGGCGACCTTGTCGCGGTGCTCACGCGTGACGAGCGGGCCCATCTCCGACTCGGGGTCGAGGCCGCTGCCGATCTTCACGTTGGGCAACCGTTGCTTGATCGCGTCGACGAGCCGGTCGCCGGCGTCGCCGACCGCGACCGCGACGCTGATCGCCATGCAGCGCTCGCCCGCCGAGCCGTAGGCCGCCGAGACAGCGGCGTCGGCCGCCATGTCGATATCGGCGTCGGGCAGCACGACCATGTGGTTCTTGGCACCGCCGAGCGCCTGCACCCGCTTCCCGTTCGCGGTGCCCGTCGAGTAGATGTACCTCGCGATCGGTGTCGAGCCGACGAAGCTCACCGCCTCGACGTCGGGATGTTCCAGCAGGCGGTCGACCACGACCTTGTCGCCCTGCACGATGTTCAGCACGCCGTCGGGCAGGCCGGCTTCCTTCAAGAGCTCGGCGACGTAGAGCGAGGCGCCCGGGTCCTTCTCGGAGGGCTTGAGCACGAACGTGTTCCCGCACGCGATCGCATTCGCCCACATCCACATGGGCACCATCGCAGGGAAGTTGAAGGGAGTGATGCCGGCCACGACGCCGAGCGGCTGGCGGATCGAGTAGACGTCGACGTTCGTCGAGGCTTGCTCGGTGAACCCGCCCTTCAGCAGGTGCGGGATGCCGGTCGCGAACTCGATGTTCTCGAGCCCACGGGCGACCTCACCCATCGCGTCGGACAGCACCTTCCCGTGCTGTTCGGTGATGATGCGCCCGATCTCGGCGCGACGCTCGTGGATCGCCTCGCGGATGCGGAACATGACGTCGGCCCGCTTCGACAGCGAGGTGGTCCGCCACGACGCGAAGGCCTCTCGCGCCGTTTCGACCGCCTGATCGACCTCCCCGGCGCTCGCGAAGTCGACTTCATGGGTCTGCTCGCCCGTCGCCGGGTTGAACACGGGGCCGGTCCTCCCGCTCTCCCCGGGTACGAGCTTGCCGCCGATCCAGTGGCTGAGTCGTTCCATGACCTGCGCTCCCCTCGTCGGGCCGATGGTATCGAACGAGGTCCCGTCCCTCTCGGGACGTCTCGCACTTGGAGCCCGACCGACAGGTCGTACGGTGGCGATGAGAGGAGGTGAGTTCAGTGTTGGACGTTTGGGACGAGTTCATGGCGATGCAGCGCCGCATGGACGACCTGTTCCGGACCTACCTCGGACCCCGTGCGCGGGCGACGTTCCCGGCATTGCCCGAGGGGTTCCGCCGGCCGTTCGTGCCGGTCTGCGATGTGTTCGGGCGCGAGGGTGACCTCGTCGTGCACCTGGAGGTCCCAGGCATCGACCCGGAGAAGGACGTGAAGATCCAGGTCGAGGACGACGTGCTGGTGATCCGCGGCGAGCGCTCGACCAAGGAGGAGATCGAGGAGAAGGACTTCTACCGCATGGAGTCCGCCTACGGCTCCTTCGAGCGCCGTCTCCCGATCCCCGACGGGGTGAAGGAGGACGAGATCGTCGCTACCTACGCCGACGGCGTTCTCGAGGTCGTGCTTCCCGGCGCCGCTCCGAGGGTGGAGCTGCCCGAGGAGCCTGCGCCGGAGGTGAAGACGATCCCGATCAAGGCCGCCTGAGCGGTCCTCGGGAGCAGGAACGGCGCCACCGGGCGACGAGGCCGGCGGCGCCGTTGCGCGCACGCTCATCCCGGTTGCGTCGGGTGGCGGGAAGGCCCATCATCCGCACCGACGAGGTCGATCGGTCGGCGGGAGGCGCGCTATGGGGCAGTTCGATTCGGTGATGAGGAACGAGCAGACGCGGCGTCGGTTCCTGCGGTCCATGGCGGTCGCCGGGGGCATGGGCGTGCTCGCCGCGTGCCGCAAGGACGTGCAATCGGGAGGAGGCGGCGGTTCGGCCGCATCGGCCAGCGCGATCCCGCCGATCACGGAGGAGACCGGCGAGCTCAAGGTGCACGAATGGGCCGGCTACGAGGCGAAGTGGCTCTGGCGCGACTATGCGAAGGCCGGTTATCCCGACCCCGATTTCAGCTTCCTCACGAACACCGAGGGGGCGATCGCGAAGACGGCCGGTGGCTTCGAATGGGACATCACCCATCCGGAGATCGGCTACATCCAGGACTACTACGACCTTGACGCGATCCAGCCCTGGGACACGTCGTTGATCTCCAACTTCCCCAAGCTCAACCCCGTGCTGTCGGAGGCCGGAAAGCTCAACGGCGAGCAGTACGAGATCGTGTTGGACTGGGGGTACTCAGGGGTCATCATCCGCAGCGACGAGGTGGACCCGTCGATCAACTCCTACAGCTATCTGTTCGACGACGAGCTCGCAGGGCGCATCTCCTGGTTCGACACGCCGTGGATCCTCTCCATGGCCCACGTCACGCTCGGCCTCTCGTCGGATCCGCTCGATGCGAGTGCCGAAGACCTGCAGACCGCGAAGGAATACTGCATCGAGGCCACGAAGAACCTGCACTCGATCTGGGTCGACTACACGCAGATGTGGGACGACGTGACCCAGGGCAACATCTGGGCCGCGTACTCCTGGCCCGACACCTACGTCGTGCTGAAGGAAGACGTGCCGGTGCAGTACGTCAAGCCGAAGGAAGGCGTCTTCACGTGGGCCGAGGGGTTGATCCTTCGGTCAGATACCGAGAACTACCATCACGCACACGAGTTCGCCGACGCGTGGGCCGACGTCACGGTCGGGCAACGGCTGGTGAGCACCTGGGGTTACGGGCATTCCAACCTCGACATCGACCTGTCCCAGATCGACCCCGACGTCGTCGAGGTGTTCGGCCTCGAGGATCCGGAAGGGTCCCTGAACAGCGGCATCCTCGACGCGTACCAGCCCCAACGCGCCGAGTACAACCTGGCATGGGACGAGGTGAAGGCGGCGGCCGGGTAGGCGGGCACGTCCCGAACATGGCGACGGAGGCAACCACCGACGATCAGCTCGAGGTCGCCGCTCCACGAACGCGGCGATCAGGGAAGTGGCGGGTGACATCCGGATTGCTCGCCACGCCGCTGGTCTGGCTGATCGTGTTCTTCGTGATCCCGGTCGTTCTGGTCGGGCTCTACAGCGTCGGCGCCCTGACGCTGCTGCGCAACGACGTGTACCTGTCGCTCGAGAAGTGGCGCTTCTTCTTCACGAGCGACACGTACGTCAGCCTGTTCTGGAAGTCGGTCCGCATGTCGCTCGGCGTATCGATCACCTCGGTCCTGCTCGCCTACCCCATCGCGTACCTGCTGGCGCTGATCGCCGGCCGACGCAAGTACACCCTCCTGCTGGTGATCATCGTGCCCTTCCTCACCAGCTACCTGCTGCGCGTGCTCGCCTGGCGCGTGATCCTCGGCGAGCAGGGGGTCGTGAACTCGTTCCTGCAGACCGTCGGCCTGGTCGATCAGCCCGTCGAGTGGCTCTTCTACAGCCAGTTCGCGATCTATGCCGTGCTCGCGTACGTCTGGGTGCCGTTCGTCGCGCTGCCGATCTTCGTCTCCCTCGAGAGCCTCGACGAGCACCTGCTGGAAGCCTCGAGCGATCTCGGCGCGAGCAGGCTGCACACGTTCCGGACGGTCACCCTGCCCCTGTCGATCCCGGGCGTCGTCGCCGGTTTCATCTTCGTGTTCATCCCGACGATCGGCGAGTACATCACGCCACAGCTCGTCGGTGGGCCCGGCGGATTCATGTTCGGCAGCGCGATCCAGAGCCAGTTCACGACGGGCCTCAACTGGCAGTTCGGGTCGGCGATGGCGATGTTCCTGATCTTCGCCGTGGCGGTGCTGCTGGCGATCTTCGGACGGTTCCTCAACGTGCGGAGCGTGGCCGAGTGAACGTCGCCGTCTCGACCGCCGGTCGTCGTTGGCTCTGGCTGACGTTCTGGGTGCTCGTCGTGTTCCTGTACGCGCCGCTCGTGATCCTGCTGGTGTTCTCGTTCAACGACCGCGAGCTGGTCTCGTTCCCGTGGGAAGGGTTCACTACTCGCTGGTACCAGACGTTCCTGCGGAACCCGGAGATCATCGCGTCGCTCCAGATCAGCGTGGTGGTCGCGGCGATCACGGCGGTGCTCACGACCGTGCTGGCGATCCCCGCGTCGATCGCCCTCGTCCGACGGCACTTCCTCGGGAAGGGCCTCGTCTCCGGCGTGATGCTCGCCCCCCTGGTGATCCCCCTCGTCGCGCTCGGTACCGCGCTGCTGATCCTGTTCAACACGATCGGCATCCCGTTCTCGCCGCTCACGATCGC
>DASTBT010000145.1:0-3989 GCA_035711865.1 Actinomycetota bacterium
CATGGTCACGTGCCTCGGCGAGGCTTCCTCAAGGCGGCGGGCATCGGTCTCGCGCTCGGAACGGCCGGAGCTGCCGGTCTCCGGCTCGGTGGCGTCGCGTCTTCCTCCCGCGGCCGGTGGGACCCGGCGGCGTTCGCCCCACCGGATCGAGCGAGGGTCGCGGTGCTCCGCGCCGACGGCTACGGAGGCGATCTCGAGACGTTGCTGCTCGAGGGGCTCGTCGAGATCGGAGCGGACGTCGCGAACGCGAGCGTGTTCCTCAAACCCAACCTCGTGGAGTTCGACCCGACACGGCCGATCAACACCGATGCCCGGATCGTCGCGGCAACCGCGACCGCTCTCCGCCGGCTCGGCGCGACCCGCGTCACCGTGGGAGAGGCGCCGGGACACCGCCGAGATCTGCAGTACGTCGCCGAACGGGCCGGCCTCATCGACGCGTTGGCCGCGGTCGACGTGCCGTTCGTGGACCTGAACACCGAGCCCGTGCGCCGCGTGCGCGCGCGGTCGTCATACACGCCGCTCGGGGAGCTGTGGCTGCCGTCGTCGGTAGTCGACGCCGACGTCGTGATCTCCATGCCGAAGATGAAGACGCATCACTGGGCCGGCGTGACGCTCTCGATGAAGAACTGTTTCGGGTTCCTGCCGGGCCGGATCTACGGCTGGCCCAAGAACGTTCTGCATTGGGTCGGGATCGAACACTCGATCCTCGACATCACCGCCGCCGTTCGCCCGGACTATGCGATCGTCGACGGCATCGTCGGCATGGAGGGGAACGGTCCGATCTCGGGCGCCGCCGTCGAGGCCGGCCTGGTCGTGATCGGCGACGACGTCGTGGCCACCGACGCGATCGCCGCCTCCCTCATGGGGGTCGACCCGGCGTCGATCGCTTACCTCGCCGAGGCCGGCCGTTTCCTGGGTCAGATCGACCGGGACATGATCGACGACCGGGGCGAGGAGCCAGAGCGAGCGGTCCGGCCGTTCGTCCCCGCGCCGCTGGTCCCGGCCTGAGGTGGCTCGAGCGAGACGTCGGGGCGTAGCGTGTCGGCATGAGGCTCGGCGTGTTCCGGGAGGCGTGGTACGCCGACACGCTGGCGAGACTGCTCCTGCCAGACCCCAGCGGATAAGGTCGCAAGATGCCGAAGCGCACGATCGCGGGCGACCTGCCTGCTCCGATGCTCGCGAAGCTGCAACCGGAGATGCCCGTGGGCGAGAGCTGGACCTTCGAGCCGAAATGGGACGGCTTCCGAACGATCGTGGCCGTCGACGACGAGGGCGACGTGCGGCTCGCGAGCCGCGACGGGCGGCCGATGGGGCGCTACTTCCCCGAGATCGTCGACGCCGTGGCGTCCTCGGGCGATGGACCGTACGTGGCCGACGGCGAGATCGTCCGTGTCTCCGACGGGTCGATGGACTTCGACGAGCTGCAGCTCCGTTTGCATCCCGCCGAGTCTCGCGTGAGGAAGCTCGCGGGCGAGATCCCGGCGACGCTCGTGGTCTTCGACCTGCTTCGTGAGGGCGGCGACGACCTTGCCGGGTCGCCTCTGAGCGAGCGCCGCCGGCGGCTCGACGTGCTCGCGAGGAAGCTCGGCTGGGCCGAGGCGCCCGGCGATCTGCCGTCGATGCCTCCAGCGCCGGTCGTGCTCGTCGCGCCGTGGACCGACGACACCGAGGTCGCCCAGGTGTGGTTCGACGACGAGGACGGCCTCGGCCAGGACGGCGTCCTCGCGAAGCTCGCTGACCAGACCTACCTGCCGGGGGAGCGTGGCTGGATCAAGGTGAAGCACCGTCGCACGCTCGATGTCGTCATCGGCGGCTACCGCCTCTCGAAGACCCGCGACGGCGTCGGCGCGCTGCTGCTGGGTCTGTACGACGACGACGGCACGCTGCACTACGTCGGGCACACCTCGTCGTTCAAGGCGGCCGAGCGAAGGGAGCTGCTCGGGGAGCTCCGGAAGCTCGAAGGGCCGAGCTTCGAAGGCGGTAGAGCGCCGAGAGGGCCGAGCCGCTGGACGGCGGGCCGCGACCTGGAGTGGGTCGCGATCGAGCCGGTGCTCGTCGCGGAGGTCACGATCGACCGCATGCAGTACGGGCGCATCCGGCACGCGGCGACGTTCGTGCGGTGGCGCGACGATCGTGAGCCTCCATCCGCCACGTTCGCCCAGATCGGCGCCGAGCCGCCGGCGTGGCCGGAGCCCGACGAGTAGTCCGTGCCAGACTAGCCGTCGGGCTCGGATCCCGGGAACGGATCCCACTCGTCGCGCGGCTTGCCTTTCTGGGCCTGCTTCCAAGCCTCCCACTCCGCGACCTTCTTCGCGCGCGAGGGGTTCACACGCACCGGCTCGTCGTCGCCCTTCGGGAAGTGGGGAGGCCACGGCGCGTCGTGCAGGCCGCCTGCGGCGTCACGCTCGGCCAACTCGAGCAGGGAGTCGAGCGTCCCTGGGTGCTCGTCGATCTCGGCACCGGGGTCGCCGATCTCGCGGAGCCGGTCGGGCACGGTGCGCAGGGTGAACCGCTCGGGCTCGACGTCGGCGACCTCGTCCCAGCCGAGCGGCGTCGAGACGCGCGCATCGGACATCGGCCGGACCGAGTACGCGCTCGCGACGGTTCGGTCGCGCGCGTTCTGGTTGTAGTCGAGGAACACGCCCTCACGCTCCTCCTTCCACCAGGCGGTCGTGGCGACGTCGGGCATGCGCCGCTCGACCTCTCGGGCGAACGCGAGCGCGGCGCGGCGCGTGTTCGTGAACCCGTTCCCGCGTTCGACGCGCGCGTTCACGTGCATGCCGCGCTTGCCGCTCGTCTTGGGGAAGCCGGTGAGCCCGTGCTCGGCGAGCACATCACGGGCGACGAGGGCGACACGCCGGACGTCGTCCCACGGCACGCCGTCGGTCGGGTCGAGGTCGATCCGGAGCTCGTCGGGATGATCGACGTCGTCAGCTCGCACGGGCCACGGGTTGCACTCGAGGCACCCGAGCGTGGCCGCCCACACGAGCGCGGCCTCGTCGTGCATCACGGGCATCGCCGCCGTGCGCCCGCTCGGGAACATCACGGTCGCCGTGCGTACCCAGTCCGGCGCGCCCTTCGGGATGCGCTTCTGATAGAAGGGCTCCGTGTCCTCGCCGGTCACGCCTCCGGGGAACCGGTGCAGGATCTCCGGACGATCGCGACACCCGTTGAGCGCGTCGTGCGCGACGGTCGCCCAGTACTCGACGAGCTCGAGCTTCGTGATCGGCCCGCCCTCGGCGTCGGGGAAGTAGACCTTGTCCGGGCTCGTGACCTTGATGTCGCGCCCCTGCACCGAGATCGTCGTCGAGCGGGTCGGCATGCGTTCAACCCTACCGGTGCGCCGAGGACCGACCCTTCGACGACCTATAGTCCGACCGGTGACGCTGTTCGAGCCGATCTTCGCTGCTCTGGAACGCGCCGGGGTCAGGTACGTGACCGTCGGCGGCGTCGCCGTAGTGCTGCACGGTCATGCCAGGCTCACGGCCGACTTGGACCTCGCGGTCGACCTGGCACCGAGGGCCGCCTCGGAGGCGATCGACGCGCTCACCGCGATCGGCTTCCGCCCGCGACTGCCCGTCGAGGCGTCCGGGTTCGCCGACCCTGCCGTCCGCGAGCGGTGGATCACCGAGCAGGGGATGACAGTGTTCTCGATGTGGGACCCGAACGATCCCTTACGGTCCGTGGACCTGTTCGTCGAGCAGTCGATCGACTTCGAGGAGCTGTGGGAACGATCGATGGTCGTCGACATCGGGGGTACCCCGGCCAGGGTCGCATCGATCACGGATCTGATCCGCCTGAAGCGTGCCGCCGGCAGGCCGGTGGATCTCGAGGACATCGCAGCGCTCGAGGCGATCCAGGAGCGGAAGGCATGAGCGAGCGCGACGATCGGGCCCGGGCGCGCGGCTGGGAGGCTCACCGCCGGGCGGAGCTCGATGGCGTCATGCAGACGACGCCGGCGGAGCGTCTGCGATGGCTGGAGCAAGCGA
>DASTBT010000146.1:0-20127 GCA_035711865.1 Actinomycetota bacterium
AACCTCGAACCTCGATCCGTTCGCCGTCGAGATCGGTGCCGGTGATCGTCCACTCCGAGACGCCGCGGGCACCAGATGCGAAGTGATCGTCCTCGCCATAGTGCACGTCGGGGATGCCCTCGAACCGAGCCGCGAGCCCGCGGCGGACCTCGTCCTTCCCGACGAACCGGCGCCCCCACGGATCGGGGCCTCGAGGAGCATCGAACACGCAGTCCTCGGCGAAGTGGGTCATGATCGCATCGAGGTCGTGCTCGTTGAACCCCTCGAGGACCTGCCGAAGCGTCTGGACGGTTCGCTCGGTCGACATCGCTGACCTCCTCGGGATGCGGCACACCGGCGGACGCCTCGATAGTCCAGATCGCCTCGGGAAGTCAAGCGTCCTGCCGTAGGCTCGCGGGCGATGGCGAACTCGCATTTCGGGCAGATCGGCGACGTGTGGAAGCACCTCGTCCTCGGAGATCTCCTCGACCGGATGCGACCCGTGCGCTATTGGGAGTCGCACGCCGGCTCGGGCACCTATCCGCTCGACCGTTCGTGGGAACGGGAGTACGGCGTGTACACGCTGATCCGCGAGGCGCCTCGAGCACCCGCGCTCGATCGTTCGAGGTACCTCTGGCTCGTGCGCACCCTGCCTCCCGGCGACGGCGACCAGCCTCGGTACCCCGGGTCCGCGCGCCTCGCGATGGAGGTGCTCGGCGAGGGAGCCACGTATCTGCTCTGCGACCTCGATCCCGCCAGCGTCGCAGATCTGACGCGTTCGGCGCGGGAGCTGGACCTCGCCGACCTCGTCAGGATCGAACGCGCCGACGGGATCGCGACGATCTGGGCGGGCGCCCGGGATCTTCCGCCCGGAGCCGTGGCTTCGACCCTCGCGCTGCTCGACCCGTTCGACGCGACCGAACGATCGTCCGAAGGCATGAACTCCCCCGACCTGTTCTCGGAGCTCGCCGCTCGCGGCTTCCCGACGGCGTTCTGGTTCGGCTACGACGATGCACGCGAGCGCGACGAGCTCCTCGCGAGGGTCGCCCTGGATGCCGCCGGGGCCCACTCGCTCGAGGTCGGGACCGCGTTCCTGCGGGGCGAGACCACCTTGAACCCCGGCGTCGCCGGCTGCGCGATGGTGCTCGCGAACGTGCCGGCCGACGACGTCGATCACTCGGAGCGGCTCGGCCGCCAGCTCGCGGCGTGTTACGACGAGGTCCTGATGCCAGACGGCACGCCCGGGTCCCTCGTGTTCACTCGCATCGATCCGCAGTGAGCGTCAGGCGGGCTTCGTCGCCGTCGCGAGGATCACGTCGCGGAAGTCGTTGAGCGGATCGGGGAACCGCTCGGCGAACACGGCACGTGCGCGCTCTCGCAGCGACTCCCAGCCAGGCTCGCCCAGCATGTTCCTCGTGAACCGGCCGGTGGCCCACACCTGCAGACCGTCGAGGTACTCCTCGAGTGAGTACGTCCACCGGTACTTCACGACCTCGGTCCGCACGCTCCGAAAGCCCGCGTCGATGAGCGCCTCCTCGACGTTCGTGCGCGACTTGAGCCGGTCGTGTCCTGGAGCGGCCCCCGCGTACGCGGAGGCAAGCATCTCCCGGGGCACGACCGTCGTGACGAGCTCACGCCACGCCTCCTGGTAGGCGTCGTCACGGTCGGACCACGATGAGAAGCCGACGCGGCCCTCGGGCCGCATCACTCGGGTGATGTCGAACAGCGCGGTCTCGATCTTGTCGAAGTGCGCGAGCACGAACGACCCGAGCACGGCATCGAACCGGCCCGGTCCGAACGGGAGGTCGATCGCGTGCGCGGCCACGACCGGCACCTTCGGACGCTCCCGCCGGGCGACGAGCAGCATGCCCAGGGACTCGTCGACGCCGACCACCGCGGCCCCGGCGTCGGTGGCAGCCTGGGCGGCGACCCCGGTGCCGGTGCCGACGTCGAGCACGGCGGCACCGTCGGGCAGGTCGATCATCTCCACCAGGTCGCGAGCCACCTCAGCGAGCCGCGGGGCATGGACCCGCTCGTAGGTCTCGGCGACGTCGTCGTAGGTGCGCCAGTCCTGCATCGGGCAATCGTATCGGCCCCCGGCGTGAACGGGTCGAACACTCGCCCGCAGGGCGGGTCTCGGGATCCGCACGGTTAGGCTTCGGGCCGTATGCGAGGGAAGACACGGTGACCGGCGCGGCCGGCTACATGGCGCTCGTGCTGGCCCAGGCGGTGGCCGGGTCGCTCGCGTTCTTGTGGCTGACCCCGTTGTGGAACGAGGTCAAGCGTGGATTCTTCACGCTCACCACCGGGATCGTGCTCGTGTTGGCGGCGGGCTCGTGGCTCTCCACCCGCGCGGCGTTGATCGCCGGCGACGACGCCGGCCGATGGTCGGCGACGCTCGCTTCGGCGACGGCCGGAGCCGTGGGGCTCTCCTTCCTGCTGATGCTCTCGAAGCGTCACCTCCCCGCGCGGGTCCTCGGATCCGCGAGCGTGGGTGTGGCGACGGCGACCCTCGTCGCGATGGCGGGAACCGGTCGGCAGGCGTTCCCGGTCGCCCTGTTCCAGCTGCTCGTCGGCGCGGCCTTCCTCGGATCGATCACCGACGGATTGCTGCTGGGCCACTGGTACCTCACCGACAGAGGCCTTCCCCGGAGGCCGATCGATCGCATGACGACGGCGATGCTCGTGGCCGTCGTGATCGAGGTGGTCGCGATCGTCTCCAGCGGATTCGGCGGGGTCGAGTCCTCGGCGTCGTTGAACCCGCTGCTCACCGCCGGAGCCCTCGCGCCGTGGATCGCGCTCGGCATGGTCGTCGCGACGTTCCTGATCGCGCTCCTCACCCGCGCCGCGCTCCGAGGGCAGCGAGCCTCGGCAGTGCAGTCGGCGACCGGGTTCTACTACCTCGCGGTCGTCACGGCTTTCACGGCGGAGGTCGCCGTGAAGACCCGGTTCCTGGTCTGAGGATGCAGATCGCGGTCATCGTCGTGGGAGCGGTCGCCGAGTTCGCCGGATGGTGGCGCGTCTCGTCCGGACGCGCCGGGGTGTGGAAGCTCATGCCCGTGGTACTGGTGGTGATGGGGATCGCCGCCGCCGTGGCGCGCCCGCCCGTCGCCGCCGAGACCGGGGCGGTCACGGCGGTCGTCGTCGGCCTCGCGTCGGGGCTCGCGCTCTACGTCGGGACCAGGATGTTCGTATGGCTCGCCGCGCGATGGCCCCCGTTCCGCGAAGATGTCGTCGAGAAGTACGAGCAGGCAGGCGACGTCACGCTGGCCACGTCCCTCGTCCTGAGCCTCGTCGTCATGGTGCCCGCGGAGGAGTTGTTCTGGCGGGGGCTCACGCTGCCTCGGCTCGCCGATGCGATCGATCCGTGGCTCGCGGCTCTCGTCGCGTGGATCGGGTACATCGTCGCGAACGCCGCGAGCCGGAGCCTTCCGATCGTCGCCGGGGCGATCGTCGGCGGCGCCCTCTGGTCTGGCCTCGCCTGGTGGTCCGGGGGTGTGCTCGCCGGCCTCGCGAGCCATATCCTGTGGACCGGACTGATGCTCGCGCTTCCCCCCGGTTCCGGGCGCGGGGCGATCGAGGAAGGGGCGGCCAGGTGAGTTTCCTGTCGACCGCGGTGCAACAGGTGCTCGAGGACGCGCCCTTCTGCGCCGTCGCGACCTCGACGCCTCGCGGCCCGCACTGCACGCCGCTCGTCTTCGCCTATTCGGGCGGACGGGTGTGGCTCACCACGTCGCGCGGCTCCGTGAAGACTCGCGCCTGGAAGGTCGATCCGGGGGTCGCCGGCCTCGTGCGGCAGGGCGACCTTTCGGTGACGTTCACCGGGACCGTGAAGACCTACGATGCCCTCGACCGGAACACCTGGGGCGCGGCCGTGACCGGCGCCACCTCGATCGCTCGCGCCACCGCGAGGT
The DNA here is from genome assembly GCA_035711865.1 of Actinomycetota bacterium. Classification (GTDB taxonomy): domain Bacteria; phylum Actinomycetota; class UBA4738; order UBA4738; family HRBIN12; genus JAOUEA01. The sequence continues at coordinate 3,894 of DASTBT010000146.1, forward strand.
TCAGCAAGAAGAATGCGAGGTTCTTCGCGGGCTACGCGTTCGACGCTCGGCAGGTTCCCCTCGCCTGGACGCCGCCGGGGCGGGTGTTCGTCGGCATCGACCTCGATCGCACGGCGCTCCTCGACGAGGACGGCGTACAGGAAGGCCGCGGCCGATGGGGAGGTGAAGCCCTGGGGCACAAGACCTTCCGGCAGGTGAAGCAGGGCCCCGATCCACTGAGCGCGTTGCCGGCCGACATGGCCACCACGCTGGGGCGCAGCGGCGAGGCGGCGCTGACCGTCTCGGGGGCTCGTGGACCGGTCGTGCTGCCGGTGCGGTGGCTCGCGGAGGCCTCGGCGCTGTACGCGGCCCTGCCCGACGAGACGCTCGCGCTCGCCGGCGCCGCCCCCGCCGCCCCCGTCGCGCTCACGGTCGACGAGGCCAGCGCCTGGCGGGCACGCGACATGTCCGGCGCGATGGTGCAAGGCTCCGGGTCGTTCTACGTGCTCGACGCGCTGGGATCCGGCGCGAAGACGGCTCGGTCGATCGCGACGGCGCTGCATCCCGGTGCGGGCGCGCTCGTGCGCATCACGCCCGAACGGCTCGTGTGGTGGAAGGGCTGGTCGAGCGGCAGCGCCGCCGCGGCATGACCACGGTCGAGTTCTCCGTCGAGGTCGATGCCCCGGCCGAGACCGTGTGGGAGATCGCGAGCGACCCCCGCAACCTGCCGCAGTGGGACAAGCACATCGAGCGCGTCGAACCCCCGGAGGGCGGCATGCAGGTCGGCGCCACCTACGACGTCGTGATGGCGCTGGTGGGTGTGCACGCGACCGTGCACGCGACCGTGCTGGAGTGGGAGCCGCCGTGGCGATCGGGCGTTCGCCTCGAAGGCCTGCTCGAGGCCACCGTGACGACGTCGGTGGCGTCGCTGCCCTTCGACCGCAGCTTGCTGCGGCACGAGGTGTCCTACCGGTTCCGTGGACCCTTCGGCAGGTTCGGCGCTGCCGGGCTCAACGCGATGGGCGGCGCGCAATACGCGCTGAAGCACGGAGTGCTGGCGCAGAAGCGCGAGATCGAGGAGCGCGCGCGAGCGTGAAGGTGCGATCGCTGCTCCGAGGCGCCGCGCTCGCCGCCGCCGCCGGCGGCGTGGGGTACGTTGCCCTCGCAACCGACGAGGGTCGCCGTGGCGACGCCGATCTGTTCGAGGCGGTCAACCGTGGCCACGGCCCCGAGGCCGATCGCGCCTTCGCAGGGATCACGGAGCTCGGGTCGCTCTACGCCGTCGGGGCCGCGGCCGGGACGCTCGCGGCGCTCGGCAGGCCGCGGCAGGCCGTTCGGGCGATCGCCGCCGCCGGGACGACCTGGCTCCTCGGCCAGGCGGTCAAGCGCGTGGTCGAGCGCCCCCGCCCTTCCGTCGCCGACCCCACCGGCACCCGGGCGATGATCGCGCCTCCGATGGGCACGTCGTGGCCGAGCAGCCACCCGGCGGTGCTCACGGCGTTCACCGTCGTGGTCGGGCACGAGCTGGAGGCCGGGATCGTCGCACGCGGGAGTCTGACGGCGCTCGGGCTTTCGGTCGCCGCATCTCGCGTGTACCTCGGCGTGCACTACCCGAGCGACGCCGTGAGCGGCTTCCTCATGGGCAGGGCGGTCGCGGCGGTTTGGCCCAGCGCCGGGGAGCGTCGGCGAAAGCGGCGACCTTAGCTCGTCATCAGGGTGAGCGGCTTCCCGATCTTGCTCTTCGTCGAGCGGGCGACCGCGTCCGCCGCTTCGCGCAGGGCGACGCTCGCCGGCGCGTCGGGCTCGACCACGACGATCGGCGCACCGGTGTCACCGCCCTCGCGCATCGCGGGCATCAGGGGCACCTGCGCCATCAAGGGCACACCGAGGTGCTCCGCGGCGGCCTGTCCGCCACCTTCCCCGAAGATCGCCTCGCGCTCGCCGCAGTGTGGGCAGACGTACCAGCTCATGTTCTCGACCACCCCGATCGGGCGGAGGTTCGTGCGCTCGGCCATGCGACCCGCTCGCTCGGCCACGGTGCGCGCCGCTTCCTGGGGCGTGGTCACGACGAGCATCGACGCGCCCGGCAGGAACGACGCCAGCGAGATCGAGACGTCGCCGGTGCCGGGTGGCAGGTCGCACAACAGGAAGTCGAGATCGCCCCAGTAGACGTCGCCGAGGAACTGCTCGATCGCCTTGTGCAGCATCGGGCCGCGCCAGATCACCGGAGTCTCCTCGGGCACGAAGAAGCCCATCGAGATCACCTTCACGCCGTGGCCCTCGAGCGGCAGGATCATGTTGTCGAAGCCGACGGGCTTGCCCGTCACACCGAGCATGCGGGGAACGCTGAAGCCCCAGACGTCGGCGTCGAGCACGCCGACCGTGCTGCCCCCGGCCGCGAGCGCCGCCGCGAGGTTCACGGTGACCGACGATTTGCCGACGCCGCCCTTGCCCGACGCCACCGCGATCACCGAGGTCGACGGCGGGAACCGGATCTTCTGCTGAGGGGTCGGGGCGCCGCCGCGCAGCTGCGAGACGAGCCCTTCCCGCTGCTCCTGACTCATCGGGGTGAGCCGTACGTCGACGCGTTCCACTCCCTCGAGCGGTTGCACGGCGGCGGTCACGTCCTGGGTGATGCGGTCCTTCAGCGGGCAGCCCTCGATCGTGAGCAGTACGTGAACCTCGACCCGGCCGCCGTCGACGGCGATCGATTCCAGCATGCCGATGTCTTCGATCGGCTTCCCGATCTCGGGGTCCATCACGCCCCGAAGGGCCTGCCGGACCTGCTCTTCGGTGATCAACGTCGGTCCCTTTCCCTCTAAGCTTGATTCACACGGTGCTGACCGTGGAAATCCATGATACGTCCGAGGTGTGCGAGTGGCGGAGCCCTCACCGATCGAGGTCCACAAGGCGCTGGCCGACGATACCCGCTATCGCCTGTACCGCACTCTGCGTCTGTCGGGCCGCGCGGTGTCGGTCCGTGAGCTGTCGTCACGGCTCGGCCTGCACGTGAACACCCTGCGACCCCACCTGCGCCGGCTCGAGGAAGCGGGTCTCGTGTCCAGCGAGGCAAGGCGAGGCACGTCGGTCGGACGTCCGCAGACGGTCTATTCCGCGGTCGACCGCGAGGCGAGGGAAGGCCGGGACTACCGGCTCTTCGCGGACATGATCGCCGGTCAGATCACCGGTGCCCGGCAACGCGCACGCTCGGTCGAGACCGCGCGTGAATGGGGGGCCTACCTCGTGGGCCGGTCGGCGCCGCCGCCGGGCTCGCGGAGCTCGAGCGGCCCGAACTTGGCCGTGCTGCAGGCGGCGCTCGCCGAGGCGGGATTCGACCCGCGATTCCGCCGTCGGGGGCGGGGCCGGGTCGACATCACACTTCGAGACTGCCCGTTCCGCGAGCTGCTCGACGACCACCGTGAGCTGGTGTGTGCGCTGCATCGCGGGCTCCTCGAGGGCATGCTCCAGGGCTCGCGGCCTCCGATGCGTCTGGGAGCGTTCGAGCCGCTCGCCGAACGTTCCGCGGTGTGCCGGCTCACCGCCGTGCCCGAGTGATCGCGTGGGCTGGCGCCTACGTACGCATCATCACCGACGAACCGCGTACGCAGGACTGAAGTCGGGGGCAGGGGCTTCCGATGGTGACCTGGAGCCCCGAACGGCGACTGCCGCCGGGCATGACAGGCACGCTCATCGGAGGAACAGGCATGGAGCGAACGGCCACGACGTCGTCGGACGGCACCCCCATCGTGCCGGAGTTCAACGGCTGGCTCGAACGGCTCGTCGGCGGGGAAGGATCGGACCTGCATGTCAAGGTCGGGTCGGCGCCGATGATCCGGCTGCCCAAGGGGCTGTACCGCCTCGATCGCGATCCGTTGACCGGCATCGAATGCCAGGCGATCGCCGAGGGCATCATCCCCTCCGACCGCATGGAGCGGTTCGTCGAGAGCGGCGACGTGGACTTCGCCTACTCGATCCCGCACGTCGGCCGCTTCCGTGTGAACGTGTTCCGGCAGCGGGGATCCGTGAGCATGGTGCTGAGGAAGCTTCGCTTCGGTGGCCCGGCGTTCGATGAGATCGGCCTCCCCGATGCGGTGCGGACGATCTCGGACGAGCCTCGTGGCCTCGTGCTGGTCACCGGCCCGACCGGATCGGGCAAGACCACCACCCTGGCCGCGATGATCGATTACATCAACAAGACGAAACCCGTGCACATCGTCACGATCGAGGATCCGATCGAGGTGTTGCACAAGGACGACGTCGCCTCGATCAACCAGCGGGAGATCGGCAACGACACCCATGACTTCCTCGGGGCGCTCCGAGCGGCGCTGCGCCAGGACCCCGACGTGATCCTGATCGGGGAGATGCGCGACACCGAGACCGTTCGCGCGGCGATCCAGGCGGCTGAGACCGGGCACCTCGTGCTGTCGACGTTGCACACGGTGGACGCGACAGAGACCGTGAACCGGGTGATCGACTTCTTCCCCCCGTACCAGCAGAAGCAGGTGCGACTGGCCCTCGCCGGCACGCTGCGAGGCATCATCTGCCAGCGGCTCGTGCCGACGGTCGACGGCGGGCGGACCCCCGGCCTCGAGATCCTGATCAACACGGGCCGCGTCGCCGAGCGCATCGCAGACCCCGACAAGACCCATGAGATCAAGGATGTGATCCAGGACGGCCGCTTCTACGGCATGGTTACGTTCGATCAGTGTCTGCTCCAGCTCGTGCAGCAGGGCACGGTCACGGTCGACGACGCCATCCAGGCCGTATCGAACCGTCACGACTTCGAGCTGGCCATGCAGCAGGCCGGCATGCCGCTGCCGGTCTAGCGCAGCTATCGCCGGTCTCAGTTCAGACGGTGGTCGTGCGTCGGCGCCGGACGACGGCCAGGCCCGCACCGACGGCCGCTCCGATGGCCAGGCCGAGCGCGCCCGCGGCGATCCACGCATCGCCGTCCGACGGAGGCGACGTCGATGCGGCCAGCGGCTGCACCTCGGCCACGGTCTCAGCGTCCGTGTCGCCGACGACGACGACGCCAGTCATGCCCGGGTGCAGGGTGCAGGCGAAGGGGTAGATGCCTTCGTCCGCGAACGAGGTCTTGAACCGATCGCCCCGGCCCATGTCCTCGTAGTTGCCCCACCCGGTGCCGCTCACGTTGTGGGCGACGGGATCCCGGTTCACGAACGTGATCGTCTCGCCGGCATCGGCGTGCAGCGTCGAGGGCGTGAAGCAGGCTCCTTCGAGCTCCACCCGGTTCCCCTGAGCTTCGTCCGGGGCGCAGTGCCCACCGCCGCCCGCGGTGGCGGCTGTCACGCCCGCCAGGGCGCAGATCGTGCCGAGCACCGCGATCGTCGCGATCCTGTGTGCCCGCCTCATCGTTGCCTCCAGTCCGTCGACCTCTTCGATCTCACCCCTGCCTACACCGGCCGTCACCGGGGGGTTCCCGAACTAGGCCTGATCGACGACGGGATCGATCGACTCGGCGATGGCGATCGCGGCGCGTTTGCCGAGAACGGTCTCGAGCCGGAACGTGTAGCCGGCGTCCTGCCAGATCAGCACGTTCCCGGTCACGAGCAGGCGCAGCGGTTCGTCACCACTGATGAGTTCCAGCTCGTGCTCACCGGCGGTCCAGAGCCCTGGGCGTCCCTCGACGATCGCATGGCCGAAACGCCCCGTCTCCGCGGACAAGAGCTTGGAGGCGATCTCCCAGTCACCCTCGAATTGCATCAACAGCGCCCCGGCCTCGGTGCCCTGGATCGCCGGGAGTCCGGACGTGGGCTGCCACGCGTTCACGATGCGGCGGGCAACGTCGTCTGGGTCGAAGCCGACCAACGCTTCGTCGATCCACGTGTGGTCCGGTGGCCCGAGGGCCGTCGGCAAGGCCGCCGGGAATCCGGCTGCGGCCTCGGCCTCGGCGAGCGTGACCTGGCGCCCGAGGTCGTCGGAGGTCGCGACGTTCGTGGGCAGCGAGGTCGGGCGGTCGGGAAGCACGCGCACGGCTATGGCGCCGAGCTCGATCACGAGGCGAGCCGCGAACGCGGCGCCGGCGAGGAGCACCAGGGCCGCCGCGATCGCGAGCAGGGTGCGCCGGCGGCTGGGCATCGAGAGTCGGGGGGCGGCGAGCGAGGGCGTCGCGCGCATCGCCCTGATCGTTGCGCCAACGTCCTCCACGACATCGGGAGACGTCGGCCAGTCGATATGCTTTCGCGCGGCGACGAGGGCATCTCGCAAGGCCGACTCGGTCATCGGCCGGGATCGTTCGTTCATGCCTGTTCCACCTCCACCACGCCGGCGTTCAGCTGCGACCGCAGGCGCGCCAGACCCCTCGAAAGCCTCGATTTCACCGTGCCCGGGGGCACGCCGAGCGTCTCGGCCGTCTCGGCCTCGGTCATCTCGAGGAGGAACCGGTAGGCGATCACGAGGCGGTCGCGTTCCGGAAGCCGATCCAGGGCGGCCAGCAACGCTTCGGCGTCGGCACGGTCGAGGACCGTGGATTCGGAGGCGGGCGCCGCGCGCGGCGAGTCGGATGCCGCCACCCTGGCCGCGAGCCCCTCCCGTCGCCTGGTGGACCGCCCGCGGTTCCGGGCCTCGTTGGTGACGATCCGCAGGATCCATGGCCGGAAGGGCGCGCCCGGTCGGAACCGAGGCAGCGCGTAGTAGGCCTTCACGAATGCGTCCTGCACGGCCTCCTCTGCATCGCCCCGATCGCGCACGGCCAGCCAGGCGACGCGGAACGCGATGCCCTGATACCGCGTCACCAGCTCCTCGAACGCCCCCACGTCCCCGTCGCGTGCACGCGACACGAGGATGGCGTCCTCCGATGGCCGGCCCTGCAAGGGGCGCTGGTCGTTCACCGTTCGACCCGTCATACACCACCGACGTGGCGCAGGTTCCATCCAGGACGCGGCGAGGGCGCCGGCGAAGCCAGCGCCCTCGTGAGCGGCGGGTCGCTCAGGCGGTGTCGTCCCTCGAGTCGGGCGACGAGGCGGCTTCGGCGATCGCCGTGAATCCCGCGACCAATCCGGAGAGCTCCATCGGCACGACCACCTTCGACGCCGGCGACGCGCCCACGGTCCTCAGGGCCTCGAGGTACTGGAGGCGCATCGTCTTCTCGTCGGCGCCCATCGCCTGCTCGTTGATCGTCCTCAGCGCGAGGGCGAACCCCTCCGCTCGCAGGATCGCGGCCTGCCGTTCGCCCTCGGCCGTGAGGATCGCCGACTGCTTCGAGCCCTCGGCGTTCAGGATCGCTGCTTCCTTGTTGCCCTCGGCGACCGTGATCGCGGCGGCCTTCGCGCCGTCGGCCTCCGTAACGACGGCACGCCTCGTTCGCTCGGCCGACATCTGCCGGGTCATCGCCTCCTGCACGGACGCGGGCGGGATGATCTCGCGGATCTCGACGTTCGTGACCTTCACGCCCCACCGCTCGGTGACCTCGTCGAGCTTGATGCGCAGCAGGGTGTTGATCTCGTCGCGCTTGGCGAGCATGTCGTCGAGCGGGATGTCGCCGATGACGGCTCGCAGCGTCGTCGAGGCGATGTTCAGCGCGGCGCCGGCGAAGTTGCCGACCTGCACGACAGACGTCTGGGCGTCCATCACCTTGTAGAACATCACGAAGTCGACCGCGATCGGTGCGTTGTCCTTCGTGATCGAGTCCTGTCGCGGGATCTCCAGGTAGAACTCCCGCAGGTCGACGCTGATGCCCCGATCGATGAACGGGATCAGCAACACCAGACCCGGTCCCTTCTGGCCGAGCAGGCGACCGAGCCGGAACACGACCAGGCGTTGGTACTCGGGGACGATGCGGATCGCCTTCGCAAGGAACAGCACGATCAGCCCGATCACCACGACCAGGGCGATCAGGGCAGCACTGATCTCCATCAGCGACTCCTCTCCTCCTCGGCCGACGTGGATCCGGCCGTCTCGAGCTCTGCAGGTGCGCTCTCGACGATCAGCGTGAGGCCGTCGAGCTGGGTGACCCGAACCGGTGTGCCGGCCGGGATCGTGGAGCCGTCGGACGTCGTGGCGCGCCATTCCTCAGAGGAGACGCGGACGATGCCGTCGGGGTTCAGCCCCGTGCCGATCGCGACCCCCTGCTTCCCGACCACCGTTTCTGTCCCTTGTGCGGGCGGCAGCCGGCGGACGCGCAACACCTTCCGCAGGACGATGGCGAAGAAGACGCCGACGAACACGGCCGTGCCGATCAGCACGCCCGGGGCGACGACGACGCCGCCGGCCCGGTCGTACAGGAACCATCCACCGAGCAGCAGGCAGATCGTTCCGGCGATGCCCCAGGCGCCGAACCCCGGCGCGTTCAGCTCGATGACCATCAAGGTCGCCGCGGCGACCAACAGCAACACGCCGATCAGCTGCACGGGCAACACGCCGAACGACACGATCGCGAGGATCAGCAACGCGGTGCCGATCGTGCCGGAGAAGATGTGCCCCGGCACGAGGAGCTCGAGCACGATCAGCGCCAGCCCCAGCCAGAAGAAGATGAACGCCAGGGTCGGGTCGAGCAGGGTGTGCAGGAACCCGACGAACCCTCCCATCGAGCGATCGACGAGGGGCGCGCCGGCGATCTCCAGCTCGGACCGCTCGCCGTCGCCCAGCGTGACGGTGCGCCCGTCGACCTCGGCGATCAGATCGGCGGTTGTCGGCGCGATCACGTCGATCACGTCGTCGTCGAGCGCCTGTTCCGCGCTGATGCTCACGGCATCGGTCACGAAGGTCTCGGCCACGTCGGCGTTCCGGTCTCGCTGCTCGGCGATCGACCGCATCGAGGCGGCGGCGTCGTTGACGGCCTTGTCCGATCCGACGGCGCCGTCGATGCCCACCGGAGTGGCGGCGCCCACGTTGGTGCCCGGGGCCATCGCGGCGATGTTGCACGAGAGCAGGACGAAGGATCCCGCGGAGGCGGCGCGCGCCCCCGACGGTGTGACGTAGCACAGCACGGGCACCTCGGCGTTCAGGATCGCCTGCGTGATCTCCCGGGTCGACGAGACGAGGCCACCCGGCGTGTCGATCTCGATCAGCACGGCCGCGGCGCCCGCCTCGGCGGCTTCGGCGATGCCGTTCCTCAGGTAGTCGGAGATGAACGGGTCGACCACCCCGTCGAGGTGCAGCCGAACGACCGATCCCGCGGTCGGCGACTGGGCGCCGGCGGAACCGGCGAGGAGACCGAGGATCACGAGAGCGATCGACGACGTGAGCCGAGCGGCGTGACCCAACCGTGTCGTCGTCATCTCCGTGTCATGGTTTCGGTACATGTTGCGGTTCGGTTCTCCTTCCGCTCCCGATGGAACCGAGCCTATCCTGTGTACGAACCCGAGACAGGCCGGCAGACAGGCAGATACGAACGACCGGGCTCGGGGTACGATCGGACCAGCATGACCCCCGCCCCGGGGTCGTGTCGTGCAAGCCGCGATCGTCCGAGGCTCCGTATATCGGAAGGAACACCGGGTGCAGGCTCGCAACGACGGACCACTCCTCCCGAAAGAGGAACAGCAACTGATGGAAGGGCTCCTCGCCGGCGACGACGATGCCGTCCGTGCGCTCTACGCGCGGTACGGCCGGCCGATCTACTCGCTCGGCTACCGCCTGCTCGGAACGCGCGAGTCCGCCGAGGAGCTCACCCAGGACGTCTTCCTCACGGCGTGGCGCAAGGCCGCGCGTTTCGATCCGACCCGTGGCCGACTGTCGACGTGGCTGATGACGATCGCCCACAATCTGGCGGTCGACAGGCTTCGCCGGGAGACCGGCGTCTCGCGCCCCACCCTCGTGCTCGTCGACGAGGTGCCCGACGCCCCGGGACTCGACGAGGAAGCCGTGCTGGTCGAGCGCGACGCCGCGATCCGTGCGCTGTCGTCGCTCACCGAGGCGGAACGGCGCCTGGTGGGGCGTGCGTACTTCCGCGGCATGACCGCCCGCGAGATCGCCGAGACCGACGGCATTCCGTTGGGAACGGTCAAGACGCGACTGCGCTCGGCGATGATCAAGGTCCGCAAGGCGAACGAAGGTAAGGAGCTCCTGTGACCTGCGTCGCGGTGCGCGATCGCCTGACGGAGCGTGTCTTGGGGGGTCTGTCGGCGCGCGACGCCACCGCGGTCGACCGCCACCTCGCGTGGTGTGCGGCGTGCCGGAAGGAAGCCGGCGAGCTGGAACGCGCATCGGCGACCCTCGCGTTCGCCGTCGCGCCCAGCGATCTGCCCGAGGCGCTGGAAGGTGGCGTCGTCGATGCCGTTCGCCGGGCGGCGGCGCCTCGCGGCCGGGGGCATGTGTCCGGCGCTCGTCGGAGCCGCCTCACGCTCGTCGCCGCTCTCGCCGCGATGCTCGCGGTGCTCGGCACCGGATGGGGTGCCGTGATGGCGAACCGCGCGGCCCACTCGGATCTGGCCGCCCAGCGTGAGGTCGCCCGCACGCAGAGCGCGCTCGAGCGTTTCCAAGGGCTCGTCCGCTCGCTCGAGTTCGGCGACCCCGAGAACGAGGTGCTCCTCGGCTCGTTGAACCCGGCGAAGATCGGGGGAGGGGGCGGCAGCGCGCTCACCCTCGTGTCACCCACGATCGCCGATATGGCGATCGTGCTCGTGGAAGGCATGCCCGTCGAGCTCCGCGAGCATCTGCCGCTCACCGTGCGGCTGCGAGGGCCTGAGGGTGCGTTGTTGGTCGGTCGCATCGACGGCGACGGCCTCGACGACAGCGGCGCGGGCACGGTGACCCGGGAGTTCGGCGACCTCACCGGTTACGACACCGTGATCGTGCGCGACATCGGTGGCCGCGTCGTGCTGCGCGGTTCGATGCAGACGCGCGCGACGGTCACGAGCCCGAGCCCGTAGGCATCGGCCCCCGCACGACGGTGTGCCGGGACCGTATCCTTCCCGCATGCGTTTCGGCTTGACCCTGCCCCACTACGGATTCTCACTCCCCGGGGGGGAGCCGATCACGTTCGAAGCGGTGGCCGACAGTGCACGGCGTGCCGAACGCCTCGGGTTCGATTCCGTATGGATCTCCGACCACTTCTTCTACTCGTTCGGCCGGTACGGCGCCGATCCCGTCCCGATCGCGGCGATCGAACCGTTGACGGCGATCGCTGGGCTCGCCTCGCTCACGGAACGGATCCGATTGGGCACGCTCGTGCTCGGCGCGCCGTTCCGACACCCCTCGATCGTGGCGAAGATGGCGACGACGATCGATGCGATCGCGGGGGGTCGCCTCGACCTCGGCGTCGGGGCCGGCTGGCTCGAACAGGAATTCGAAGCCTTCGGATACCGATTCGGTTCGATCGGCGAACGGTTCGAGATCCTCGAGGAGACCCTGCAGGTCCTGCAGGGTCTCTTCGCGGACGAACCCACCTCGTTCGACGGGCCGACCGTGCGGCTCCGCGATGCACGGTCGTTGCCGGCCTCGGTGCAGCCACGCATCCCCGTGTGGGTGGGAGGCAAAGGCGGTCCAAACGTGCTGCGTTTGGCCGCCCGCTACGCGGACGGATGGAACGGCGCCTGGCGCTGGACGCCCGAGACCTACGGCGAACGGGCGGCGGCGGCTCGACGGGCGTGTGAACGTGCGGGGCGTGACCCGGCGACGTTCCGTCTATCGGCGGGGCTCTACACCCTGTTGGGGGAGGACGACCGGACGTTCGGGGCGACGTTCGCGCGCGGCGCCGCCTCGATGCCCGGCGACGCGTTGCGCGGGGAGACCGAGGAGACCTGGCGGGCGGACACCTTGTCGGGCACGCCCGAACAGGCGATCGAGCGCGTGCGAGCGTTCGAGGAGCTCGGCGTGGAAGAGATCGTGGTCGCGCCCTGGGTGCTGCCGTTCTCGGAGCCGGAGCCCGAGATCGTCGAGCTGTTCGTCGAGCGTGTTCTTCCGGCGTTCCGGGCAGACCGACGAGACACGCCCGAACCCGCGCCCGATGCCCTCGGAGCCGCCGTCGCGGTGCTGCGAGAGGCCGATGAGCCCCTGCACTGGACGGTGATCCAGGACCGAGCGCTGCGAGCCGGCCACCTCGACCCGTTCACGACGCCCAACGTGCGGAAGGATCTGCTCGCCGCGCTGCGTCACGGTGTGCGCGACGGGGCGCTGGTCGCGGTCGACCGAGGCGTCTACAGGCTGGCCGCGAGTCCCGACGACGGATGACGGGAAGGCGTCCTTAGCCGTTCTGTGACTTCGGCGGGCGTCCGCGTCGTCTGCCGGTCGCCGTGCGCTTCGCGGTGCGCTTCTTGGCACCTGCGGGCGATTTCGCCACGGCGCCCTTGCGCCGTCCGGGCCTGGGCTTCCGGGCACCCGCGACGAGCTCGGCGACGTGCGCGGAGCACATGTCCTTCACGAAGTTGCCACGTGACGCTTTGATCGTGACGGTCTCGGCGGCCGGTCTGCCGCAGACGTCACACACGAGGATCGTTTTCTCCGCCATGGCCTGATCCTTTCCTCATCGGTCGGGTCGGTCCGCGTGAATGCGGTTCAGGATACGCATCGATCGCGCACGGTGCATCCCGCGCCGCAGCTCGTGGACAGGTCGCTACGGCCGGTAGGCGATCGTCGAGAATCGCTCGAGTTTCTCGAAGCGATGCTCTGCCTCCACCCACCGCACCGTTCCCGAACGCGACCTCATGACCATGGAGTGTGTCGTCGCGCCGTCCGGCCAATACCGCACGCCTCGCAGGAGCGAACCATCGGTGATCCCGGTGGCCGCGAAGAACACGTCGTCGCCGCTCACGAGGTCATCGGTCGTCAAGACGGCCTCGAGTTCGAAGCCGGCGTCGAGCAGCGCGTCGCGCTCACGCTCGTCCCGGGGGTAGAGGCGCCCCTGTATCGCCCCGCCCAGGCACTTCATGGCGGCCGCGGCGATCACCCCCTCGGGCGTGCCTCCGATGCCGAGCAGCAGGTCGACACCGGTCCTTGGTGAGGCGGCGGAGATCGCGCCGGCCACGTCGCCGTCGGTGATCAGGAAGACGCGCGCACCCACGCTCCGCACGGCGGCGATCATGGCTTCGTGCCGGGGACGATCGAGGATCGTGACGCTCACGTCCTCGGGCTTGACCCCCTTCGCCTTCGCCACGAGGCGAACGTTCTCCTCGGGCGGCGCCGTCACGTCGATCGCGCCGGCGGCCTCGGCGCCTGTCGCGATCTTCTCCATGTAGACGGCGGCGCCCGGGAAGAACATCGTTCCGCGTTCGGCGAGCGCGATCACCGAGACCGCGTTCGGTTGGCCGACGGAGGTCAGCCGGGTGCCGTCGATCGGGTCGACGGCCACGTCGGCTCCGGGGCCCTCGCCGTTGCCCACCTGCTCGCCGTTGTAGAGCATCGGCGCCTCGTCCTTCTCACCCTCGCCGATCACGACCTCGCCGCGCATGGAGACGGTGTCGACCATCAACCGCATCGCATCGACGGCCGCCGCGTCGGCCGCGTTCTTGTCACCGTGGCCGATCCATCGCCCGGCGGCGAGACCGGCAGCTTCGGTCACCCGGACGAGCTCCATCGCCAGGTTCCGGTCCGGACGCGTATCGCTCACGGCGCCTCCTCACATCGGCCCGGCGCTCGGTGGGCGCCGGAGAGCGCCCTCATCCTATCGGTGCCGGGCCGAGGCCCCGCTGCGCGTACCACTCCAAGGTGCGGTGGATCGTGTCTTCCACCGGGGTGTACCTCAGGCCGAGCTCGCGTTCGGCGTGCGACGCGTCGAAACGATGCCCGTGCAGCAGGGTTCGCACGGTCTCGGGGCAGATGCCCCGTCTCCGGCCGCTCACGCCGGTCAAGGTGGCGAGCAGCACACCGCCCGCAGGGGCGAGAGCCCGCGGGGCGAACCAGACGCGTCCCGGCCTTCCCGACGCGGCTCGCAGCATCTCCACGGCGGTGCGAACGTCGAACGAAGCACCACTCACGAGGTAGCGATGACCGGGGACCCCTCCACGCTCGGCGAGCAGGTGCGCCGCGGTGCAGTCGTCGACGTCGACCACGGACAACCAGGTGTTCACGAGCACCGGGAGCCTGCCGTTGACGAGCTCGAGGATCAGCCGTGCCGACCCCTCGACCCGTCCGGGCCCCTGCACCGACGACGGATTCACGCTCACGACCGACACGCGCAGCCGCTCGGCCAGCGTGAGCACGTTCCGCTCCCCGAGGAACTTCGATCGTTCGTAATTCGAGAGGAAGCTCCCGCGATGCGGCGTGTCCTCACGGCCGATCTGGCCCCGCCGCTCGCCGATGGTCGCCGCCGACGAGGTGTGCACCACTCGAGCCACCTTGGCGGCAGCGGCGGCACGGACCACGGCGCACGCTCCGTCGACGTTGACGCGCAGCATGGGTCCGGGGTCCCGCGCGCACATGGCGTTGACACCGGCCGTGTGGAAGACGGTGGCGCATCCGCGCATGCCGCGGAGCAAGGCGCCGTGGTCGGATAGGTCGCCGCGGACCACCTGCGCGCCGAGGGCGGCCAACGTCTCCGCGCCTTCGTCGGACCGGGCCAGCGCCCGTACCGCGCGCCCGTGGGCGATCAACCGGCGTAGCACCGCTCCGCCCACGAACCCCGTACCCCCTGTCAGGAAGACGGGGCCGCTCACCGGTCAGCGATCCGACGCCGTTCGATCGCGGTCCGACAGGACCCGCAGGAAGCGTGCGAGGTACTGCACGGCGGAGATGATCGTCACCACCGCTGCGACGGCCATGAGCCACTGGTCGAGGTACCAATCGTCGATCCGAACGTCGGGTCGCCAGATCGCGAACGTGATCGCCACGAATTGGATCGTCGCCTTCCACTTCCCCCACATCGTCGGCGTGACCACGATGCCGTCGGATGCGGAGACGGCTCCGCGGAGGCCCATGATCAGCAGTTCACGGCCGACGATCACGAACGCGACCCACGGGGAGGCGCGGTCGACGGCGACGAGGGCCAGGAGCACGCCCGAGACCAGCAGCTTGTCGGCGGCGGTGTCGAGGAAGCTTCCGAACGTCGACGTCTGCTTCCAGCGGCGTGCGAGGCGCCCGTCGAAGAAGTCGGTGGCCGCCGCGAACCCGAAGAGCAGTGCGGCTGTCGGCTCGACCCACGGCGCGGGATCCCGTGCGAGCACCATCGCCATGACGACGGGCGTCAACGCGATGCGCAGGTACGTGATGAACGCCAGGAACGCGGCGGCTCGCTCGTCGGGAGTGCTCATGGGCTCGTGAGCGAATCGTACCGGCTGCGCCGATCGCCTACGAGGAGGCGAGCATCGCGCGCACCTCGGCGGCCGTCGCGCATGCGAGGGCGGACGAGGCGAGCGTCCGGGCGTCGTCGAGGGAGGTCGAGCGCACGGCGTGCTTCACCGCTGCGATCGCGGGCGCCGCCATGGAGAGCTCGCGGACGCCCAAGCCGAGCAACAGGGGTGTGGCGAGCTCGTCACCCGCGAGCTCGCCGCAGACACCGACCCAGCGGTCCCGTGTCGCCGCTCCCTCGACGGTGGTGGCGATGAGTCGGAGCACCGCCGGATGGAGCGGGTCGTTGAGTTCGGCGACGTGCTCGTTGCCTCGATCGGCGGCCATCACGTACTGCGTGAGGTCGTTCGTTCCGATCGAGAAGAAGTCGCACTCGCCGGCGAGGGTCGACGCCATGAGCGCCGCCGCCGGAACCTCGACCATGATGCCGATCTCGATGACGGATTCGGCGCCGTTCCCGTCCGGCGCCCGCTCGTCGCCAACCTGGAGGTGCGCCTCCTCGAGCGCGGCGCGCGCCGCGGCGAGCTCGTCGGTCGTGGCCACCATGGGAAACATGATCCGCAGCCGGTGGTCGACGCCGACCCGGCACAACGCGCGGAGCTGCGCCCCGAGCAGCTCCGGGCGCTCGAGCCCGAGCCGGATGCCTCGTATCCCCAGGAACGGGTTGGCCTCGGGCTCCTGTTCGAGTCCGGCGATGGGCTTGTCGGCGCCCGCATCGAGGGTCCGGACGAGCAACGGCCGCCCCTCGAGCGCCTCGGCCGCCGCCCGGTACGCTGCTTCCTGCTCGCGCTCGTCGGGAAGCTCGCCGCGATCCATGAACAGGAACTCGGTGCGGAACAGTCCGATGCCGTCGGCGCCGGCCCCGACCGCCGCCTCGACCTCGCCGGGCCCGCCCACGTTCGCGGCCACCTCGACGGCGACACCATCGAGGGTCACCGCGGGCTCGGTGGCTCGACCCCGCAACGTCGCGAGGCGCTCCTTGCGCGCACGCGCCTCGTCCTCCAGCTCGGCGACGACATCGGCGGGAGGATCGATGCGCACCTCGCCGGCCTCGCCGTCGATCGCGATCGTGGAT
>DASTBT010000147.1:0-8328 GCA_035711865.1 Actinomycetota bacterium
GCTCGGCTTCCTGACCGATCGATGGTGGTCAGAGTGAGCGCCCCGTGGCCCGAACCCGATCGCGCCCTCTTCAGCATCTCGGTCGCGGCTGAGCTCAGTGGTCTTCACCCGCAGACCCTCCGTGCCTATGAGCGAGAGGGCTTCGTGGAACCGGCTCGCAGCTCCGGCGGGACGAGGCGCTACAGCGGCTCCGAAGTCGATCGCCTCCGCGAGATCTCCGCACTCGCCGATGCGGGAATCAACATCGCAGGCATGCGTCGCATCCTGGCCTTGGAGAAGACGGTCCGGAGGCTCCAGGCCAAGCTCTCTGGGTTCGAGGCCCTGGAAGTCGAAACGCGAAGGCTCAAGGCCGAGGTCGCGTCTCTCAAGGAAGAGGGTGGGAAGACGCCCAGGGGACGTGCGAGCCGACCGACCTGAGTCGTTCGCCTCTTTGCGTGAGGGGCGGCGGCGGTCGTCCCCTCGCCCAGGTCGCTCCGGCGTTCGTTCTCGGGCATCCGAGACGTCGTACATCCACGGACGCTTCATCGTTCACCGCTGGCCTTCGGGGCACCGCTCGTCCCCAACGCCGCCATCAGCTCGTCGAGCCGAGCCTCGAGCGTCCGCTCGTCGTCGGCGCGGACGGTGACGTGGCCGAGCTTGCGTCCGGGCCGAGTCTGCTTCCCGTAGTCATGCAGGTGGGCTCCCGGGACCGCGAGCACCGCGCCCCGGTCGGGCATCGAGCCGATCAGGTTCACCATCGCACTCACGCCGACGGGGTCGGTGACACCGAGCGGAAGTCCGCAGACCGCACGCAGGTGGTTCTCGAACTGGGACGCCTCGGCGGCCTCGATCGTCCAGTGACCCGAGTTGTGCACCCGGGGCGCCATCTCGTTGCCCAGGAGCGACGCCCCCGTCTGGAAGAGCTCGATCGCGAGCACGCCCACGTAGCCGAGCTCGGCCATGAGCGAGCGGGCGTGGGCTTCGGCGGCTTCCTGCACGGCGGGCGTGAGCCCCGGGGCCGGCGCACGCGTCTCGCGCAGGATGCCATCGCGATGGCGGTTCTCGACGACCGGGTACGCGGCCGTCACGCCGTCTCGCCCCCGAACGGCCACGATCGAGAGCTCGCGGTCGAAGCGCACGAGCGCCTCGAGCAAGCACGGCACCTCGCCCACGGACCGCCAGGCGTCCTCGGCGAGCAGCCGATCGTGGATCACCGCCTGCCCCTTGCCGTCGTAGCCGAGCCGACGGGTCTTCAGCACCGCCGGCGTGCCGAGGCGTTCCAGCGCATCGGCGAGGCTCGAGAGCGAGTCGACCGGTGCGTAGGCCGCCACCGGCAGGCCGACCGCAGTGAACAGCTCCTTCTCGGCGAGCCGGTCCTGGGATGCCTCGAGCGCGGCCGGCGGGGGGAACACGGGCACGCGCTGCTCGATGGATCGAGCCGCCTCGACCGGTACGTTCTCGAACTCGTAGGTGACGACGTCGCTGCGTTCGGTCAGGTCGGCCAGGCGTTCGTGGTCGTCGTAGGCACCCACGATCGCCGGGGCGACGGCGGCGGCGGGCGATCCGCGCGACGGATCCAACGTGGTGCAGGAGATGCCGTTGTCATGTCCGGCGAGCGCGAGCATGCGGCCCAGCTGCCCGCCGCCGATGATGCCGACCCGCGTCACGACGACGGATCGGGATGTGCGAGCACGTCGTCGGTCTGCCGCTGCCGGAACCGCACGAGCCGCTCCCGAACCTCGTCGTCCCGCAGAGCGACGACCGCGGCCGCGAGCAACGCGGCGTTGACCGCCCCCGATCGCCCGATCGCGAGCGTGCCGACCGGAACGCCCGCGGGCATCTGCACGATCGAGAGCAGGGAGTCCATGCCCTTGAGCGCATGCGACTCGACCGGCACGCCGAAGACGGGGAGATGGGTCTTCGCCGCCACCATGCCGGGAAGGTGCGCGGCCCCGCCGGCGCCTGCGACGATCACCTCGATGCCTCGGTCGGCCGCGGTCGACGCGTACTCGAACAGCAGGTCCGGCGTGCGATGCGCACTGACCACGCGGGACTCGACGGGAACCAGGAGCTCCTCGAGGGTCTCGACGGCATGGCGCATCGTCTCCCAGTCGCTCCGCGACCCCATGATCACGCCCACCACCGGATCCGTCATCGTGGCGAAGTCTAGGTCCTAGTCATCGCGCCGTGACGGCTTCCGCGTTCGGTCGCGGCCTTCCCGGCGCCGCTGGCCGAGGTTCCCCACGAGCAACGCCACGGCCGTGATGAGGTAGATCTGCCCGAGCAGCCCCTCCATCGCAGCCACGATCCGGGTCGCGTCGGCGCGCATCGAGAGGTCGCCGAAGCCGACGGTCGTGAGCGTGGTCAGGCTGAAATACAGCGTGTCGGTGCTCGTGAACTCTGCGTGCCCCGCGAAGAGCCGCCCGTCTTCCAGGTGGCCGGCCACCGCGTAGACGCCCGCGAAGATCATGCCGAAGAGCAGATAGACGCAGAGAGCGCCCATGATCGTTTGCCACGAGATGGTGAGATGCGTCGAAAGCCGTCGAACGATCGCCACCTGCACCCCGATGAGCAGCAGCGTGACCACCGCGGCGACCGATGCCCGGATCGTCGAGCCTTCGCGGCTGCCCTCGGCGATCGCGCTCGCGATCAGCATCACCGGAACGGCAGCGAACGCCGCCCATCGCCACGTCGCGGGCGCCTGCGACGGGCGCAACGCGAAGACGAACATCAATCCGACGAACCCGACGGCGACGATGCGTTCCCACTCGTGCTCGTCGAGCACGACGGTGGCGACGATCGCGATGACGATCAGGATCAGCAGAGCGGCGTAACGATCCGGGCCCGAAAGCCGATCTCGCCAGCTCGCTCGGCCCCGGTGCTCGATGTCGTCGAGCATGTCGACGACCTTGCTCGCGTCGCCGCCCGATCCGTTCATCAGATCGTCATGCTACGCGCCTCTTATCGGGTGATGGCTTCGGCGAAGCTCTCGAAGTTCTCCACGTAGCGATCGGCGTCAGCGTCGCTCATCACGATCGATGTCGTCCAGCTCTCCCACTTCGAGCCCGGGGACTTGAACACCCCCCGGTTGAGCTGCCAGAGCCAAGCGAGCTGCGGCACGCGATCGTCGATCTTCCATAGATCACGGTACTCGCGGATCGGCGTGGGACTCCAGTCGATCGACCCCTTGGCCCCGAGCGTCTTCATCGACGCCGGCAGCCGGTGCTTGGCCACGACCTCCTCGCACCGGTGCAGGAAGACGTTGAGCTCGTCGAGCCTCGCGTAAGCGGGCCTCGTGAGGACCTCGGTCAGGTTGACCTTCGCGACGGCCATCGTGAGGGGGTTGCCGTTGAACGTGCCGACCTGCTCGATGTCGCCCGAGATGACGCCGGACATCGCTTCCTCGGTGCCGCCGATCGCGCCGCAGGGCAGGCCGGCGCCGAGAGCCTTCGCGAACGCCACGAGATCGGGCTGCACGCCGAACGCCTCGATCGCGCCGCCCCACGCGACCGTGAAGCCGGTCTTCACCTCGTCGTAGGCGAACATCGCGCCGTGCGTATGACACAGCTCCTTCAGCCCCTGCAGGTATCCCTCGTCGGGCAGCACCACACCGCAGTTCGTCATAACCGGCTCGATGATCATGCCGGCGATCTCGCTCCCCCGCTCGTCGAAGAGCCGCCTCGCCAGCTCGAGGTCGTTGAAGGGAACGTTGACCACCGAGTCGGTCGTGCCGGGGATCAGTCCCGCGGTCTGCGGCACAGAGTTCGGGCGCTCCCGCGGCCCGGCCTTGTCCTCGGGCGGGAAGACGCTGACCATCAGCGCGTCGTGGTGGCCGTGGTAGGTGCCCTCGATCTTCGCGATCAGGTCTCGCCCGGTCGAGGCGCGCATGATGCGCACGACGTCGAGCGTGGCCTCGGTGCCGGAGTTCCCGAACCGCCAGTACGGAAGGCCGGTCCGCTCGGTGAGCTGCTCGGCCACCGGCAATGCGTCCTCGGTGGGCTGGGCGAAGTGCGTGCCCTTGGCCACCCGGTCGCGCACGGCTTCCACGATCTTCGGATGGGCGTGTCCCATGACCATCACGCCGTAGCCGTTGTGGAAGTCGACGTACTCGTTGCCGTCGATGTCCCACACGTGCGATCCCTCGCCGCGGTCGACGTAGATCGGGTGCGGCGGCCACGTCTGCCACGACGATGAGACCCCGCCGGGAAGATGCGCCTTCGCCCGCTCGCGGTAGGAGAGCGATCGCGCGTGCTTCTGGTCGAGCGCCGCCGTCTCTTCCTTCGTGAGCTGTTCGACGAGATCGAGGTCGATCTGCACGGTGTCGGACTCGGTGGTACCCATCGTTCTTCCCCTCCGGTGCTTCGTCGTGTGTTGCGCCCTTACGCCGTCACTGCCTTCGCGAACTCTTCGAAGTTCGCGACGTAGCGGGCGGCGTCGTCCTCGGTGTGCCAGACCGACAGCGTCCAGGTCTCTTGCTTGGTCCACGGGGACTTGAACACGCCACGGTTCTGCTGGAACAGCCACGCAAGGTAGCTGATGCGCTCGTCGATGCCGACGACGTCACGGTACTCGCGGACCGGCGTCGGCGAGTAGATCACCGAGCCCTTCGCACCGACCCCGCTCACGTACGCGGGGAGACCGGTCTTCTCGATCACGGCCGTGAGGCCGTCCTTCATCGCCTTGTCGACCCGGTCGAACTGCTCGTAGGCCTCGGGCACCAGCACCTCGAGCAGGGCGGCCTGCGAGGCCGCCATCGTGAGCGGGTTGCCGTTGAACGTGCCGGCCATGTCGTAGGTGCCGTCGACGATCGGCTGGTACAGCTCGCGCGTGGCGCCGATCGCGCCGCACGGCGTGCCCCCGCCCATCGCCTTGGCGAGGCAGACGATGTCGGGCACGACGCCGAACGACTCGACCGCGCCGCCGTAGGCGAGCGTGGCGCCGGTCTTCACCTCGTCGAACGCGAGGTAGGCGCCGTGGGCATGGCAGAGGTCCTTCAACCCCTGCAGGTATCCCGGTTCGGGAAGGATCACACCGCAGTTCATCATCGCCGGCTCGACGATCATGCCGGCGATCTGGCCGTCGAGCTCGTCGAAGACCGCGCGGGCCGCCTCGAGGTCGTTGAACGGCACGACCCGGACGAGGTCGGCGAACGCCTGCGGGATCCCCTCGGCCTGCGGCACGGTCGCCGGATGCTCGCGGGGTCCCATGTCCGCGGCCTCGGGAGCGACCGAGAACATCAAGGAGTCGTGGTGACCGTGGTAGCTGCCCTCGATCTTCACGAGCACGTCGCGCCCGGTGTTCGCGCGCATCAGGCGTCCGGCCTCGAGCGTGGCCTCGGTGCCCGAGTTCGCGAACCGCCACAGCGGAAGCCGGAACCGCTCCGCGAGGTTCTCCCCGATCACGTCGAGGTGTTTGGTGGGCTGGGCGAAGTGGGTGCCCAGCTCGGCCTGGCGCTGGATCGCCTCGACGATCTTCGGATGCGCGTGCCCGACCACCATCGCCCCGTACCCGAGGTGGAAGTCGATGTACTCGTTCTGGTCGATGTCCCAGATGCGGTTGCCCGTGCCGCGGTCGATGAAGATCGCGTGCGGGGGCGAGTCCTGCCAGCTCGAGGCGACACCCCCCGCCACGAACCGGTCTGCCGTGGCCCGGTACTCGATCGATGCCCGCCGGGTGGGCTCGAGGGTCGCTTCCTCACGCCGGATCAGGTTGTCGATCACGTCGAGATCGATCTGGGCCCGTGGTGGTGCCATGGCGCGATCTCCTCCTTCGAGGAACCGCCGAAGCAGGCCGGAGGGCCATGATTGAACGGCGATTCAAACTTTCGGAGATGATACCCCAGGCGCGCCCTCCTGAGTAGGTCGGAAGGGTGAGAGGATGCTGGCCCTGACGATCAGAGCCGATGCGTCCACGGTTCCGCCGCCGCGTACGCGGCCGAGCGCGGCCGTGCGGCTCGTGCTCTGGTCGTGCCTCATGCTCTTCGTCGAGCTGGGGCTGATCCGGTACACGGGCGCCTACGTCGTCTACCTCTCGTTCTTCACGAACTTCGTGCTGCTGGCGAGCTTCCTCGGCGTCGGGGTCGGGTTCCTGCGGGCACGGGCACCGGGCGACCTGGCCCGGTGGGCGCCGTTCCTGCTGCTCGGCCTCGTGGTGTTCATCGCCGTATTCCCGGTGACGGCGGGGCGCATCGGCGGTCAGCGGGTGCTGCAGGGCTCGTTCGGCCTGCCGCCCCTGCCGATGTGGGTCTCGCTCACCGTGATCTTCGCCCTTTCGTTCGGGGTGATGGCCTCGATCGCGCAGGGCGTCGGACGGCTCTTCGCCCGGTTCGAGCCGCTCGACGCGTACCGGTTGGACATCGCCGGCAGCGTGCTCGGCATCGTCGGGTTCTCGGCGGTCTCGTTCCTGCATGCGCCACCGGTCGCCTGGGGTCTCGCCGCCGTCGCGCTCACCCTGGTCGTCGACCGCCGGTCGCGGGCTCCCCTGCCCATCGCCGCGAGCCTGATCATGGTGGCCGTACTCTCGGCGCTCTCGTTCGCACCGGACACGTGGTGGTCGCCGTACTACCGCGTGCACGCCGGCGACCAGGCCGAGCCGGGATCGTTCGATCTGCGGGTGAACGGGCTCCCGCATCAGGAGATCACGCCGCTCTCCTCGCTCGAGGCCGACCAGGTGTTCCGCTTCGACGTGTACGAGCACGACCCGGACAACCCGCTCGAGAACGTGCTGATCGTCGGGTCGGGAAGCGGGAACGACGTCGCGATCGCCCTGTCGCGCGGCGCTGAGCACGTCGACGCCGTCGAGATCGACCCGGTGATCCAGCAGCTCGGGCGCGACCGGCACCCCGACTCGCCGTACGAGGACCCGAGGGTCGACGTGCACATCGAGGACGGGCGCGCCTTCCTGCACGACGCCGACGACCGCTACGACCTGATCTTGTTCGCATTGCCCGATTCCCACACGCTGATCTCGGGCCAGGCATCGCTCCGGCTCGAGAGCTACCTGTTCACCGAGGAAGCGATGCGCGAGGTCCGCGACCGGATGACCAAGGACGGCACGCTCGCGATGTACCACTTCTACGCCGAGACGGTGATCGATCGCTACGCCGGCACGCTCGAGGAGGTCTTCGGGCACCCCCCGTGCATCGACAAGCGCACCCGAGTCGGCGTGCGGTTCCAGACGGTGCTCACCGTGAACATGCGTGCCGACGGGCTCGAGTGCTCGACGCCCTGGGTGGCGACCGGCCCGGTGCCGGCACCGGACACCGACGACCATCCCTTCCCCTACCTGATCAGGCGGACGATCCCGGGCCGGTACCTGGCGAGCCTCGCGCTGATCCTCGTGGCCTCGGTCGCGGTCGTGCACGTCTCGGCCGGCCCCCTGCGGCGGATGGCCGGCTACCTCGATCTGTTCTTCATGGGCGCGGCGTTCCTGCTGCTCGAGACGAAGAACGTGGTGCAGTTCGCGCTGCTGTTCGGCACGACGTGGTTCGTCAACGCGCTGGTGTTCGCGGGCATCCTGCTCACGGTGCTCGCCGCGGTCGAGGTGGCCAAGCGCGTGAACGTCCGTCGGCCGGCGCTGCTGTTCTGGCCCTTGTTCGCCTCGATCGCGGTCGCGTGGGCGGTCCCGCAGGCATCCCTGCTCGGGCTTCCGCCGTTCGCCAGGTTCATGACGGCGACCGTACTGGCGTTCGCGCCCGTGTTCTTCGCCAACCTCGTCTTCGCGGAGCGGTTCCGGCGCGTTGGTTCCTCGACGATCGCGTTCGGCACGAACCTGCTGGGAGCGATGGTCGGCGGCGTGCTCGAGTATTCGGCCCTGGTGGTGGGCTACCGATCGCTGCTGGTGCTCGCCGCGGTCCTCTACCTGCTGGCCTTCGCGTTCGGTCGGCGGTCGCAGGAAGCGGCCGAAACCGGGCCTCGTGAGGCTCAGGAGCCCGTTGGTATCGTGTGACCGAACGTGGTGGGTGTAGCTCAGCCCGGTTAGAGCGCCTGGTTGTGGTCCAGGAGGTCGCGGGTTCGAATCCCGTCACTCACCCTCACACTTGACGCGCACGATGCCCCCAGCGTCATATACGCCGATGTCCGTTCCCGCTCCGCTCGATCGAGACTCGCGTGTCCAGGTCGCCTGGCCGGGACTCGGCTATTGGGCCCGGGCGACAGTGGTCATCGTGCTCGTCGTCGGCGTGCTGCTTCAACTGCGCCGCGCGGCCGAGAGTTCGTCGACCAGGTGCGCACGTTCGCTCGGGACCTGCCCGGTCTGATCGACGATCTCGCGGCCCGTGACGACTGGATCGGCGAGGCCGTGCGCAACGCCGACGTGAAGACGCATCTGCAGGACATCGTCGCCGACGCA
>DASTBT010000148.1:0-16852 GCA_035711865.1 Actinomycetota bacterium
AAGCCACCGCGTGCGATCTCGTCCGGCGGGGTCTTCGCGGGGAACACGGTCGCGTCGATGCCCGCCGCCGCCATGAGGCGCAGGATGTTCCGCTTCATGCCGAGGTCGACGGCGGCGACACGGAACACGCGGCCTCGCGCCGTCGTCGCGGGCCCGACGATCGTCGCCGACTCGACGATCGTGGGGGTACCGGCCGTCGCCGCGAGGTCCGCCCCCGCCATACCCGAGGTGGCACGCACGCGCTCGACGAGCGATGCCGGGTCGAGGTCGACGGTCGAGACCCCCGCTCGCATCGAGCCCCGGGCGCGCACCAGGCGTGTGAGCCCGCGCGTGTCGACGCCTTCGATGGCGACGACCCCCGCCGCCGCGAGTGCCTCTTGCACCGTCGCCTCCGCCCGCCAGGAGGGCGCCGTGCGCGACGCCTCACGCACCGCGAACCCGGCGAGATGCATCGCGGAGGATTCCGCGTCGTCGTCGTTCACGCCGGTGTTCCCCTGGTGTGGCGAGGTCATGACCACGATCTGCCCGGCGTAGGAGGGGTCGGTCAACACCTCCTGGTACCCGGTCATGCTCGTGTTGAACACGGCCTCACCGAACGACGTGCCCTCGGCGCCGAACCCCGTGCCGCGGAAGACGCTCCCGTCCTCGAGCGCGAGCGCGGCTGCGGGCCCCCGAACCCGTCGCCGGGCCGGGCTCGCGTCGACGCTCTGCACGCCTATCGACTCAGCTTCCCGTGAGCCACGGTGAAGGAGCCGCGGAGCATCGTGTGTCGCACGCGCCCCGAGAGCTCCGAGCCCGTGAACGCGCTGTTCCGAGCCTTCGAGGCGAACGGTGGCTCGACGACCCAGCGCTCGGCGGCGTCGAACACGACGAGGTTGGCGGGGCGCCCGGGCTCGATCGGCCCTCCGTGCCCCGTCGCACCGAGGATGCGTGCGGGGGTTCCCGACATCGCCTCGATCGCGCGCGGCAGGGTCACGATGCCCGGGGCGACCACGTGTGTGAGCACGGCTCCGAGCGCCGTCTCGAGCCCGATCATGCCCGGCGGGGAGAGATCGAACTCCGATTCCTTCTCTTCGACAGCATGAGGAGCGTGATCGGTGGCGATCACGTCGATCGTGCCGTCGGCGACCCCGGCCCGCAGGGCATCTCGGTCCTCCGCGGTGCGCAGCGGCGGGTTGACCTTGAAGTTCGTGTCGTAGCCGACGAGGTCGTCGTCGGTGAAGACCAGGTGGTGGGGCGTCACCTCGGCCGTCACCCGGACGCCCTCGGCCTTGGCTCGCCGGATCAGCTCGACCGATCGTGCGCTCGACACGTGCAACACGTGGATGCGGCCGCCGGTCGCCCGCGCCACCGCGAGGTCGCGCGCGACCACGATCTCTTCCGCCTCGGCCGGCCTTCCGGCCAGCCCGAGAGCGTACGAGTGCGAGCCTTCGTGCATGTGCCCGCCCTCCACGAGCGAGGCGTCCTCGCAGTGATCCGCGATCACGACCTCGTCGGTGAACGCCTTGGCGTACACCAGCGCGTTGCGCAGCATGCGCGGGGTCGGCACGCACATGCCGTCGTCGCTGAACATCCGGACACCGGCCTCGACCATCTCGCCGAGCTCGGCCATCGACTCGCCCGCCAAGCCCTTCGTGACGGCTCCGACCGGGAAGACGTCGGCGAGACCGGCTTCCGCCGCCTTGTCGCGGATCTCGGCGACGATGCCCGCATGATCGGTGACCGGATCGGTGTTGGCCATCGACGAGACCGCGGTGAACCCGCCCGCCGCGGCCGACCGCGTTCCGCTCGCGATCGTCTCCTTGTACTCGTACCCGGGCTCACGCAGGTGCGTGTGCAGGTCGACGAGGCCCGGAGCGAGCACGAGCCCGTCGCACTCGATCACCTCGGCGCCGTGCGACTCGAGCCCCCGACCCACGGCCTCGACGACCTCGCCGGCGACCAACACGTCGGTGACGCCCTCGTGGCCCGTGGCCGGATCGATCACCTCGGCGGCGCGGAACAGCACCTCAGTCACGGAGCGCCTCCACCTGATCGCGCCCGGCAGGCGGTTCCGCGCCGCCCCCGCCTCCCAGCAGTAGGTAGAGCAGAGACATGCGAACCGCGATGCCGTTCGTGACCTGCTCCTCGATCACCGCCTGCGGCAGGTCGGCGACGTCGGAGTCGATCTCGACGCCTCGGTTCATCGGCCCCGGATGCATGATCAACGACCCCTCGGGCAGCGCATCCGCACGTGTCGCGGTGAGGCCGAACAATCGGTTGTACTCGCGCACGCTGGGGAAGTACTCCAGCCGCTGACGCTCCCGCTGCACACGAAGCATGTAGCAGACGTCGAGCTTCGGGATCACGCCGTCGATGTCGTAGTTCACGTGCACACCCCAGGCCGGGGCGTCGGGAGGGATCAACGTGGGAGGTCCGATCAGGGTCACGTCGGCCCCCATCTTCACCAGCCCGAAGCTGAGCGATCGGGCGACGCGTGAGTGCAGCACGTCGCCGACGATCGCCACCCGGAGCCCCTCGAGCCGGCCGAGCCTCTCCCGCATCGTGTACAGATCGAGCAGCGCCTGGGTGGGGTGCTCGTGCGTGCCGTCGCCGGCGTTGAGCACGTGCCCTTCGACCCACCCCGTGAGCTGCAGCGGCGAACCGCTCGAGGAGTGGCGGATCACGATCGCGTCCGCGCCCATCGCCTGCAACGTGAGTGCGGTGTCCTTCAGGCTCTCGCCCTTGGACACGCTCGATCCGCCGGCCGCGAAGTTGATCACGTCGGCCGACAGCCGCTTGGCGGCCAGCTCGAACGAGATCCTCGTGCGCGTGGAGTTCTCGAGGAAGAAGTTCACGACCGTGCGCCCACGCAGCGCCGGCACCTTCTTGATCACCCGGGAGCCCACCTCGCGGAAGGACTCCGCGGTGTCGAGCACGCGGGTCACGTCGTCGGCCGTCAGGTCGTGCATCGACAGCACGTGCCGGTTCATCGGGTCACCTCCGAGGTGAGGGCTTCGCGGACGAGCACCGCGTCGTCGCCGTCGAGCTCGCGCACCCGTACGCTCACGTCGTCGGAGCGACGGGTCGGCACGTTCTTGCCCACGAAGTCGGCCCGGATCGGCAGCTCGCGATGACCTCTGTCGACCAGCACGGCGAGCCGGATGCGCGCGGGACGCCCGAAGTCGGTGAGCGCGTCCATCGCCGCGCGGACCGTGCGGCCGGTGAACAGCACGTCGTCGACGAGCACCACCGTGCGGTCGGTGATGCCGACGTCGATGCGGGTTTCGTGGACCTCGGGAGCCTCTGCCCGCAGACCGATGTCGTCGCGATAGAACGTGATGTCGAGCACGCCGACGGGAACCGCCGTGCCTTCGATGCGTTCGATCTCGTCGGCGAGGCGGCGGGCGAGATGGTCGCCTCGGTTCGCGATGCCGACCAGCACGAGGCCGGCCGCTCCCTTGTCTCGCTCGATGATCTCGTGCGCGATCCGGGTGAGCGCTCGACGGATGTCGTTCTCGTCGAGGAGCACGCCCCGCGCGCTCATCGGCTCGGCCCGGACACGGGAACGCCCCCTCGGGCGTGCGAGGAGGCGCGGCGATCGTGCAGCATGTTCAGATGCTCCCTTCCCGGCCTCTCAGGACCGGACTTAAAGGGGAAGTGAAGTGCCTATCGCCCGGCAGCATACCGGCCCCCCCGGCGCTGGGCAAGCAAGGTCCGTGGCCATCGCACGAGCCCCGGCGTAGACTGGCCCGTGCGGCCGGGTGCTCGGCGGCCGCCCACCAACCCGGAAGGAAGTGGGAACCGCATGAACGAATGGATCATCGTGGGCATCGTGGCGATCGCCGTGATCTTCGGCGCCACCAAGCTCCCCGAGATCGCTCGCAACCTGGGCCGTTCGTCCGGCGAGTTCAAGAAGGGCTTGAAGGAAGGCGGCGAGGACGAAACGCCCGACGCGGCGCCGCAACCGCCCACAGACCCGCCCTCGACGCAGGCCTGACCGCCCCCCCGGCTCAGGATCCTCGGGCGATCCCGCCCAGGATGCCGTTCACGAACCTCTTCGATTCCTCGGTCGACAGGGCCGACGCCGCCTCGACCGCCTCGCTGATGGCCACCGAGTCGGGCACGTCGTCGCGGTACAGCAACTCCTCGACCGCGACCCGCAGGATCGTGCGGTCGAGCGCCGCCATACGCGCCAGCGTCCATTCCTGGGCATGCTCCTCGAGCAGCAGATCGATCGCGGGGCCGTGCTCCAGCACGCCCTCGACCAACTCCCGGGCGAACGCCGGAACCGTGCGCCCGGCATCGTCCCACGACGCGAGCGTCGCCTCCGGGTCCTCGCCGGTCACGTCGGCCTGGTAGAGGATGTCGATCGCGATGCGTCTGGCATCGCGACGCGTGGTCACGGGTCGGTCACCCGGTCAGGCCTTCACGCGTTCCATGTACTCGCCGGTGCGCGTGTCGACCTTGATCCGCTCGCCCTCCTCGACGAACAGCGGCACGTTGACGACGACGCCGGTCTCGAGCGTCGCGGGTTTCATCGCCCCGGTGCGGGTGTCTCCCTTCACGCCCGGATCGCACTTCGTGATCGTGAGGGCCATCGAGGCGGGAAGGTCGAGCGAGATCGGGACCCCTTCGTGCATCGCGATCTGCGCCGTGCCGCCTTCGACCAGGTAGTCCGACGCCGACCCCATGACCGCCGAGGGCACGGTGACCTGTTCGTAGCTCTCGAGGTCCATGAAGACGAAGTCGACACCGTCGGGGTACAGGTACTGGTAGTCCCTCCGCTCCACGATCGCGAGACCGACCTTGATGCCCGCGTTGAACGTTCGCTCGAGCACGGCCCCGGTCTTCACGTTGCGCAGCTTGGTGCGGACGAAGGCGCCGCCCTTGCCGGGCTTCACGTGCTGGAACTCGATCACCTGGAACAGCGCGCCGTCGAGGTCGAGCGTCATGCCGTTCTTGAGGTCGTTAGTCGACACGCTCACGCCGCCGCCCGCCTTCGATGTCGATGCATCGGCCCCATACGATCTACAGCTCGATCAGCTCGCGCGTCGCCGATCCGAGCACCCGGCACCCGTCGGCGGTCACCTCGACCATGTCCTCGATGCGCACCCCGCCGAGCCCGGGCACGTACACGCCGGGCTCCACGGTGACCACCGAACGCGCCGGCAGCGTGTCGGCGAACGAGCTGCTGAGCCGGGGCCCCTCGTGGATCTCGAGCCCCACCCCGTGGCCGAGGCCGTGCGTGAACGCATCGCCGTACCCTGCTCCCTCGATCACCGCCCGGGCCGAGGCGTCGACCTCGGCCCCGGCCACCCCCTGCCGCACCGCGTCGATGCCGGCCTGCTGCGCCTGACGGACGACGTCGTGGATCTTCATGAGCTCGGGTGCGGGCTCACCGAACGCGACGGTCCGCGTCATGTCGGCGTGGTACCCGGAGGAGAGCGCGCCGAAGTCCATCGTGACCACGTCGCCTTCCTCGAGCATGCGGTGGCCGGGCTCGTGATGCGGCTCGGCGGCGTTCTCACCGAACGCCACGATCGGGTCGAACGAGAGCCCGTCGCCGCCGTCGCGGCGGAGGATCGTCTCGAGATGCCTGGCCACCTGCTGCTCGGTCACGCCGACCGCCAACAGGTCGAGCACGTCCTCGAACGCCTGGTCGGTCGCCGCCTGCGCACGCCGGAGCAGCTCGAGCTCTTCGTCGTCCTTGACCCAGCGGAGTCGCTCGACCTCCTCGTCGCACCCCACCAGCTCGACTGCGTCGCCGAGGGCGCTCCGCAGCCGCTCGTGCGATCGCACCGTCAGATGGTGCGGCTCGAACCCCAGCCGCCGCACGCCGAGGCGAGCGGCTCCGGTCGCGAGCGTCTCCCAGAACGAGGCGGAGTAGGTCACGCGGTCGAGATCGGGCACCTCGTGGCGCGATCGTTCCGTGTATCGGCCGTCGGTGAAGAACACGCTCTCGCCCCCGGCGACCAACGCCTGCCCGTTCGAGCCCGTGAACCCCGTCAGGTACCGCACGTTCGCGAGCCCGGTCACGAGGAACGCATCGACCTCGATCCCGGGCAGCCGATCGATCAGGTTCGCTCGCCTCAGTCGGTGATCCACGGCATCGCCTCCAGCGCCAGATGATAGCCACCGGCCCCGAGTCCGGTGATCGTCGCCCGGCAGACGTCGGAGACCACCGATCGGCGGCGGAACTCCTCCCGGGCGGCGATGTTCGTCATGTGCACCTCGATCACGGGCAGCCCGCTCGCCTCGATCCCGTCGCGGACCGCGTAGGAGTAGTGCGTCAGCGCCCCGGGGTTGAGGACCACGGCATCGTGGCCCTCTCCGGCGGCCGCGAGCAGCCACCCGACGATCTCCCCCTCGTGGTCGGACTGGCGCCACGTGGCCCAATGGCCGAGCGTCGACGCTCGCTCCTCGACGCCGGCCATGATCTGTTCCAGGGTCTGCGACCCGTACGCGCCCGGATCGCGGAGACCCAGGGCGCCCAGGCTCGGCCCGAACAGGAACAGCACGTTCATGCGTTCGCCCCCATCTCGTCCATCGTTGCCCGGAGCTCCTCGTCGGTCACGTCGGCGACGACGAGCGGGTCACCGACGTCGCGCAGGAGCACGAATCGAACCCCGTCATGGAACTTCTTGTCCATGCGGAAGGCCACCAGCAGGTCGTCGGGCGCCGGCAGGGGGCCGTCGACCTCGAGGCCGAGCGAGGAGAGCAGGCGGGTCGTGCGGCCCGCGAGCCCGGGCGGGGCCGTGCCACGGCGCTCGGACAGCCGCGCGGCGAAGACCATGCCGAGCGCGATCGCCTCGCCGTGGGTTCGCCCTTCGAACGCCTCCAGCCGTTCGAGGGCGTGACCCATCGTGTGTCCGTAGTTCAGGAACAAGCGGCTGCCGGTGTCGTGCTCGTCCTCGGCCACGGTGCGGGCCTTCGCGGACACGCATCGAGCCACGAGCCACTCCAGCGCCGCGGGATCGCGGGCGAGCACGCCCCGCGGATCGGCCTCGAGCATCTCGAGCAGGTCGGTATCCAGGGTGAGCGCGTACTTCGCGACCTCGGCGAGACCCGATCGGTAGATCCGCTCCTCGAGCGAGCCCAACGCGTCGACGTCGGCCAGCACCACGCGCGGCTGAGCGAACGTGCCGACCAGGTTCTTGCCCTCCGGCAGGTTCACGGCCGTCTTGCCACCGACGGCGGCGTCGACCTGCGCGAGCAGGGTCGTCGGCGCCTGCACGAACGGCACCCCCCGCATGTACGTGGAAGCCACGAACCCGGCCAGATCGCCGGTCGCGCCACCTCCGAGGGCGATGACCAGGTCGTCTCGATGCGCCTCCTGGGTGGCGAGCTGATGCAGCAGCGTCCCGTAGACCTGGAGCGTCTTGGCCTCCTCACCCGACGGCACCGTGAGCAGCACGACGTCGAGGCCGCCGGCGGCGAGGCCGGACGCCAGGGAGCCGAAGCACCGGTCCACGACCGCTCGGTCGGCCATGACGAACGCACGCCGGGCTCCGGGAAGCGGCGGCAGGAGCTCACCGGCCTCGGCGAGCACGCCCGTTCCGATCACGACGTCGTAGGCCTTGCCGGGGATCGGCACGGTCACACGGACCAACGCAGCTCCTCGACGATCGCGTCGGCCACCTCGCCCGGGTCGCCGCTCGCGTCGACCACGTGGGCCGCGAACTCCCGGTACAGCGGGCCGCGTTCGGCGAGCAGGCGCTCGAGGTCGCCCTCCTGCCGGATCAGCGGCCGGTCCTGCGCCGGCTGGACGCGTTCACGCAGCCGATCGAGCGGCACGTCGAGGTACACGGCGGTGCCCGTGTTCCGCAGCGTGATGCGGTTCGCCGGCTCGAGCACGACCCCGCCCCCGCACGAGACCACCGAGGGATCCCGGGTTCCGGCCTTGACGAGCGCGGCGGCCTCCAATGCACGGAACGCCGCCTCACCGTCGCCTTCGAAGATCTGGGTGATCGGCCTTCCCTGCTCACGCTCGATCTCGGTGTCGAGGTCGACGAACGGGACCCCGAGCCGCCCCGCGAGCTCGCGTCCGACGACCGTCTTCCCGGCTCCGGGCATGCCTACCAGGTAGACGATCACGCCAAACCCTCCAGGAAGCGGTCGAGGTTCCCACGTGTTTCGGGAAGCGAGTCCCCGCCGAACTTCTCGAGCACCGCGTCGGCGAGCTCGAACGCCACGACCGACTCCCCCACGACGCCGCCGGCCGGCACCGCACAGACGTCGGTTCGCTGTTTGATCGCCACGGCGGGCTCTCCGCTCACGATGTCGACGGTCGACAGCGGCTTGGGCACGGTCGAGAACGGCTTCATCGCCGCTCGCAGCCTGATCGGCTCACCCGTGCTGGTGCCGCCCTCGATGCCTCCGGCCCGCGCCGTCGCCCGGGTCGGCCGGCCGCCGCGCACCACGATCTCGTCATGGGCCTTCGAGCCAGGCTTGGCGGCGGTCGCGAAGCCCTCGCCCACCTCGACACCCTTGACCGACTGGATGCTCATGAGCGCCAGGGCGAGGCGTGCATCGAGCTTGCGGTCGTAGTGCACGTGGGACCCCAGGCCCGGGGGGGCGCCGTAGGCCAGCACCTCGAAGACGCCTCCCACGGTATCGCGGGCCTTCCGGAGGCGATCGATCTCGCCCACCATGGCCTTCGAGGCGTCCGCGTCCAGGCACCGCACCGGTGAGCGATCCACGCGCGCCGCGTCGCCGGGCCCGGGCACGGCCGAACGGGCGCGCACCTTCACCGATCCGATCCGCACGACGTGCGAGACGATCTCGATGCCGAGCTCGGCGAGGAACCAGCGACAGAACGTGCCGGCGGTCACGCGGGCGGCGGTCTCCCGGGCGCTCGCCCGTTCCAGCACGTTGCGGACGTCGTCGAACCCGTACTTCTGCGCCCCGGCGAGGTCGGCGTGCCCCGGGCGGGGCCGGGTGAGGCGGTCCGCCGGATCCATCTCTCCGGTCACCCCCATCAGCTCGGCGTACTTCCGATCGAACTCGAGGTTGGGGATCGTGACCGCGACCGGCGAGCCCAACGTGTAGCCGTGCCGCACGCCGCTCAGGATCTCGAAGCGATCGGTCTCGAACCGCTGGCGCCCGCCGCGGCCGTGCCCGTGACGCCGCCGCGCGAGTTGGTGGGCGAGCGCTTCGGGATCGACCGGCACCCCGGCGGGCATGCCCTCGAGCAGCGCGACCAACGCCTTCCCGTGCGACTCGCCGGCCGTGAGCATGCGGAGCATCCGCACATCATAGGGACTGGCCCTGTGGCGCCCGACCGCGAAGGCGTCGGGCGCCCGGCCCGGCACCCGAGCGTGATGCGGGGGCGGCCGAAGCCGCCCCCGCGGGCCGGCGACCGCTCCCCCCGTGGGCGGATCGCCGGGGCTGATCCGACGCGACTACTTTGGCGAGATCGAACAGAGGATGAAGGACTCGTCTCCGAAGAGGAAGGTCGCGCAATCGCCCGAGACCGACCGCAGCTCGTAGCGCCCACCGTCGAACGTATCGCCGATGCCGATGTTGCTGAAGACCCGGCCGTCGACCTCCACCTGCACCATCGGCTCGCCACCGACACGGAACACCGAGAGCAGCACGACCGTCCTGCCCCCGACGACCTCACTGGAGCCCCCGCCCGGCTGCGTCGGAGGAGAGCTGGTGCCGTTCGTCGGCGGCAGGGTCGTCGTCGTCCCGTTGGTCGGCGAGATCGGCGACGTCGTGGTCGGAGACGTCCCGTTGGTCGGCGACGTCGGGGATGTCGGGGATGTCGTCGTCGGCGAGAGCCCGGGCGGGATCGAGAACGGGTCACGGCCGGTGAAGACCGGGATCGGGCTGATGCCGTCGGTCGGCGTGGGCGACGCGGTGCCGTCCACGGCCGGTGGCCCGGTCGTGATCGGGGGCAGGGATGGGATCGCATCGTCGCCACCGCCGCCGGACAGCACGTTCATCACGAGGAACCCGAGGAGCAGCACCCCGAGCACGACCCCGCCGATCGTGAGGGTCCGCCGGTCACGGGGGGTCAGCGGCACGTCAGGTCCCCTCCGTCGGCGCGGCGGCGGCCGCGTCCTCGGTCGGGCCCGGCACGGACCCCGGGCCGGCGCTCTGGTCGCTCGTGTCCAGCACGACGCTGGCCTGCATCTCGAGCAGGTTCGTGACCGTCGTGACCGCCTCGCCGCCGGCCGGCGCCAGGGCGACGTTCACGACCTTCGCGGCCCGGGGGAGCGTCTCGATGGTGTACAGGAAATCCGTCAGCTGGAAATAGCCGCCGGTGGCGGTCACCGCCAACGGAATCGTCGACAACCCCGTGGCGGGATCGAGCGTGGGGGTTCCCGGAGTGAGCGTCGCCAACGTCACCCCGGTGTCGGTGGAGGCGTTCTTGATCAACAGGAGCAGCCCGGGCTCGTCGGCCGTCGGGGGGATCTGCTGCTCGACGTCGCGGATGGTCTCGCGCGCCTCGGGCGCGGCCGCTTCCGCCTGCTCCAGCGCGGCCAGCTGGGATTCCAACGTTCCTTGCTGGCCCTCGGCCGCCGCGAGCTCGTCGTTCGCATCGGAGACCTGCCCCATCTTGGGCAGGACCAGGAAGAACACCACCAGCAACACGAGCGCCAACGCCCCGGCCCCGGCGATCAGAGGTCCCCGGCTACCCCGCAGCATCGACCGCACCTCCCCTGCCACGGTCCGTGACGACCTCGTCGGTGAGGTCCACGCTCATCGAGTAGTCGAAGCCGTTGACCTCGGCGTTCCTCGTGACCGTCGTCATCCAGGGGTTCACCCAGCCCTGCACCTGCTCCAGCCGGGTGAGGAACACCGAGAGGCTGTCGATGCTGACGGCCTTGCCGCCGCCGGTGATCGATCCGACAAGGCCCGCCTGCGCCCCGGTCGCGGCCGGATCCTCCGCGGCGAGATCGGCGGTCTGCAGCGTCAGGGTGTCGACGTAGGCGTCGGACGGGATCACGCGCGAGAAGTCCATCAGCAGCGCCGAGAACGAGACCTCGCCCGCGAACGCGCTGCTCAGCAATTCCTGCTGAGCCTGCGCCCTGGCCTGCAGCTCGGCGAACCGCTGCTTGTCGGCGATGCTCGCTTGGATCGAAGCGTTCGTCGCGTTCTGCGCCTCGATGTCGTCGTTCACGCCGCCGAGCTCGTTGGACTTCAGCAGGTAGAAGCCGAGCACGAGCACGAGCGCGAGGAGCCCCGCCAGGATGACCCCGGAGGTCAGTCGCCGATAGCGCTGCGCCTGCAGGATATCGGGGGGAAGGAGGTTGACCTGGCTCACTGGCTCCTCCCGGGGATCGCGAGCCCCACGGCGACCGCGAGGACCGGCTCGGCCTCGGCGAGCGCCTCGTCGGACAGCGAGAGCTGCGCCCGAACGTGCTGGAACACGCGGCCGACGTCGACCTGCACCGGGATGCGTTGCCGCAGCAGCTCGAGGAAGCCCTCGAGCTTGGAGCCGCCACCGGTCACCAACACCCTGGCGATGCGCGCGCCCTGGGCCTGCGCCGTGTAGAACTCGAGCGACGAACGGATCTCGTCGACGAACGTGCCCGCCCGCTGCATCGCGATCTCGCGTACGCGGCCGACGTCGGGCCGTGCGGGTCGAGCCGGTCCGTCGGGCCTGTCGGGCCGGCCGATGTCCTCGTCGGGCTCCTCGATCTCGACGTCCTCGCCCCGCTTCAGCCGTTCGGCGACCTCGTCGTCGACGCCGATGCCGCGGGCGATCGCGAGCGTCACGTCGCGGCCGCCCGACGGCAGGATGCGGACGAACCGCACCGTGCCGCGCGCGTGCACGACGATGTTCGTGACGTGGGCGCCGACGTCGATCACCGCCTCGTCGCCCTCGTCCTCCAGATCCATCCCCACGCCGGTCGTGCCGACCGAACGCACGAGCGCGAACGGCACGAGGTCGAGGCCAACGGGCTCGAGCTTGGCCCCGGCCGCCGCGGCGACCACCTGGTCCACCATCTGGCGCTGGGCCGCGACGAGCAGCATGCGCAGCATCTTCCGGTCAGCCTGCTCGAACTCGCCGATCGGGTCGTAGTCGAGCACCGCCTCGTCGACCGACATCGGGATGAACTCCTGCACCTGGAAGCCGAGCGAAGCCTTGAGCTCCTTCTCAGGCAGGTAGGGCAGGGCGATCTCGCGAACGACCACGCGCTGGTTCCCGACGCCCATGTTCACCTGGCGGGTCTTGAACCCCCCGCGCTCCCAGAGCTCGCGCAGCGCCGCCGCCACCAGCTCCGGGTCCTTGACTTCACCGTTCTCGACCGCGCCCGCGCCGAGCGGCACCTGCGCGGCCTTGACGATCGTGGGCGGGTCGCCACCGGCGAGCTCGACCGCACGGACGGCGGTGGAACCGATATCGAGACCGACCCGCCCCTTCGCCACCTACGAGCCCTCCACGCGGACCGAGCGTTCATCGAGGAAGCTCCGCAGCTCCGATTCGCGGATGCGGTAGCCCTTGCCCACGCGCACCGCGGGCAGCTCTCCGCTCTTGATCAGCCGGTACACGGTCATGTTCGAGACGCGCATGCCCGCGGCGACCTCCGCGACCGTGAGCAACGCCCCGGTCACGAACGGCTGTCCCTCGGCCATGCCGTTCCCTCCGTCACTTCAGTCACATGGGTCACATGAGCCTCAACAGCAGACAGGAGTGCTGTTGAGCCTGCTCACGAAACATCAGGCCACAGGGCAAGTCAAACACCTGCAGGAACCTCGGAACGAACGTGTGTTCGGCCTGGTCAGGCCATGTTTCAGGCCCCGAACGAGCCCAGGTACCAGTCCGCGATCCGCTCCCCCCAGAACGCCGCCACGACCGCCCCGGCGGCCATGTAGGGGCCGAACGGGATCATCGCCTTGCGGTTGCGGCCCATCGCGAGCGCGACGGCGCCCCCGACCCCTCCGAACAGCACGGCGCCGGCCGCCGCGACCCCGACGTAGCGCAGCCCGATCGAGCTGAGGACCACGCCGATCACGAGGGCCAGCTTCACGTCGCCCATGCCCATGCCCCGGGAGACGAGCGCGACCAGGAAGAGGCCTCCCCCGTACAGGAGCGCCCCGATCAACCCGCGGACGGGGTCGGTCCCCCCGTCGAACAGCCACGCGGTCGCCGCGTAGCCCGCGAAGCCCAGGAACGCCGGGTAGGTGATGCGGTTGGGGATGATGCGCCGCTCGATGTCGATCCACGTGATCGCGGGCATCAACGCGAGGAAGAGCGCCACCATCACCGCGATCCACGGGCGGTCGTAGGTCGCCGCAGCGCCCGCCACCAGCAGCGCGGTCGAGAGCTCGAGCAACGGGTACATCACGGAGATGCGCTCGCCGCACGTCCGGCAACGACCGCCCAACAGCACCCAGGACACGACCGGCACGTTGTCCCGGTTGCGGAGCTCCGTGCCGCACCGAGGGCAGCGCGACCGCGGCCGCAACACGCTCTGGCCCTCCGGAACCCGCGCGACGACGACCGTCATGAAGCTTCCGAGCGCCAGCCCGAACGGGAAGGCGACGAGCGCGCGGAGCCAGGCCTCATCCATCGTTCGCCGACCCTACCGGTCCTCGATAGCGTGTCCGGGAGGGCTCAGACCTCCCGCACGTACTGGATGTCCTGGTGGAACCCGGCGATGTCGGTCCCGAGCCCCGGCACGAGCACCGGGGTATACGTCATCGTGAAGTTGTTGTTGATCGTCACCGTTCCCCCGTAGACCTGGCCCTTCATCTGGTTCTGGTTGGCCATGGTCACGCTGCACTCCGACGGCACGTAGACCACCACGTTCGCGTTCACGTAGTCGGTGTTGTTCAATTCGCTGAAACTCGGGCTCCCGCAGGTGGTCCCGACGGGCTTGAGGAACATCAGCCGCTTCACCGACCCCGACGTGCCTCTCCAAGTCGTCTTGTTCTGCATGCTGATCGTGCCGTCCGTGATGATCGCGAGATCGCCAGGGACTTCGACCGTCGTGTTGTTCGAGATGGAGAACTGGCACGAGGACTCGATGCGCACGACCCGGTTCCCGCTCGTCCACGAGCCGTCCGTGAGGAAATCCTCGGCCAGCGTGCAGTCGGTGAACGTGCTGATGGTGTAGTCGGCCCAGTCGGCCGGATCATAGGTGAACGTCGGATACGTCTGGGTCGGAACGTCCGGCAGCGTGTAGTTGGGGTACCTGGTACCCCCGACGGTGGGTGGGTCCCCGATCGTGGTGCCGGAATAAGCGTCGCCTCCCACCGATGGCGAGTTCGTGCCGCTGGCGGCGCCGGTGTTCGTGCGCAGATCGCCGTCGACCCTGGCGGAGTTGCCCATCGAGATCGCGTTCAACGCCCACAAGCCTCCGTAGATGTGGGCGCTATTCGTCAGCGTCGCCGAGCCGTTGGGAACGTACACGTTCCCCCTGATCTCCGTGCTGTTGCCGATCGTCAGGTCCCCGGTGAGCACGTAGACGTTGCCGTCGTTGCCGTTGAGGCCGTAGACGTCGAAGTTGTTCACGAAGCTCGCGCCGTCGTCCGACATGATCGCGGAGCCGGTGCCGGCGTAGATCGGGCTGAGGCGGGCGAACGTCTCCATCTCGCGCGGCACCCCGCCCTCCGACGTGCCGGTCGACGACACCTTGACGTACTCCGGGTAGACCTCGTTCGTGAAGGACAGACAGTCCATCTCCGTGGTGCCATCGGCCGCGTAGAACGTCGCGTCGGCCGTGAAGCTCGCCTCCGACGGCCCGGACTTCAGCGTTTGGTTCTTCGTCGTGCAGTCCAACGTGGCGAGCGGAGTGGTCTGCAGGTCCTCCCACCAAGCGGCGGTGCCGGCTTCGGCCGCGTTGACGGCCGTGAGGCGCCTGCGGTCCAGGCCACTCGAGTCCAGGGAATGGATCGACTGTGCGACGACGATCGTCGAGAGCATGAGGACCACGAACGCGACCATCAGGGCGACGACCAGAGCCATGCCCCGCTCGTCGTCGTGGATCGCCTGCAGTCTCCGGATCATGGGTTCGCCTTTCGTTCCCGTCTGGTCAAGCGGTCATGTCGCTCGGAAGGTCCTGGCACACGTTCGAGGGGTAGCCGAACGACGTGTTCCGGCCGGTCAGCGACGCCGAGAAGGACTGGGTGGCGGTCGGATCGTGATCGAGATCGGCGTTGGCCTCGATCGTGACGGTCACGGTGCGACCGGCGGGATCCAGCGCGAAGGCCGGGGTGCCCGTCTCCCGGTTCACGACACCCTCGGCGACCACCCGCCAATCCGACGCGTCGGGGTCGTCCGGATCCTCTACGGGCCAGTGCCGGTAGAGCAATCGACGGTCGTCGTCGATCAGCCACAACGCGCACCGGGGCTTGTCGGTCTCCTGATACTTCGTCTGGGTGTAGACGCGGAACATGAAGCTCTCGGCGTCGACACCGAACGGCTCCACCACCTCTGTCTCCAAGGCCGGGTCGTAGAGCAGGTTCCCCGAGCGCACCTGCCGGTCGAGATCGGCGAGCGCGAGCCGGGCCTGGTCGTTGAGTCGGTTGCGGACGTCCTCGGCGACGACCGCCTGCTGCATGCTCGCGAGCGTGGTGGTGAACACGAGCATCACGATGCCGAGGATCGCGGTTGCGATCATCACCTCGACGAGCGTGATGCCGCGCTCGTCGACCAGTGAGGCCCGCGCGAAGGAAGGGGGCACGATCCGCATCAGCCCGCCTCCGGTGGCGGTCCGTAGATGCCACTGGTCAGCAGCGTTCCCGGGTCGACCGAGACCTTGAGATCGATCTCCGGGGTGCCGTTGACCCAGACGAGGTATCGGAACGTGATGCGGATGGGCTGCACGCTGGATCCCGCCTCAAGGTTGTCCCCGGAATCGGTGGACTGGACGGCAGGGGGAACGCTGGCCGCGAGGACCCGGTTCGTGCTGTTCGGGTTCGAGCCCGTGACCCGTACCTCCCACCGCACCGTGTCCGCCCCCACCGATCGATTGCCGGAGTCGCAGTGGACGCTTAGCAAGTCGAGCGCGGGATCGCTCACCGGCAGGCTGACGTAGCTGCTCGTCGCCTCGTCGTAGTAGCTGAACGTGCCGCCATCGATCGAGGCGGTAGGCGCCGCCGAGGTTCCCTCCCCCGCGGCGGCGTGTGCCGAATCCGCGTAGCCGGTTACCCGCATGCAGTAGTTCGCGTCGTCGGTGTTGGTCGCCGACATGCCGGCCGGGGGCGTCATGCCCGACGTCGGGAACCCACCCAGATACAGAGCGGGCAGGGCCCTCGACGCCTGCACGTCGACGATTCCGTCGGTCCCCGTCACTGGGTCGCGGTCGGCCGTCGCCTTGGATGCCGAACTAGAGCCGGTCACGCGGACGACGTTGGCATCGCCGATCGCGGTCACGTGATCGAACGGGACCGTCGCCGTCACCGGGTTCATCTGCCGCACCTCGGCGCCGGCACACGGCAGCACATCGGTCTCGCGGGTGCCGCTCGGCGGACAGGCATCCGGATCGGCCGCCGAGGCGGACGTCGTCACGCTCGACGTGCCGGTCTGGCCGGACGAGACGGTGAACCGCAGCCCCATCTCATCGCAGCAGTCCGTCTGCAGCCGTTGCAGGAACGCGCCGGGACCCGCGAGCGTCGCTCCGGCGGTCGCGGGGTACGAGCTGGCCGGATCCGTGTCGGCGTCGGCCTCAGCTACTAGGCCGGCCGCCTCTTCCAGCCCGGCTGTGTCCTTGAAGGAGATCTGCGACTCGATGGCGGCCGCGTCGGCGACGGTCACCTGCTCCTGTTGTACCGACGCCCTGGCCGACGGGAAATTCATGATCCCGCTCTCGAAGTCCACGGCTCCGTCGTGGAGGAGACCGGTGAACGTGATCGACCCCTCGGGCACCTCCGCCAGGCCGTAGAAGAAAGGCTGGCACGGCGCGGCGAACGG
>DASTBT010000149.1:0-18225 GCA_035711865.1 Actinomycetota bacterium
CTGAACCGCTCCTCTTCGGAGCCGAGCACCTGCTCGATGAACGCACGGTTCTCCACGAGCTCGGGGTACGCGTCGCCGAACCCGTCGACGACCACGTCGACGAGGGGTCGCAGCACCTCGCCCTGCACCCCGAGCTGGCGAGCGTTCGAGACCACCCGCCGCAGCATGCGGCGCAGGATGTAGCCGCGGCCCTCGTTCGACGGCTGCACGCCGTCGGCGACCAGGAACGCCGTGGCTCGAGCGTGCTCGCCGACGATGCGGATCGCGATGTCGTGCCGCTCGTCGGCGCCGTAGTGCTTGCCCGAGAGCGACTGGACCTCGTCGAGCAGCGGCGCGAACAGGTCGGTCTCGAAGAAGCTGCCCACGTCCTGCAGCACCACGGCCACACGCTCGAGACTCGATCCGGTGTCGATGTTCTTCGTCGGCAGGTCGCCCAGGATCTCCGAGTGCTCGTCGACCTGGTGCTGCATGAAGACGTGGTTCCAGATCTCCATGTAGCGGTCCTCGTCCACATCGGGGCCCCCCTCGGGGCCGAACCGCGCTCCGCGGTCGACGAAGATCTCCGAACACGGACCGGCCGGCCCGGCGGCATGCGTCCACCAGTAGTTGTCTGTCTTGCCCCGGCGCACGAGACGTTCGGCCGGGATCCCGAGCTCCTGCCATATCGCGATCGCCTCGTCGTCGTCCTCGTAGACGGTCATCCAGAGACGGTCGAGGTCGATGCCCCACCCCTGCGTGACGAGCTCGAGGCCCCACGCACACGACTCCGCCTTGAAGTAGTCGCCGAACGAGAAGTTCCCCAGCATCTCGAACATCGTGAGGTGACGATCGGTGTGACCGACGTTCTCGATGTCGACCGCCCGAAAGCACTTCTGGACGCTGACGGCGCGGGGGAACGGAGGCTCGATCTGCCCGAGGAAGTAAGGGATGAACTGGATCATGCCCGCGCCGGTCAGCAGCAGGCCCGACTCGGGCGGCGCGATCAACGACGACGAACGGACACGCGTGTGCCCGCGTTCCTCGAAGAACGCGAGGAAGCTCTCACGGATACGCGCCCCGTCCACGAGGGCG
Organism: Actinomycetota bacterium; assembly: GCA_035711865.1. GTDB lineage: Bacteria > Actinomycetota > UBA4738 > UBA4738 > HRBIN12 > JAOUEA01. The sequence continues at coordinate 1,072 of DASTBT010000149.1, forward strand.
AGTGTACCGGCGGGTCAGGCAGCACCCGCAGGCGGGCCGGCGTCGGTGGGCGCCGCCTCGTCGAGGCCGGCGCCGCGCCGCAGCTCCGCCTCGCGCTCGTCCATCGCTCGCTTGCCCTCCTGGATCGACTCCGACACGAGCGTCGAGAGGTCCATCAACCCACCCTTCGCCTCGCGCGCGAGCGTCTGCGGGGCGACGCGTCGGGCCTGCTTGCGGGTCCAGCGACTCGCGATGATCGCCCCGGTCGCTCCGGCCCCGAGGCCGAGCGCGACCCAGAAGCCTCGTTTCACGACGACTTGCCTCGTACCTTCGAGAATCCCTTGCGGAGGCCGGCTCCGAGGCTGATCACCTTGACGAGCGGGCTGGCCGCGGCCTGCTCGACCAGGCCGGAGAGGTTCTCGACGCGGCCGACGATCTCGTTGGCGCTCACCAGCATCGTGTCGACCCGATCCAGCTCGCGGTTGGCGCGCTCGACCGAGCCCTTCACCTCACGCAGCAGCGGCACGGTCTCCTCGCGCATCGTGTCGATCGTCATCTTGGTGCTCTCGAGCACCCGGAACGTGTTGAGCAGCACGACGCAGAGCGCGAGGACGAGCAGGCCCCAGAACGCCGCCAGGACGATCAGGGCGGTGTCACCGGCGGTGAGGGCGAGGAGCGTCATGATCGAAGCCTCCGTGGGTCGAGATCGTGAGGGCCTAGCCTACCCGACCGGTTTCTCACCCTCCGGCGGCCCGGATCGGGCGTCACCGGCGCCGGTCGGCTCCCCCGTTCCCGGACGACGCTCGACATCGTCGCCCTGCCCGGACGGTCGGTAGTAGCGACGATCCGACACGCTCGCGGGCCGGTACGCCTGATCGACGGCATGCCCGGGGAAGTCGTGGGGATACCGATACCCCTCACCGTGGCCGAGCTGTTTCGCGCCTCGGTAGCTGGCGTCTCGCAGGTGCAGCGGAACCGGCTCGGCCGAGGGCGCGTCTTCGAACGCCGCGTTGATCGCCGCGTACACGCTGTTGGACTTCGGGGCGGTGGCCAGGTAGACGGTCGCGTGCGCGAGGTTCAATCGGACCTCGGGGAACCCGACGTGCTCCACCGCCTGCGCGGCCGCCACCGCCACGAGCAGCGCCCGTGAGTCGGCCATGCCGACGTCCTCGCTGGCGTGCACGATCAGGCGCCGTGCGATGAACCGTGGATCCTCCCCTGCCTCGATCATGCGAGCGAGCCAGAACAACGCGGCGTCGGGATCGGATCCGCGGATCGACTTGATGAACGCGCTGATCACGTCGTAGTGCGCATCGCCCTGCCGGTCGTAGACGATCGCCTTCTTCTGCACGGCGTCGGCGGCGATCTCCCGCATGATCTCGGGGGCGTCGGCAGCCCTCGCGGCCTCGGCCGCGGCCTCGAGCCCGGTGAGGGCTACGCGGGCGTCGCCGCCGGCGATCGTCACGAGGTGCTCGAGGGCGTCGTCGGCGATCGTGAGCCCGGTGCGGCCGAGCCCTCGGTCCTCGTCGGCGAGCGCACGTCGGAGCAGCGTCGCGACCGCATGGTCGTCGAGCGGCTCGAGGCGGAGCAGCAGGCATCGCGACAGCAACGGTGTGTTCAGCGAGAAATACGGGTTCTCGGTCGTGGCGCCGATCAGCGTGACGGTTCCTTCCTCGACCGCGGGGAGCAGCACGTCCTGCTGGGCCTTCGACCACCGATGGACCTCGTCGACGAAGAGCACCGTACGGAACATGCCGCCGCTCGCGCCCTGCATCACCTTTCGAGCGTCGGCGACCCCTGAGCTCACCGCCGAGAGCTGCACGAGCTCGGCGCCGACCGCGTCGGCCAACAGATGCGCCAGCGTGGTCTTCCCGGTGCCGGCCGGTCCCCAGAGGATGATCGACGGCAGCGAGCCCCTCGACAGGATGCGGGTGAGCGCCCGACCTTCCCCGACCAGGTGCCCCTGGCCCACGAACTCCTCGAACGTGCGGGGCCGCATGCGCGCGGCCAAGGGCACGTCGCCCACGTCAGTCCTCCTGCTCGCCCGGCCGCTCCCCCTGCCGTACCTCCGAGGGGTCGACGGTGAGGGCGAGGCCGAGCTCGCGGAGCTGCGACTCGTCGACAGGCGCCGGCGAGCCCGTCAAGGGATCGCTGCCCGACTGCGACTTGGGGAACGCGATCACGTCGCGGATCGCCTCCTTGCCGGCCAGGACCATCACGAGCCGGTCGAGTCCCATCGCGATGCCCCCGTGGGGCGGCGCCCCGAGGGCGAGCGCGCGGAGCAGGTGGCCGAACTGCGCCTCGACGTCGTCGGGGGGAAGCTGCAGCGCGTCGAACACCTTCCGCTGCACCGAGGCGTCGTGGATGCGGATGCTGCCCCCGCCGATCTCGAACCCGTTCAGCACCAGGTCGTACGCGCGCGCCTTCGCCGTCTCGGGATCCAGGTCGTCGGAGGCGGGCGCCGTGAACGGATGGTGCACCGAGACCCATCGCTCCTCCTCGTCGCTGTATTCGAACAGCGGGGGCTCGACCATCCAGCAGAACGACCACGCATCGTCGGGGATCAGCCCGAGCCGGGCGGCCATCTCGCGGCGGAGCCCGTCGAGCGCGACGTTCGCCCGGTCTTCGTCGTCGGCGACGATGCACACGAGGTCGCCCTCGGTGGCCCCCGTTCGCTCGAGCACTCCGGCGACCTCGTCGGGCGACAGGAACTTCTCGACCGGCGAGCGGACCGCCCCGTTCCCCTCGACGGCCATCCAGACCAGACCGGCGGCCCCGCGGCCCTTGGCGTCCTCGATCAACTGGTCGAGCTCCTTGCGCGAGAACGACGCGGCTCCCGGCGCGGTGAGCGCCTTGATGACCCCGCCACCGGCAAGCACCGTCGCGAACGCGTTGAATCCGGTCGTCGCGAACGCCGACGCGAGGTCGACGAGCTCCATGCCGTAGCGCAGGTCCGGCTTGTCGGAGCCGAACCGTTCCATCATCTCCGCGTACGTGAGCCTGAGGAACGGCACCGGAACCTCCGCTGCCACGATCTCGCGGACGATACGCGCGTACAGGGGTTCGATCAGGTCGATGAGATCCTGCTCGGCGACGAACGACATCTCGACGTCGAGCTGGGTGAACTCGAACCCCCGGTCGGCGCGCGCTGCCTCGTCGCGGAGGCATCGCACGATCTGGTAGTAGCGATCCTGCCCCCCCACCATCAGCAGCTGCTTGAGCTGCTGGGGCGACTGGGGCAGTGCGTAGAACGACCCGGGCCACTGCCGGCTCGGCACGAGGAAGTCGCGCGCTCCCTCGGGGGTCGATCGCGTGAGGATCGGGGTCTCGATCTCGACGAAGCCTTTCTCGTCCATGTGCTCACGCATCAGCCGCACGATGTGAGCGCGCATCGCGAGCACCTTCGTCATCTCGGGTCGCCGCAGATCGAGGTACCGGTAGCGCAGGCGCAGATCCTCGCCGGCCTCGATGCGGTCCTCGATCGGGAACGGCGGCGTCTCGCTCTCGTTCAACTCCTCGAGCGTGGCCGCGGCCACCTCGACGTCTCCGGTGGCGAGGTCGGGGTTCTGCATGCCGTCGGGGCGCGCCCGCACGGACCCTGCGACGAGGACGACGTCCTCGGCGCCGAGCCGTTGCGCGGCCGCGTGCGCTTCGGCGGCCTCCTGAGGATGGAACACGACCTGCACGGCGCCCTCACGGTCGCGCAGGTCGATGAAGGTCACACCGCCGTGGTCCCGGCGATGCGCGACCCACCCGCAGAGCGTGACGTCGGCCCCTGCATCGTCGAGCCGAAGCGCCCCGCATGCGTTCGATCGCATCGAGGTCCGCAGCGTCGGTCGCTCGGTCATGCCGTGTCGTCCGTCCACGCGTCGAGGCGAGTCAACCACCCGACGGCGTCGGCCCGCGGCACCGTCTTCTGCACGCCGTCGGCGAGGCGCCGGAGCGTGCACGCTCCCTCCTCGAGCTCGCGCTCTCCGACGATCGCGGCGAACTCTGCTCCCGCGCGGTCTGCCATCTTCAGCTGGGCCTTGAGCGGGCGAGCCTCCAGGGCGTCGACGGCCGCCAGCCCGGCCGATCGCAGCTCGCTCAGCAGATCGGCGCCCACCTCGCGCGCTTCGTCTCCGATCGCCACCACGAAGCAGCGGGGGGTGCGGGCCGGCGGCACCGTCAGCCCCTCGCCTTCCATGGCCAGCAGGACCCGGTCGAGACCCATCGCGAACCCGACGCCGGGGGTCGCGGGACCCCCCAACGTCTCCGCGAGCCCGTCGTAGCGGCCTCCGGCGTTCACCGTTCCCGCCTTGCTCTCGGCGAGCACGTCGGAGACCCATTCGAAGGCGGTCCGCGTGTAGTAGTCCAAGCCACGCACGAGCCTGGGATCGAGCACGTAGACGACTCCGGCCGCGTCGAGGCCGGCACGCACCTGCTCGAAGTGGGCCGCGCAAGGGTCGCAGAGATGGTCGGCGATCGTCGGCGCGGCCAGTACGAAGTCCTTCCCCCCGTCGACCTTGCAGTCGAACACCCGCAACGGATTCCTCTCGAGGCGGGCGCGGCAATCGCGGTCGAGATCGTCGCGGAAGGGGTCGAGATACGAGACGAGGCGTTCCCGGTACGACGGCCGACAGACGTCGTCGCCGATCGAGTTGAGGTGCAGCGTGACGCCCGACAGCCCGCGCGCCCGAATGAAGGCGTCGCCGACCGCGACCACCTCGACGTCGGCGCGGGGAGCCGCGGTGCCGAGCACCTCGATGCCGAATTGGCGGAACTCCCGCATGCGACCTGCCTGCGGCCGGCCGTGGCGGAACTCCGAGGCTACGTAGTACCCCTTGAACGGGGTCGGGAGCGACTGCGCATGCGTGAGGTACGCGCGCACGACCCCGGCGGTGCTCTCCGGCCGGAGCGTGACCGACCGTCCCCCCTTGTCCTCGAACGTGTACATCTCCTTGGTCACCACGTCGGAGGTCTCGCCCGAGGTGCGCGCGAACAGCTCCGTCTGCTCGAAGGTCGGCGTCTCCACGTAGCGGTATCCGTGCAGGCGTGCGATGGCGTGCGCCTCGTCGTACAACCCGAGCATCGCGTCGGCGCGGTCCGGCAGCAGGTCCTGGGTCCCCCGAGGGGGCGCGAGCTCCATCAGGCCAGCTCCAGCAGGAACGGATTGGACGTCCGCTCACGCCCGACCGTCGTCTGCGGCCCGTGCCCGGGAAGCACCGGCAGCGCATCGGGCAGCTCCAGGAACCGTTGCAGGCTGGCGAACATCGCCGTCGGGTCGGAGTTCGGGAAGTCCGAACGGCCGATCGAGCCGGCGAAGACCAGGTCGCCGGAGCAGCACGCCACCTCGAGGTCGATCCGGAAGATGCAGTGTCCGGGGGTGTGCCCGGGCGTGTGCACGACCTGGATCTCGAGGCCCGCCAACCGGAGCAGGTCCCCGTCGGCGATCGAGCGCAGGTGCTTCGCCGGTGCGAGGCTGTTCTCGAACCCCGCTCCCCACGCCGCGGGGTCGGAGAACGCGGGCGCGTCGGCGTCGTGCACGTAGATCGGGAGCTCAGCGGCGAACGTGCCGGCCTCGCCAACGTGGTCGACGTGCGCATGCGTCGCGAGCACGGCGACCGGTTCCTTGTCCGACCGTCCGAGCAGCTCGTGCACCTGCTCGGGGGAGAACCCCGGGTCCACCACGATCGCCTCGTCGCTCCCGTCGGCCGAGAGGAGCCAACAGTTCGTGCCGTAGGGGTTCGCGTTGAAGACGTCGAGCCACATCAGGCCGCTCATGCTATCGGACACCTGCAGGCGGCCTTCCACCGAGCTACAGCGAGGCTGTGTCGAGCAAGATCGTCACGGGGCCGTCGTTCACCAGCTCGACCTGCATGTGCGCTCCGAACACCCCGCGGCCGACCGGCACGTGGGCGAGCTCGAGGTTCGCGGCGAAGGCGTCCACGAGCTCGCTCGCTCGCCCGGGTTCGGCCGCATCGGTCCACGAGGGGCGCCGGCCCTTGCGCACATCCGCGTAGAGCGTGAACTGGGAGACGACGAGCACCTCGCCTCCGACGTCGACGACCGAGCGGTTCATCTTCCCGGCCTCGTCGGCGAAGACACGGAGCGTCGCCACCTTCTCGGCCAGGCGCACGGCGTCGTTCTCGACGTCGTCACGGCCCACCCCCACGAGGGCCAGCAACCCGCGGCCGATCGATGCCTTCGTGGCGCCGCCGACCTCGACGGAGGCCCGCGCGACCCGTTGCAGCACGACCCGCACGTCTCAGCTGGGCACGACGCGGTAGGCGTCGTAGACGCTCTCCACCCGCTTCACCGCGGCGAGCACGCTCGACAGATGCGCGATGTCGGCGAGCTCGAACGCGAAGCGCAGGCGCGTGATGCGGTCCTTCCCTGTCGCCGAGGTCGCGGACAGGATGTTGACGTGGTTGTCGGAGAGCACGGTGGCCACGTCGGACAGCAGCCTGGTTCGATCGAGGGCCTCGACCTGGATCGACACGACGAACGAGGTCGGCTTCCCCTCGGCCCACGTGACTTCGATCAGCCGCTCGGACTGTTTGCGGAGCGAGACGACGTTCGGGCAGTCGGTGCGATGCACGCTGACTCCCTGGCCCTTCGTGACGAAGCCGAGGATCTCGTCACCGGGCACCGGGGTGCAGCATCGACTGAGACGCACCCACACGTCGGGAAGCCCCCGCACCACGACGCCCTTGGAGATGTCCTCGCGGCCGAGCCGAACCGGCCGTGCGAGCGGCACCTCGGGCTCGATGTCCTCGTCGGCGTCGCCGATCACGAGCCGCGAGACCCTCGCCACGATCGACTGCGGCGAGACGTGCCCCTCGCCGACGGCCACGTAGAGGGCGTCGAGGTCCGGGTACTTCAGCTCCTCCGCGACCGTCGCGAGCGATCCCGTGGTCGCGTGCCGCTTCATCAGCAGGTTCTGCTTGCGCATCAACCGCGTGACCGCGTCCCGGCCCTTCTCGAGCGCGTCCTCGCGACGACCCCGCGAGAACCACTGGCGGATCTTCGAACGGGCCCTCGGGGTTTTGACGAACTGCAACCAGTCCTGCGACGGCCCCTCCCCCTGGGCACGGGAGGTGAGGATCGCGACCGTGTCGCCGGTTCGCAGCTCGTAGTCCAGGGGCACGAGCTTCCCGCCGACCTTCGCGCCGATCGTGCGGTGGCCCACGTCGGTGTGGATGGCGTAGGCGAAGTCGACCGGCGTTGCTCCCGCCGGAAGGTTCACGACGTCGCCCTTCGGCGTGAACACGAACACCTGGCCCCCGTACAGGTCGATGCGGAGCGAGTCCATAAACTCGCGAGGGTCGGCCATGTCCTTCAGCCAATCCATCATCTGGCCGAGCCAGGCGGCTTCCGCCGAGGCCTCCTTGGCCTGCTTGCCGCCTTCCTTGTACCGCCAGTGAGCGGCGATGCCGAACTTCGCGGTGCGGTGCATGTCGCGCGTTCGGATCTGGATCTCCAGCGGGGTGCCCACGGGGCCCACGACCGTCGTGTGCAACGACTGGTACATGTTCGACTTGGGCATGGCGACGTAGTCCTTGAACCGGCCCGGGAGGGGCTTCCAGAGGGCGTGCACCGCGCCGAGGGCTGCGTAGCAGTCCCTGAGCGAGTCGACGAGGATCCGCACCCCGACCAGGTCGTAGATCTCGTTGAACTCCTTGCCGCGCAGCACCATCTTCTCGTAGATCGAGTACAGATGCTTCGGTCGCCCCTCGATCTCGGCCTTGACCCCGAGCTCCTTCAGCTTCGAGCGCGCCTCGCGCGTGACCTGCTCGATCAGCGCCGTCCGCTCCTCGCGGCGCGCGTCGACGAGGCTCGCGATCTCGCGGTACGGACCGGGATGCAGGGTCTTGAACGACAGGTCCTCGAGCTCCCACTTGATCTCCTGCACACCGAGCCGGTGCGCGAGCGGCGCATAGATCTCGAGCGTCTCGGTCGCGATGCGGCGTTGCTTGGGCTCCGGGAAGACCGTGAGCGTGCGCATGTTGTGCAGTCGGTCCGCGAGCTTGATCAGCAGCACCCGGATGTCGCCGGCCATCGCGACGATCATCTTGCGCACGTTCTCCGCCTGCTCCTGCTCCCGCGAGTGGAACTCCAGGCGCTCGAGCTTCGTGAGCCCGTCGACGATGCGGGCCACGTCGGCCCCGAACCCCTCCTCGATCTCCTGCATCGTCACCCGCGTGTCCTCGACGGTGTCGTGCAGCAGCGCGGCCTCGAGCGTGGTCGTATCGAGGCGCAGATCGGCCAGCACGTCGGTCACCGCGACCGGATGGGTGATGAAATCCTCGCCCGACTTCCGCTTCTGCCCCTCGTGGGCCGCCTCGGCGAAGGCGAACGCGCGAGCGATATCCCTCGTGTCGGCCTTCGGGTTGTACGCGCGGACCTTCTTGAGCAGCGGATCGATCGGCGATGGTGGCGTTCCGTCGCCGCGTCGCAGCCGAGGGCGCGGAAGCCTGGTCCCGCGTCGCGCGGGCGGCTCGTCCTGCCGGAGATCTTCCCTGCTGTCCACCGCGCCTCCTCCCCTGCAGTGTAGGGGCTGGAGCGCGCCTGCCCGGTCAGTAGTGGATCATGGTGTACAGCTCGTGCTCGGTGAGCCGGTCGCGCCCATGCAGGAAGTCGAGCTCGATCACGGTCGCGATGCCACAGACCTTGCCGCCGACCTGCTCCACGAGCGAGGCGGCGGCGCGGGCGGTGCCGCCCGTGGCGAGCACGTCGTCGACGATCAGCACGCGCTCCCCGGGAACGATGCCGTCGACGTGGAGCTCGAGGGTCGCCGTGCCGTACTCGAGCTCGTACTCCTCGTTCACCGCCTCCCACGGGAGCTTCCCCTGTTTGCGGATCGGAACGAAGCCGGCGTTGAAGTGGTACGCGACCGGCGAGGCGATGATGAAGCCGCGGGCCTCGATGCCGACCACCTTGTCGACGTTCCCCCGGCCGAACCGCACCACCATCAGGTCGGTGATCGTCGAGAACGCGATCGGATCCGCGAGCACCGGCGTGATGTCCTTGAAGACGATGCCCGGCTCCGGGAAGTCGGGCACGTCCCGGATCAGGCCCTTGATCTGTTCGATGTCCACCGGATCACCTCCGCTTGCGTTTGGCGGGCGGCCGGCGCTTGCTCTTGGGACGAGGGCGCGACCCCGTGCGGGCGGTCGTCGACCGGGCCGCGGCGTCCGACGTGCGAGCGGTCGTCGCCGTCTCCGTGACAGCGCGCGCACCCGCCTCGCCCGCCGTTCCCGCTCGTTGCCGGGCCGCGCGCCGCGCTTCCAGCTGCCGCAGCCGGCGATCCCGCATCTTCAGCGGCACGAGCAGCGGGGCAGCGAGATAGATCGAGGAATAGACGCCGATCGCGACTCCCACGAACATCGCGAACGCGAAGTCCTTCAGCGTGTCGCCACCGAACAGCAGCAACGAGACGATCGGCAACAGGACCACGAGGGAGGTGTTCACCGATCGCATCAGCACCTGGTTCAGCGAGAGATCGACGACGCCCGGATATCCGAGACGTGAGACGAGTCCGCTGGACTCCGTGTTCTCCTTGATCTTGTCGTAGATGACGACCGTGTCGTAGAGCGAGAAGCCCAGGATCGTGAGGATCGCGATCACGGTTTCCGGGGTGACCTCCCGGCCGACGAGCGCATAGATACCGGCCGTGATCACGACGTCGTGGACGAGGGCGATCATGCCTCCGAGCGCCATCGTCGGCTCGAAGCGCAGGGCGATGTAGAGGGAGATGGCGGCGAGCACGATGACCAAGCCGGTGATCGCCTGCCGCCGCACGTCGGCGCCGAACGTGGGCCCGATGTCTTCCACGTTCACGTCGGTCAGCGCGACACCACCCTGCTCGGCGAGCGTGCGGATCAACGAGTCGCTGTCGCCGACGTCGGCGAGCGACTCCGTTCGGATGGCGACCTGATCGCCGCCGACGATCTGCACTTCGGCGCCGTCGCGGCCGGCGTCGGCCATCACCTGCTGGATGTCGGCCACGGTCGCGTCGCTCTCGAGGGGGTACTGGATCCTCGCGCCGCCCTCGAAGTCGATCGAGTAGTTCAGCCCGCGGGCGATCAGACCGACCACCGAGAGCACGACCATCGCCCCGGAGATCGCGAACCAGACGTGTCGACGCTCGACGAACCGGAAATGCGGGATCGTATGCCCGCGGTAGGTCTCGATCGCGTGGTGGAGGGACGTCACACCGAAGCTCCCTCGGTCGTCGCCTCACGTTCGCCGGCGATCCCGGCTTCGAGACCGAAGCCTTTGAGCGAGACCAACCGCTCGTTCCGCGCCACGAGGAACACGGTCGGTCGCTTGAAGAACCAGACCACGAACAGGTCGAGCAGGGTCGAGACCCCGAGGGTCAACGCGAACCCTCGCACCGAGCTCACGGCCGTCACGTACAACACGACGGCGGCGATGCCGGCGACCACGTCGGCAGCGATGATCGTCTTGTACGACCGCGCGAACGCCGGCTGCACCGCCGCCCTCGGGGTCTTCCCGCCCCGCACCTCGTCCTTCAGCCGCTCGAAGAACACGATGTAGGAGTCGGCCGTGACCCCCAGCGAGATCACGAGGCCGGCGACGCCCGCCAAGGTCAGCGCGTACCCGAACTGGATGCCGGCGAGCGAGATGAGCGCGATCGCGAGGATCGCCCAGATCGACATGCCGAACCACGCGACGATGCCGAGGAGCCGGTAGTAGAAGAGCAGGTAGAGGAAGAGCAGCACCAGCCCCACGACACCGGCCACGATGCCCTGTCGCAACGACTCCGCACCCAGCGTCGGGCTGACGGTCTGCGCCTGCTGCCGCGTCAGCTCGACCGGCAGGGCGCCCGAGTTGAGCACGGTCGCGAGGTCGCGCGCCTCCTCCTCGCTGAACCCGCCGGTGATGTCGCCCGTGCCGCCCGTGATCGGGTTCTGCACGGTGGGGGCCGAGATGATCGCCCGGTCGACCACGATCGCGATCTGGTTCTGGGGGGGCGGCAGCGAGACCGCGGCGGTCGTCGCGTCGGCGAACCGGCCGGACGCGTCGCCGGAGAGCCGGAACGACACCGACCATTCCGATCCCGTCGCACCCCCCAAGATCGCGTTCGCGTCCACGATGTCGCCGCCGGCGATGACCGCGGGACCGAGCCGGAACCGGTTGCCCGCCTCGTCCTCGTACACGACCTCCTCGTTCTCGAGGGCCGAGAAGGAGCACTCGTCGGTCTGCCGCTCGTCGTCGGTCGGGCACGTCACCGGGGTCGCGGCGTACGACGGGTCGGTCGGGGGCACGATCGCGAGCACCGGCCGCTGTTCGAGTCGGGCGGTCTGGCCGATCACGTCGAGCAGACGCTGCTGTCCCGTCGACCGCCGGCGCTCCTCCGCCGACGCGCGATCGATGAAGCACCCCAGGTCCTGGTCGGCGGAGCTGATCACGCAGAACAGCGAGTCGACCGTCTGCACCGACGCTGCGTCGGCCGCGGCCTGCGCCTTCGATCTCGAGCCGAGCCCGCACGGGAGTTCGTTCGCCCCCAGCGACAGTGCGGAGAACGCCGTCGGAGCAGCCGAGGGAGTCGGCGTCGCGATGGGCGTCGCCGGCTCTTCGGCTCCGCCGCCGTCCGTCACGCAGAACGTCCGCTCGGTGACCTGGGGCTGCAACGCGTCCTTCGCCGCCTGGGCCTCTCGCCTCGTCGGGAAGCACTCGAGCTGTTCACCCGTCGCGCTCACGAGGCAGGACCCGTCCTCGTCGCCGGTTGCGGGCGCCACGGTCATCGCGTCCTTGCCCGCCCGAGCGAGCTGCTCGGTCGGGAAGCACTCCACCTGCGTGCCGTCGTCCGCGACGAGACACGCCTCGGCGACCTGCTCCTCGACCGTGAGCTCGGCGAGCGCGTCATCGGCCTCCTGGGGCGAGGAGGCGCATCCGTAGTTCTCACCGTCGGGTCCCACGAGGCAGTGCCTCGTCTCGGCTCGCTCCTCGATCGTGGCCTGCGACAGGCCGGGGATCTGCACCTCGATGTTGCTCCCCGACACGGAGATGTCGGGCTCACCGACCCCGAAGGCATCGACACGGTTCGCGATGTTCGTGCGGGCCCGGTCCATCACCTCGGCCGGAGTACCGTTCGGGGCGGAGAGGGTCACCGACACCCCTCCCTCGAGGTCGAGGCCGAGGATGGGCTCGAGGTAGCCGCTCGCGAACCCGATCAACGATGCCGCCGTCAGGACCAGCACGAAGATGATCGAGGCCCACAGGCCGCGGGTGCGCTTCACGCCAGCTCCGCCCCGTTCACGATCAGGCGGAAGCGGGCATCGAGATGTTGAGCCGCGACGCGGCACAGCTGCATGCGGCCGAGGAAGATCTCGAAGTACTCCATCACCTGGCTGATCCCGGTGTCGATCGTCAGCTCCAGGCTGACCGTGCGGGCAGCGGAGTCTACCCGAAGGAACGACTGCTCCACGGCGTAGTTCACGCGATCGTGGATGTCGAGATCGACCGAACCCGACGTGCGAACGCGGCTCCGGTGCACATCGGACTTGTCGGCCAGGATCACGGCCGCCGAGATCGGTGAGACCGCGGTGCCTTCGGACTCTTCGTGGTTCGCGATCGCCGCCAAGATCGGCATCAGGTCGGCCGGTGCCACGGAGTCGCGGAGCGCGTGATGCACGAGGACCGCTCCCGTCTGACCGTGCGCGTCGCGTGCGAGGGCGTTCCCCACGTCGTGCAGGTATCCGGCGACGCAGGCGAGCGTGGCGTCACGCTCGCCGTACCCGAGCCGGGCGAGCACCTGGAAGGCGATGCGCGCGACGAGGTTCGCGTGCCGGAAGCCGTGCTCGGTGAACCCCATGGCATCCATCACGCGATCGGCCGACGCGATGAACCGCGAGAGCTCTTCGTTGCCCTGGACGTCCTCGAGCGTGACCGTGGCAACGTCGTCCCCCTCGGGCGGGGCCGGCTCGCTCGGGAGCGGCGCGGGCTCGGGGGTGGTGTCGGATGCGATGACCGTCGACGGATCGGCAGCCTCGTGCGGCGGGCCGTCGGTCGGCGGGAGCGACGCGTCGGTCACGTCTGCTGGATCGGCCCGTCCTGGCCGTCGGGCACATCGGAGTCCTCGAAGGCCCCCCCGCTCTCCTCTTCGTCTTCGACGATGCGGCCGATGCCGGCCCGGACCATGCGCACGCGCGTCCCGGGAGCGATCTCGACGATGATCACGTCGTCGTCCTCGTCGATCTCGGTGACCGTGCCGAATACGCCGGCGGTCGTGACGATCTCGTCACCCACCTCGACGCTTCGCAGCAGCGCCTGCTGGGCCTTCGCCCGCCGCTGCTGCGGCCTGATCAGCAGGAAGTAGAAGATCACGCCCATCAGGAGGAGCGGCAGGAAGGCCACGAGGCTGCTGCCTCCCTGGGAGTCCTGTGCGAGGAGTGCGAACATGGGTGAACCTTTCCGTGTGGTCTCGAGGGTGCCGGGCCTGCGCCGACGTCCCGAGTCTACCGTCCTCGGCGTGTGCCGAGGCTAGAGGGGCAGCGTGCCGGGCGGCTGCGTTCCCAGGTGCCTGTACGCGCGCTCGGTGGCGACCCGCCCACGCGGCGTTCGCTGCAGGAACCCCAGCTGCAGCAGGTAGGGCTCGACGACGTCCTCGACCGTGTCGGGCTCCTCCCCGACCGATGCCGCGAGCGTCGAGAGCCCGACGGGCCCCCCGCCGAAACGCTGCACGATCGCCTGCAGGATCGCGTGGTCGAGCCGGTCGAGGCCCTCCTCGTCGACCTCGAAGACCTCGAGCCCCGCCCGGGCGACCTCGCCCGTGATCGCGCCGTCGTGCCGCACCTCGGCGAAGTCGCGCACCCGACGAAGCAACCTGTTCGCGATGCGCGGCGTGCCGCGCGAGCGCCGCGCGATCTCGGCCGAGCCCTGCTCGTCGAGCCGCACGTCGAGGATGCCGGCCGAACGGCCCACGATGCGCGCCAGGTCGTCGACCGGGTAGTAGTCGAGCCGCGGCGAGAACCCGAAGCGTTCCCGCAGCGGGAGCGTGATACGACCCGGCCGGGTGGTGGCGGCCACCATCGTGAACCGAGGCAGGTCGAGTCGGATCGAGCGCGCGGTCGGTCCCTTGCCGAGCACGACGTCGAGCACGAAGTCCTCGAGCGCCGGGTAGAGGACCTCCTCGACCGGGCGCGGCATGCGATGGACCTCGTCGACGAAGAGCACGTCGCCCTCCTCGAGGTTCGTGAGGATCGCCGCCAGGTCGCTGGGCCGGTCGAGCGCCGGTCCGCTCGTGGGCTGGAACCCCGCCCCCATCGCGTTGGCGACGATCTGCGCGAGCGTCGTCTTGCCGAGACCCGGCGGACCGCTGAAGAGCACGTGGTCGACGGGCTCCCCTCGGCGACGCGCGCCGTCGACGAGCAGCTGGAGCTGTTCCTTCACCCGCTCTTGGCCGACGAAGTCGGCGAGGCTCGTGGGCCGAAGCGCAACGTCGAACTCCCGGTCCTCGGGATCGACGACGGCGGCCTCGATCAGGCGGTCGTCGTCCACTAGCGGCGGACCTTCTGCAGGGCCTCGCGCAGCATGTCGTCGAGCTCGCGCCCGTCGGCGTCGAGCTCGCGGGTGGCCTCGGCGGCTTCCTGCGGCGTGAGGCCCAGCGAGACGAGGGCCTCGCGCACATCGACGATCGGGCCGCCGTCGGCGGGCAGCTCTGCCTCACCGCCGAGCCGGTCACGCAGCTCGACGACCACACGCTGGGCGACCTTCCTCCCGACGCCCGGTACGACCGTGAGCGCATCGGCGTCCCCCGCGATCACGGCGCGTCGCATGGAGTCGGCGCTCATCGCCGAGAGGAACGACAGGGCGACCTTGGGCCCGACGCCGGTCACCCCCGTGAGCAGATCGAAGAGCTCCCGCTCGTCGGTGTTCGAGAAGCCGTACAACGTGATCGAGTCGTCGCGTACGATCATGCGGGTCTGCACGCGAGCCGACCTGCCGACGGCGGGGAGCCGGCCCAGCACGGAGGTCGGCACCGATACGAGGTAGCCGACGCCGCCCACCGCGAGCACGACGGTGGTCGCGCCCTTCTCGACGACCTCGCCCTCGAGGAACGAGATCATCTCGTGGCCTCGGCGCGCGCGGCCGCCGTTCGAAGTCGCGCTGTGACCAGATGGGTGAGCGCGACCGCCGCGGCGTCGACCGCGTCGGGCTTCGACGGCAGGTCACGGAAGCCGTGGACGCGCTCGAGCGCGTCGCGCACCTGCCGCTTGTCGGCGTTGCCCATGCCGGTCACGGAATCCTTCACCTCGGTGGGGCTGTACTCCTGCACATCGATGCCGGCTTCCGCCGCGACCACCATGACGGCACCGGTCGCGCGGGCCACGCCGAGCGCGCTCACCTGGTTGCGGTTGAACGCCACGCGCTCGACCGCGAGGCTCACGGGCCCGTGGGCGTCGATCGCGGCGCGGACGGCGGTCGCGATCGAGCGCAGCCGCTCGGCCTCAGGCTCGTCGACCCCCGTCGTCACGGTGTCCGCCCAGATCAGCGTGGGTTTCCGGCCGTCGCGAGCGACCGCGGCGAGGCCGAGCTTCGCCACGCCGGGATCCACACCGAGCACGCACGAATCGAACATCCGTTCGTGCAGTCTAGTGCCCCGCTCCGTCGGGGCAAGCAGCCGGACCGATCAACGCGAGGCACGACGGCGACGCGTCAGAGCGAAGCCATGACCGCTTCGGGGATGTCGAAGTTCGCGTAGACGTTCTGCACGTCGTCGAGGTCCTCGAGCGCCTCGATCAGGTTCAGCACCTGCTTCGCCTCGCCACCGTCGACCGGGATCGTCGACTGCGGCACCATCGAGATCTCGGCGGAGAACACCGCCACGCCGGCGGCTTCCAATGCCTCGCGAACGGTCTGGAACGCGCTCGGGTCGCTGATGATGTCCCACGAGCTCTCGGAGTCACGCAGGTCCTCCGCGCCGCCTTCGAGGGAGAGCTCGAGCAGCCGCTCCTCGTCCGGAGCCAGCGCCTTCTCGACGACCACGACGCCCTTGCGTGTGAACATCCATGCGGTGGACCCGGTCTCGCCGAGGTTGCCACCATTGCGGGTGAAGGCGTGGCGGATCTCCTGGGCGGTGCGGTTCCGGTTGTCGGTGAGCGCCTCCACGTAGAGCGCGATGCCGCCCGGCGCGTATCCCTCGTAGGAGATCTCGTCGTAGCGCGCGCCGCTCGAGTCCTCGCCGGTGCCGCGCTTGATCGCGCGCTCGATGTTCTCGGTCGGCACCGAGAAGCTCTTCGCCTTCTCGACGGCGGACGCGAGCGTCATGTTCGAGTCGACGTCGCCGGTGCCTCCCTCACGCGCGGCGACCTCGACAGCGCGCAGCAGCTTCGCGTACTGGTTCGACCGCTTCGCGTCGTTCGCGGCCTTCTTCCGCTTGATCGTGGCCCACTTCGAATGGCCGGACATGGTGCTCCCCCTCGGGGTCGATGCTCAGAGCTTGGCGAGCAGGTAGCGATGCAGACCCGTCTCGCCGATCAGCTCCGGGTGGAACGATGATACGAGCAGGCCGCCTTGTTCGAGCACGACCGGCGCGCCCTCGTGCTCGGCGAGCACCCGCACGCCCTCGCCCACGTCGGTGATGCGCGGGGCCCTGATGAACACCCCGCGCACGGGGTGATCGATGCCGTCGACGTCGACGTCTGCCTCGAACGAATCGAGCTGCCGCCCGTAGGCGTTGCGTTCGACACCGATGTCCATCAGGCCGAACAGGGGCTCGCCGCCCACGATCCGCTCGGCCAGCACGATCATGCCCGCACAGGTACCGAAGACCGGCATGCCCGCGTGGGCTCGCGCGCGGACCGGCTCGAGCAAGCCGTAGACGCGTGCGAGCTTGCCCATCGTGGTGGACTCGCCGCCGGGGATCACGAGGCAGTCGACGTCGGCGAGGTCATCGACCGCGCGCACCTCGAGGGGCGTCGCGCCGGCGTCGGCGAGGGCGCGGCAGTGTTCGCGGAAATCCCCCTGCAACGCGAGGACGCCGGCCTTCACAGGGGATACCCCCCGACGGCTACCAGCCGCGTTCCTGCAGCCGGGTCTCGAGCGAGCCGATCTCGAGCCCGGCCATCGGGTCGCCGAGCCCGTGCGAGAGCTTCGCGAGCACGTCGGGGTTCTCGAAGTTCGTGGTCGCCTCGACGATCGCGCGCGCCATCGTCGAGGGCTCCT
>DASTBT010000150.1:0-18470 GCA_035711865.1 Actinomycetota bacterium
TGCCGACCGACGCCAGATCGCGCCCTGCCTCGGCCTGCCCGAGGAGCGCGTCCGGGTGCACCTCGCGGGCGTGGGCGGAGCCTTCGGGTCGCGGGAGGACCTGCACCTGCACATCCACGCCTGCATGCTCGCCCGTCACACCGGGCGGCCGGTGAAGATGGTCTACGACCGGGCGGAGTCCTTCCTCGGACACGTGCATCGCCACCCCTCACGGATCTGGTTGCGGCACGGCGCGACGCGCGACGGGCGGCTCGTGATCGTGCGGGCTCGGCTGCTGATCGACGGGGGTGCGTACGCGTCGTCGTCGACGGCGGTCATCGCGAACGCCTCGACGTTCGCCGCCGGCCCCTACGAGGTCCCGAACGCGGCGATCGACGGCACGGCCGTCTCGACGAACAACCCGCCGTGCGGAGCGATGCGCGGCTTCGGCGCTCCGCAGGCCTGCTTCGCCTACGAGGCCCAGATGGACCGACTCGCCGAGGCGCTCGGCCTCGACCCGATCGAGCTGCGCCTGCGCAATGTGCTCCGCCCGGGGTCCGTGATGCCGACCGGGCAGGTGTTGCGCTCGAGTGCTCCGGTCGGGGAGCTCCTGCGCCGCTGCGCCGCGATCCCGGAGCCCCCGCCGCGCTCGAGAGCCGCCGACGTGCTCGAGCTGCCGGGAGGAGCGGGCAACGTCGCGGGCAACGGCACCGGCACCGTGCGCCGGGGCGTCGGCCTCGCGCTCGGGTACAAGAACCTCGCCTACAGCGAGGGGTTCGACGACTCAGCGGAGGCGCGCGTGACTCTCTCGGCCGGGCCGGAGGGTCCATACGCGGAGATCGTCACGGCGGCGGTCGAGGTGGGCCAGGGTCTGCTGACCGTGCTCACCCAGATCGCGCGCACGGAAATGGGCGTCGGCGACGTGCGCTTCGCGCCGCACGGCACGGCGCGGATCGGCTCGGCCGGGTCCAGCTCGGCGTCGCGCCAGACGATGATGGCGGGCGGCGCCGTGCAGGCCGCCTGCGCCGCCGTTCGGCGCGAGCTGCTCGCGCGTGCACGAGCCTCGCTCGGCGTTCCCGACGATGCCGACCTCGAGCTCGCCGACGACCGCCTGCTGCTGGACGGCACCCCCGTCGGCAACGTCGCGGCGCTGCTCGGCCCCCCGGTGTCGGCCACCGAGGTGTACCGCCATCGCAGGGTCGAGGGGTTCGACGAGCGAGGGCAGGGCGACGTGCACGTCGCGTTCGCGTTCGCGGCCGAGCGGGCGGTCGTCGAGGTCGACGAGGAACTCGGCCTCGTGCGGGTGCTGCAGATCGCCGCCGTGCAGGAGGTCGGCCACGTGCTGAACCCGCAGGGAGTGACCGGTCAGATCGAAGGCGGAACTGCCCAGGGACTGGGGTTCGCGCTGATGGAGGAGCTGGTCCTGGACGACGGCGCGATCAAGAACGGCTCGTTCACCGATTATCTGATCCCGACGATCCTCGACATGCCCGAGATCGTCTGCGAGGTGATCGAGGACGCCGAGCCCGGCGTTCCCTTCGGCGCGAAGGGCGTGGGCGAGCCCTCGACGATCGTCGCCCCGGCCGCGGTGGCCGCCGCGGTGCGGGCAGCGACCGGACGACGGCTGAACCGCATCCCGATGCGCCCCGACGACATCGTCGGGCTTCGCGACCCGCTGCCCTGGCGCGAGCCGCCCGACGTGCCCGACGTCGTATTCCAGACGCCGCTGCCCGCGATCTGGCTCGCGGAGCAGCCCGGCGCCGACCCCGCCCAGCCCCACCACCAGGAGGAGTGACCGAGCGGGCTCGGCCCGCGGCTACGCCTTCGGAAGCGCGATCCGCCTCCCGTCCATCGGGTGGCTCGGGTCGTTCGGGATGCCCATCAGCCGCAGGATCGTCGGCATGATGTCGACCGACCGGATCGCGACGCCCGGCCGGGCGCCCGATCTCAACCCCGGCCAGTGGAAGACGACCGGGATCCGCTGGATCTGCTTCTGGTGCCCCCCGTGGTCCCCCTCGACTCCGTACGACGTGTGGTCGCGCAGCAGGCCGACCACGTCGGGACCGTTCCCGTCGGCGGCGGCCATCGTGTTCACGAGCCGCTGTGCGCGATTCCGGAACCACGCCTTCTCGACCCTCGTCGTTCCGGCGAGCGAACGGGTCCGCTCCGCGTAGCGCTCGCCGTTGCGCGAGTAGGTGGCGATCACGTCGGGCAGGTCGGCCAGCGCTTTCGCCGCCTGGCGCTTCTTCGCGGCGGAGCGGTCGTTCAGCCAGACGCCGATGTGTCCGTCCTGATAGGAGAAGTCGACGTTGCCGTCGAGTGCTGTCACCAGCCCCTCGATCGCGGGACTGGGGTCCTTGTAGACCTCGTCGGCGTCCTCGCCGTAGTACCAGTTGAAGTTCCCGCGGTCGGGCCCGTCGACGCCGTGATAGCGACGCGCCGTCAGACCGGCGTGGTCGGTGGTCAGTACGACCAGCGTCTCCTTCTCGATGCCGAGCTCGTCGAGCGCGTCCAGGAGCTTCCCGACCTGCTTGTCGGCGATCTTCGCGCTCTTCGGAAGGTGGGCGAAGTCGTAGACGTCGTCGCCGACCCCCGACGGACCCGTGTCGTCGGTGCCCCACATGTGGCCGGTCTTGTCGATCGCCGGCATGCTCACGAGCATGCCGTCCCAGCCGGGGTCGTTGCGCATGACCTCGATCGCCGCGTCGGCGGCCCACACGTCGCCGCCCCGGTGCGCGGGGTCGTTCCCGGTGATGTAGCGGGCGCCGTCGGCCGGGTACATCCAGGCCGGCGACGTCGTCGCCGTCCCGAACGCATCGAAGACCGGCACGTAGAACCGGCCGCACAGCGTCGATAGGTAGGCGGGCACGTTCACGCCCGATGGCCCACGCCAACTCTTCGCTCCTGTGCCGTCGCAGTCGAGCGTAGCCGAGCTCCCGAGCCGCACGATGATGTCGTTGTCGACGCCCTCCTCGACCGGCTGGCCCGCGGGGCACGACGAGGTGGTCTTGTTCCCGATCGACACGAACGTCGCGTCGCTGCCGCCAGTGCTCAGGTAGTCCTCGAGTTTGGGGTACCCGGCGTGCTCGACGAGCGCCCCGAAGTCACCGCAGCCGAGGCTGCTCGTCACGTGGTACGCCCCGGCGCCCTGGCCGAGCACGTCGTCGGTGTCACGGTAGACCTCGTTCGTCCACCCCATGTGCTTCGGAAGCTGCCCGCTCGTCAGCACGTTGTGGGTGATGACGGTCGTGGCCGCCATGTGCCCGACGATCGCCCGAGGGAACTTCACCCCCGTGCGCATCAGGGATCTGACGTTGCGCATGCCGAACCGCTGCACGTACTCGGGCAGCATCTGGTCGAGCACGATGATCAAGACCCTCGAAGGCTTCTTCGGCTGCTTCCCCTTGGTCGCCGTCGCGGTCACCGGCCCGACCGCCGCGGCGGCCACCAGCGACAGGGACAGCACCGAAGCCATGACTTTCCAGCGCATCCTCATACGCCCCTCCCTCGTTCGGTCTACGGTGCCTTGCATACCTGGGTCGGTGCGGCTTGTCGAATCCGACGATGCGCCGCGCGACCGACGGGCCGATCGGTCGAGTCCCGCGGCGCCACGCGCCGGCGTAGCATGGGCCGCGGAGGTGTGAGCGACCTGGTACTCCATCTCGAGGGCGGCTCCTCGCTGTCGACGCCGGCACCCGTCGACGAGTTCCTGCGGCGAGAACGCGATCCCCTGTTCGCCGCGCTCTTCCTGATCGTGGGTGATCGTGGGGAAGCCGAGGCGCTCGCGCGCGACGCGTTCGCGACGGTGTGGGAACGATGGGACCGGGTGGGGTCGTCGGGGCACCCGGTCGGCTTCCTACGGCACGTCGCCTTGAGATCGTTCCGGAGGCGGTCCCGGCGCCGGGCCGTCGCGCGGCGCATCGGGCGGACGCGCGCGGGGCCCGAGACGACGCCCGACGATCGGTTCGCCCGGCTGACGCCCCTGCATCGAGCCGCGCTCGTGCTCACGGAGCTCTGGCGCTACGACGCCGCAGAGGCCGGGCGTGCCCTCGGCGTGCCCGCATCGGCGATCGGCGGCCTGGCGCTCGAGGGCCGGACCGCACTGATGCAGGGCCAACCGACAGCGCGCTCCGTCCGCACCGAGCTCGAGCGCGAGCTCGCGGCCGTCGTCCCAGCGACGCTGGACGTGCGCAGCATCGAGCAGGTCCGACAGCATCGGCGTCGTCGGGAGGCGGTCGCGTCGCTCGCGTTGGCAATCGCGCTGGTGGGCGGCGTTGCCGCAGCGCGGAGTCCTTCTGAGGATGCCCGTGTACCGGTCGACGCGGTGCACCGTTCCGCACCGGTCCCGCTGCAGAGGATCCTCGTGCCGAGATCGGCGACTCCCCTGGGGACCCATTTCCGGTCGACGGTACACGGCGTGGCCACGCTGCTCGGAGACGTCCCGGCCGCGACCGGTCTGGCGCGGCGGGCCTCGAGCGTGCGGTTCCTCGAACCTGCGGCGTCCCCGCTTCGCGAAGCCTTCCTGGAGGCGTGGGCGGTGGAGTACGACTCCCCCATAGCGGCCCAGGCCGCGATGAGCGTGCTGGCCCTGAGCCTGCACTTCGACTGGGGACTGGTCGACTCGCTGCCCGCCGGTCTCCCGGGGGCCGACGATGGCCTGCGTTTCGTCGACCGTTCGATCCCGCGCAGCGTCGTCTACCTCTGGCGGCGCGAGCAGCTCGTGCTCAGGCTCGTCGCCGGCGGCAACCTGCCTCCCAGTGACGTGCGGCCCCTCGCCCTGGCGATGGACGGTCGGGCGGTTGGCGCTATCAGATGACCGCGATCGCCTCGATCTCGACGAGCTGACCCCGGTAGCCGAGCCGCGCGACGCCGACGAGCGTCGAAGGTGCGGTGGCCAGCGGCGAACGTTGAACGGCCCGCCACACGCGTTCCTGCGCCTCGTGCGACTCGCCGACCACGAAGACGGTCGTCTTGACGACGTCGCCGGTGCCCGCGCCGCCGGCCTCGAGCTGCCGCAAGAGGTTCTCGATCACCTGGCCGGTCTGGGCCTCGACGTCGTTCGCCCCGACGAGGGCGCCGTTCTCGTCCAGCGGCACGGCGCCGGCCGTGAAGACCAGCGTCGATCCGGCCGCGATCGCGACGTGGGCGTACCCCGGCGGCTCGGCGAGCCCGTCGACGGTCCGGCGCTCGACGGTCATCGTCCGGCGCGGCGCTCCGCTTCCACCTTGAGTGCGGCGAGGACGCTCTCGATACCCGAGCGCAAGGTCCGACGGCTGTACCCCCGGAACAGGGTGGGGATCAGCCCGCTCCACGATTCCTCGGAACGCACCGACGTGCCGCCCTCCCTCGGCGAGAGGCGGAAGACGTGCGTGGCGTGGATGCGCATCGTGACCCCCGTCCATGCGATCTCGCGGGGTTCGTCCACGACCTGCAGCGTCGAGACGAGCGAGGCCGGGCCAGACTTCCAGCGGAAGACCGTTCCCGGCTCGACCGGACCTTCCAACGTCACCGAGCGAACGTCCCGGTTCCACGTCGGCCAGGCCGCGAGATCGGCGAGCAGGGCCCAGACCGTTGCGGGCGGCGCCGAGATCTCGATCTCACCGTCCGCGATCGCGGGCGCCCCCCGGTCGATGTCCATCATCGGCGACCCTAGTGGAACTCGTGCTTGGGCATGTCGTACATGAACCAGCGTAGTCATTTGACAGGTAACGCCGTCGGGTGTCACCCTGTCACTCGTACCTCGGAGCAGGAGGCGTCGACGATGGGTTCGATCGATGTGATCGGTGTGCCGAGCAGCATGGGGGCGTTCGCCCCCGGCCAGGAACGCGCCCCCGCCGCACTCCGTCGGGCCGGGCTGATCCCCGCGCTGGAGCGAGCCGGTCTCGAGGTACGGGATGTCGGCGACACGGAGCTGCGGCGATGGTTCCCCGACCGCGAGCATCCGTTCGCCCAGCACGTCGACGCCGTGCGCGACATCGCCCTCGAGACCGTCGAGCGGGTCTCCGCCGCCGACGGCGACGTGACGCTCGTGCTCGGCGGCGACTGCACGATCGAGCTCGGCACGCTCGCGGGGCTCCAGGATCGCCTCGGCGGCCGCGTGGGCCTCGTCTACTTCGACCTGCACGCCGACATGAACACGCCCTCGACCGTGCGATGGGGGGCGCTCGACTCGATGGGCATCGCCCACGCCCTCGGCGACGACCTCGCCGACCCGGCCTTGTCGACGGCGTTCCCCCGCACCCCCCTGCTGCGACCCGAGGAGCTCTGGCTGTTCGGCCATGGACGTGGCGAGGATCACGAGCGCGAGCGGATCTCGGCGCTCGGCATCGACCGAACGCCGGTCGAGGAGGTCGCTGCGGACCCGGCGGCGTCGGCCGAACGGAAGCTCGACGCGTTCGCGGGGCGCGTCGACCACCTCGCCGTGCACCTCGACGTCGACGTGATCGACTTCGTGGACCTTCCGTTGCAGGAGAACGTCGACCGGAACGAGGGCCTTTCGTTCGACGCGACGATGACGGCGCTCGGCGTGCTGCTCGCCCACCCCACCGTGACGTCGTTCACGATCTGTGAGCTCAACCCGGACCACGACCCCGACGGATCGGCGGTGCCGCGGTTCGTCGAGGGCATCGTGGGAGCGCTGACGTCTCGGATCGTCAGCGGACGCCCGGGATGAACCGCCACCGGACACGGTCGCGATACGTCGAGTACTCGGGATAGGCCGCGACGAGCATCGACTCCTCGGAGCGGGACTTCAGCTCCAGGATCACCACCAGCACGGCCGAAGCCGCGAGCGCCAGCGGCGAACGGATCAGCGACCATCCCACCGCACCGAGCAGGATCCCGCCGTAGATCGGGTGCCGCACGCGCCCGTACGCCCCGCGATCGAGGAACCGCGCGCCCGCGGCGGGCCGGGGGAACGGGGAGAGCGACGGGCCCAGGGAGGCGATGCCCCACGATGCCAGCGCGAGCCCGCCCACGACGAGCGCGATCCCCAGCGCCGCGGCAGCCACCCGCACGGAGCTCGGCCACCCGGGGCCGATGATGCCGAGCACCACGATCGCCGCGCCGACCACAGCCTGCGCAGCGACCCAGCCCTCGCCGCGCGGCCCGAGCCCGGGGATGCGGGCGTCACTCATGTCGAGGAGCATCCCATCCCGAACGAGCTGCGATCAGGACAGTGCCGAAGCTAGGGGTACCAGCCGTGGTCGCTCGGAGCGTGGTCGATCACGAAGATCTCGTCGGGTTCCTCAGGTGGCTGCGTGCGGACCTTCCATCGGATCGACTTCGCCGGTGACACGGTTCGTGCCGGAACTCGGCAGACGAAGCGGCGGCTTCGCGCGACCGCACGGCCCTCCACCGCGTCGCGCCGATGCCCCTTGGGCCACACGAAGCAATCCTCACCGAACGTGTTCATGATGTGGTCGACGCGAGGCCCGCCGTTCGCATCGAGGAGGATCCGCAACCCCCAGCCTGCGACGGGATCGTAGAAGCGCACGACGATCGCGAGCACCCTCCGGCCGCCGTGGGTCGCGAGGCGCCGCGTCGTCGAGCTGATGTCGGGGTCGAAACGCATGGCCGTCTCGACGTCTCGAGGGTCGAACCCGGTGTCTCGGTCGAGCACGACCGCCGTGCCCGACGTGGGTGCGAGCAGGGCCGCGAGCACGGAGGCGGTCACCAGCAGCCTGAACGTCCGATGCATGAGGAGTGTCCTCGCTCGGGCGGGCAGTACCGATCGTAGGCCATCGCGTCGTCCTGCACACCGGCCGCCGGGACATCGAGGTGAAGGAAAGAGGCAGAGTCCCACGACCCCCTCCGCTCGGCACACGGGCTTGCGCCTTCCGCCGGCGCGTCTCTACGCTCGCGAGGACGAAACGAAACCATCCGCCGCGCCTGGGGAGGCCACCCGTGTCCAGGTCGATCATGTGCGTCGACACCTCCGGGATCCTCGATGGCAAGGTCGAGGAGGTCGAGACCGCGATCGCGAACATGGCCTCGTTCGTCGAAGCGAACGAGCCGGACGTCATCATGTACGAGGTCTTCCTCGACGCGTCTCGACAGCTGATGACGGTCGTGCAGATCCATCCCGATCCTGCATCGATGGAGGCCCATCTGGACGCGGCTCGGCCCGTGTTCGCGCCGTTCGTCGGACTCGTGCGTCTCGCGACGATCGATCTCTACGGCGAGCCGAGTGCGCGCCTGTTGGAGCAGCTTCGGCAGAAGGCCGCCATGCTCGGGAACGCCAGGATGATCGTGCACCGGTTCGAGGGGGGCATCGCGCGGTTCGGCTGATCTGGCGAGCGACCGGATCGCCTCACAGCACGAGCGCGATCCCCAAGGCGACGAGCCACAGCGACCAGGCGACGTAGAGGATCGGCACCGCGTCGCCCGCGAGTTTCCATCCGCCCTCCCAGTTCGATCCGAGGAACTCGGTCGATCCGAACATCAGCCCCAGTCCTACCAGGAGGCCGATCCATCCCAGCCACGAGGGAACGAGGCCGTCGAGCGCGATCGCGATACCGATCTCGGCCGTCCAGAGCCCCGTAAACAGGTAGCCGAGATGCTCCCCCACCCCCACGCCCAGGAACCGATGGAACGCCTCGAACGTGGCCTCGAACGTCGCGCGCTCCTGCGGCGTCGACGCGGCGGCGTGCGCCCTGGCGAGCCACGGCACCAGGTAGCTCCACCGGAGCAGGCCGAGCAGCTGGACGAACGCCGCGAGCACGCCGGTCACCGTCGCCACAGCCACGAGGGGCCCTCCGTCGGTCGCCGTCGCGGACAGCAGCACCACGGCCGGAACGAGCAGAAATGCGGAGGCTGCGAACGCCCACCAGAGCCAGACGAGGCCGTCGCCACCCGCACGGAATCGCTCGAGGATCGCGCCCGCCGGTTCCCGGAGCACCGCCGGATAGTCGAACCGGCTCGCGAGCATCGCGAACGCGACGTTGAACCACACGGGCGCGGCGATCAGGAAGACCGCCGCCCAGACATCCGTGCTCATGGCCTCACCCTCCTCGCTCATGCGGCCGGACATGTCCCGGGACACCTTGGCAGGTCAGGAAGGCCGCTGGGGCGACGACGTTCGGTCCGACGGCAGCAGGAACACGCCGCCGATCGAGGCGCCGAGCACACCGGCCGAGGCGACGACGAAGACGGCTCGCGGGCTCATCTGGTCGACGAGCACGCCGCCGATCGCGTAGGCGAGCCCGCTCCCGAGGAACGCGGCGGTCTTCACCAGCCCGAAGACCCGACCGAGCATCGCCGAGGGGACCGACCGCTGGATCAGCGTGTCGCCCCCCACGTTGCCCACCCCGTTGCCGATGCCCCCGATCCCCTGCGCAAACACCGCTGCGGCGATCGCCGGCGCCAGCCCGGTCGCCAGCGTGCCGGCCGCCGTGAGGAACCAGCCGCCGAGGAAGGCTGCGCGGGCCGAGACCAGCCGTTCCCACCGGGTGAGCACGAGCGAGGCGGCCAGCATGCCGAAGCCGAACGCAGAGGACAGGGCGCCGAAGGCCGCCTCGCCCCCGCCGAGGTCGTCGCGGGTCAGGAACACGAGGGCCACGTTGTCGACCGCCGCGAACGCCACCCCGACGAACAGGGTGACGATCACCGCACGCGCCACCGCATGCTTCGCGACGAACCCGATGCCGTCGCGCACCGTGCGCGCGAACGAGACGACCTCCGCACCCATGGCCAGCGACTGGAGCGAAGGCACCTTCGCGAGCGCGAGCGCCGAAGCGAGGAAGGTCGCCGCGTCGATCACGAGCGCCCAGCGCACGCCGACCCCCGCCACGAGGAGCCCGCCGAGCAGCCCGCCGAACGCCACCTGCAGGTTGAGCGCCGTGCCGAGCCACGCGTTCGCCCCGACGAGGTCCTCGCCCGGAACCAGCGAGGGGACCGAGCTGCTCGCCGCCGGTGCCACGCATCGCGCGAGGGCGCTCGCGACCGCGACCAGCGCCAGCAACGCCCCGTAGCTCGGCAGGAACATCGCGGTCGCGAGATACACCATCCCCTGGCCGAGCTCGCAGACCATCATCATGTGTCGACGATCCACGCGATCCGCGATCGACCCTGCGACCGGCCCCAGCAGGCTCGGCAGGGCGATCGCGAGCAACAGGCCGCCGACCGCCGTGCCACTGCCACTCGTCTCCTGCACGTGCAACACGAGCGCGACCAGCGCGATGCCGTCGCCGACGTACGAGATCGCGCGCGAGAACCAGAACCAGCGGAACTCCGCGTGCTGCCGGAGCAGGCTCGTGCGCCGCGTCTCGCTCACGAGGCGCTCGCGGGAAGCCGGACCAACTGCGTCGCGACCACGTGCGGCGTCGCCTTCGGGTCGTCGGGTCGGTCCAGCTCGGCGATCCTGCGGCTCGCCTCGCGCACGATTCGCTCGGCCCTGGCCGCGTCGCGAGGTCGCAGGTGCGACACGTGGAGCGAGAAGCCGGCGACCCCGCCCGGTTCCGTCGCACCGAGCTCGATCAGCGTCGTCAGCTCCTGCAGGTAGGCACGGTCCGTCGCCCACCGGATCGCCGGCTCGACGTCGTCGTCGAGGGTCACCACGTCGGGGGCCGCGAACAGCACCTCGCGCCCGCCGTTCACGACCCGTTCCCCGGCCCTCGAGACGACCCCGGCGCGTTCGAGCACCCCGAGGTGGAACCGCGCCGACCCGGGAAGCACGTCGAGCTCGCGGGCGAGCGACGACGCAGACCTCGGCTCGACGCGCAGCAGCCGGATGATGCGCAGTCGCAGCGGGTGGGCGAGCGCCCGATGGCCGGCCAGGCCCACCGCGTGTGTTTCGGATACCGTTCCCACGACCCGACCCTACAACATATGTTGCAGGGCTCCACGTGGACCGACGATCGGGGTGCTTGCGAACCGCCCAGGCCGGGTAGCGTCCATCGATGGACCGACACGACTCGCCGGTCGTCGTCGACTTCCCGTTGCGCGGCGAGTGGACGGTGGAACGGACGCCGGCGCACCGGGTCCCGAGCCACGGGACCGATACGTTCGGGCAACGCTACGCGTACGACTTCATCCGAACGGACGAACGATCAGGCGTTCATCCGCACCCCGGCGGTCGCCTCCGGCGGGCGCTGATCGGCGGACGGACCCGGGAGTGGTACGCGTGGGGCCAGCCGGTACACGCCGCTCTCGGCGGAGACGTCGTCGAAGTCGTCGACGGCGTGGCGGAGCGCCGGTGGCTGCATCCGGTCGTCGAGGCGTGGAAGGTGCTGAGGAACACGATCGCGTCCGGCCGTGCCGCGCGTCGCTGGCAGCGACTCGATCCGGCCCGCCTCGCAGGGAACCACGTGATCGTCGGATCGTCCGACACCTTCGCGCTGTACGCGCACCTCGCACCCGGCAGCGTCACCGTGCACGGAGGCGACTCGGTGGTGACCGGCCAGCGCCTCGGGCGTGTCGGGCACACGGGGAACTCGACCGCCCCGCACCTGCACTTCCAGCTGATGGACCGGGCCGATGCGTTCACGGCGAACGGCGTGCGGTGCGCGTTCGCGGCCTACCTCGTGCGCCGAGGCGACGGCTGGGAGCAGGTCGTGCGCGGCGAACCCGGCCGGTGGCAGCGGATCCGCCCTCTCCCGTGACCCGTGCACGTCGGACCGCCAGATCGAGCGTCGCGTCGTGCCTCGGCCCGATTCCGTGACATGCGTCTCCGGCTCGGATCGACACCGATAGTGGTGTCAGGAGTCGGTCGAGCGCTCTGCAACGCTGATCGACATCGATAGTGGTGTCGCCCGGCGAGCCGCGAGACGCTACTCGATGTAGCCGAGGCCCCGCAGGTGCTCTTCCATCTCGTCGGCCTCGGACTCGTTGACCGCGCTCTCGTCGCCCATGCCGGGGATCGTCATGCCGGGGATCGCGGACCCCGGGGCCGTGGAGCCCTCGTCACCGGCGGCGACCTCCCGTTCGGTGATGTCCACGGCGCCGACGATCTCGTGCAGCACGCGACCCGTCGGCTTCACGGCCGTCGGAGCGTCCAAGGCCGCCACCAGCGTCGGCGCCATGTCGATCAGCGCCGGCGTGCGCTCGAACGGCTTCACGTTCGGGCCGACCGCCACGATCACGCCTTCCATGCGGTGGTCGCCGCTCACCCAGTCGGCGTCCTCGAGCGCGCTCTTCGCGTGCGTGAGCGAGTAGCCCTCGTTCGGCACCATCATGATGTCGGGCGCCTGCTCGGCGAACTTCCCGCTCGGGAAGACGTCCTCGCGCTTCGCGATCGACTTCACGGGCGTCTTGCCCGTCTTCGGGTCTACGTAGGAGCCGAGACGGTCCATCAGCTCGTCGCGCACATTCTCGAAGTCGCCGGGGTCGACGACGCCGTCGACGTCGCGGCCGGCGAGGTTGATCGAGACACCCTCGCCGGTCGAGCGGATCGTCGTGAACGCTCTGGTCTTCGACCAGTTCACCGACTGCGGCAGGGCGACCTTCCCGTGCAGGCCCAGCGTGTCGTAGACCTTGCGCGCGACCTTGCGCACCGGCCCCCACTGCATCGGGCCGAACACAGCGTTCGAGGCGCTGAAGTCGAGGTAGCCGAACTCCTTCAGGAGACGGTCCATGTTCACCGCCCGCGTGCACGACTGGAAGCCGTGATCGCTGATGAACAGGATGATGTCGTCCTCGCGCGCCCGGGAGACGAACGACCCGATCGCGTCGTCGGTCTGGCGGAAGATGTCGGCCACCTTCTTGCCGATGCGAGTGTCCTTGTTCTTCACGTAGTCGGGATGGTCCGGCGCCACGTAGTTGCTGAGCGCGTGCTGCGTGCGGTCGATCGACACCCAGACCGTGGCCATCAGGTCCCAGTCGGTGTTGTCCATCAGCCACTCGCTCGCCTTGATGCGCTTGTCCGTGACCTCGAAGGCCTCGTCGAGGTACGCGTCGGGCTTGTTGTGGTAGGTCGTCCAGCTCATGCCGTTGATCGGCCACTCCAGGCCGGCCTTCTGCAGCTGGTCGGGCAGGTCGCCCGGCATCGTGAACTGGCGTCCTTTCGGCAGCACGCCGCCGGCCGCGAGGCTGCCGTCGATCGCGGGCGGCGGGAACGTGAGCGGCACGTCGAGGAGCAGCTGCTTCTTCTTGGCGGCGGTGAGGTCGTCGAGGAACGTGCGCGCCTTGATCGACTTGTAGGTCACCGGGTACTGCTTGTGGGTGCCCGGCACGGTCTCGAGGATGTCGTAGACGCCGTGGTCCACCGGGTCGACGCCG
The DNA here is from genome assembly GCA_035711865.1 of Actinomycetota bacterium. Taxonomy (GTDB): domain Bacteria; phylum Actinomycetota; class UBA4738; order UBA4738; family HRBIN12; genus JAOUEA01. The sequence goes on from DASTBT010000150.1 coordinate 13,195, forward strand.
GTCAGGAAGCTCGGCCATGCCGACCAGCTGTGCGTGGGCACCGTGCTGCGCAGCACCTCGCGCTGCCCCCGGTCGATCAGGGCCTGCAGGTTCGGCAGGGCGCCCTGCTCGAGCAGGGGGTCGAGGATGCGCCAGTCGGCGCCGTCCCACGCGATCAGGATCACTCGTGACATCTAGGAACCTCGTTTCCGCAGGTCAGGGATGCCAGCGAGTGTACCGAAGGGTTAGGAGGGCATCGTCGCCGCAGACGGGGTGAGGCCGAATCCGGATGCGTGAAGAGGTCCGTCGATTGGTCGACAGCCTTGAGAGCGTCTCCAACTGGAAGACACAAGCAGAGACCGTCGAGTCGTGGATGAAGGATCAGCGGGTGGAGCTGCCGTGGACATCGTCTCAGTGTTGCGCGGGCGATATTCGATCGAACAGGGCGGTCCACACTTCGCAATCCGCGAGGATGCGATTCGTGCACTTGCCTTGATGCCCGGCGAGCCGAGCGCCGAGGCGACTGACGCTGTCATCCACTCGCATGGCTTCCGCTCACTCTCGGCTGGGTGTGGTTCGAGGTGCGCGACACCGGGCCGGGCATCCCGATCGCGAAGCGCCTGGTCGAAGCCCACGGCGGCCGGATCGAGGCACTCGACGCACCGGGCAGTGGCACGACCATGCGCGTCGACCTACCGGTCACGCCTCCCAGCGGTCGTTGACGTAGCCACAACATCAGCGCGAGCTCGGCGGGCTACCCGCGGGGCTATGCCCGCGACCGAGTCAGGCGGCTTGACACGCAACTGGTCGATTGCGTATTCTACGCGCAACCAAATCGTTGCGCATTTCGGATGAGACGGCCACGCACCCGACCGAGGAGGAGGCTCCCATGAGCACGACCCCCGTACCGGACGAGATCCGCAAGGACGTCACGATCGACGTCGACCGCGAACAGGTGTGGGCGGCGCTCACCGTTGCGGACCAGCTCAAGCGCTGGTTCCCCACGAAGGATGCCCGCGTCGATCTGCGGCCCGGCGGCGAGCTCTACCTGGAGTGGGACGAGGACATCGCCACCGGCATCTTCGACGAGATCGATCCTCCGAACCGGCTCGTGTATCGGTGGCATCCCGGCGGCGACGACCTGCCCGCTACGACCGTCGAGTTCACGCTCGACGACGCGCCCGACGGCACCGGGACACGGCTCACCGTCGTGGAGCGCGGATTCTCCCAACTTCCCGCCGACAAGCGCGACGGGAACGTCGAGGGGTGGGAGAGCGAGCTTGCGGAACTCGTCGAGTACCTCACGACCCTCAAGCCGCGGCACTGAACCGGGCGGCGATGGCGATCGGGGCCGACCGCGGGTTGGACGACGCCGGCGCCGTGTTCACCGCACTCGCCGACCCGACCCGTCGGCGCATCGTCCGCGAGCTCTCCGCCGACGGTCCGCTCACCGCGACCCGGCTCGCGGCCCGCGTCGGCATCAGCCGGCAGGCGACGTCCAAGCACCTGTTCGCGCTCGCCGACGCGGGCCTCGCGACCGCCGAACGGCACGGGCGCGAGACCAGGTTCGAGCTCGACACGCGTCCCTTCGCCGAGGCGGAAGCGTGGATGCGTGCGATCGGTGCGCTCTGGGATCGTCGCCTGCAGGGGCTGAAGGAGCTCCTGGAACGTGACGCGTGAGCGACCAGGAGGGTTGTCGATCGGTGGTGATGATCGAGCGGCCCTCGAGGCCGGCGCAGCATCAGGGTCGTGGCATCTCGCTCCTCGACTGAGGCTCCTCGGCACGGTGGCTCAGCTCTCCGCGTCGTACATGATCTCGCGCACCTCCTGCGCGCACCTGCACGCCTCGGCGATCTTCGCGGCCCACTTCAGGGCGTCATCGCGCGACGGGACCTCGATGATCGAGAAGCCGCCGACGACCGCCTTGGTCTCGGGGAACGGTCCGACCGTGACCGCGCCGTCGGTGGCCACGATGCTCGCCTGTTGACGAGCTACTCCACCGCCGAAGATCCAGACGCCGGCGTCCTTGGCCTCCCGGACCACCCGATGGGAAGCCTCGCCGACCGCCGGGAGGTCCTCCTCGGGGAAGTCCATCGATCCGTCGTCGAACGAGATCAGGTACCGCGCCATCGTGTTCGTCTCCTTGTCCAGCGACCACCCGGCCGCCTCGTCGTCGCTGCTCCAGGTACGACGGACCGCGTGTCAGGTTCTCATCGGTCGTCCTCGCCCACTACAGGGACACCCCCTCCATGAGCCGTCGCACGTCACGTATGGACGCCGCGACGAACTCCTCAGGCCCTGGCTCCGTGCGGAGCAGATAGTTGAGGAACATCATCTTCCGGGCAGCCATCAGCAGCTCGAGTTGCCCCTCGAACTCGACCGGCCAGCCTCGCCGCCGTTCATAGCCGGCTCGGAATGCCCGACACAGCTCCCCGTAGTCCGGCCGAGCCCGTCCGTAGGAGAGCGTGATCGCGATGTCCTGCACGGGAGTACCACGCATCACGTCCTCGAAGTCGAACGCCGTCAGTCTGCCGCGATGAACCATCACGTTCCCCATCTGGAGGTCGCCATGGATCACGCAGAGACGACGTTCGCGGTGGAGTCGCCCGAGTTCAGGGGTGAGGATCTCGAGGGCCTCACGCAGGGTGTCGGTCCGCTCCTTCGTCATCCACCGTCGGTATCGGGGATCGAAGAGCACCACCGGCTCGGTGGGGTAGTAGAAGACGCGGTCCCACACGAGGGGACGGAACGTTCGGGGGGGCCGCCACCGCTCCCCGTGGTCGTGGAGCTGCGCGGCCAGTTCGCCGAGATCCGCATAGCGAGCCGTCGAGGTCTGATCCGCGAGCACGGAGCCCGGCAGCCAGGAGAACAGCACGCAGCGCCGTTCCTCGGGAACCCCGGGCCCAACCGCCATCGTGACGAGCTCTCCGTCCGCGTTCTCCACAGGGCGGACGACCGGCACGTCGCTTTCTCGGACCAGAGCGCTGAGCCAGGCCATCTCGCTCGCGACGTCGACGTCGGTGTCCTCGAGGGTCGTGCCCACCCGGAGTGCGAAGGCCCGGCCATCCTCGGTATCGACGCGATAGGTGACGTTCGTGTGCGCTGCAAGGAACCGCAGACGGCTCACCACGATCGGATATCGAGACAAGGCGGCCCATGCAACTCGTCTGAGCCGGCGGATACGCCCGGCGTCGGTGAGGTCGGCGAAGGGCCGTTCGGTCACGCCTCGGCATGCTACGGGTCAGCGTCGGGCGGGTGCCGGCGATCTCCCGAGCGGTCGGCGTAGCCATCCAATGCCGCCGCGAGCTCGACCGGGCGACTGAGGGCGACGCAGTGACCACTTCCGATCTCGTCCGGCACGATGCCGAGCCGCTCGGCGACGACCCGACGCATGAACGCCGGCGGGAAGAACCGGTCCTCGGTGCACAGCACGAATCTCGTCGGCACCGCGGGCCAGGCGTCCATGGGCCACGGCTCGTCGAGACCGACGATCGATCCGTGCCGCTCACGCCGCATCGCCTCCTCGGCGAGCGGACGGGGCACGTCGTGGTAGAAGCTGATGAACGGATCCTCGTTGCCCGTCAGGCCTCCATCGATCGCGGCCTGCTCGCGGACCGCGTCCGCGTAACCGGTGTGCTCCCACCACAGGTCGGGCGGCTCGCCCGGCGCCGGCACCATGCCGGCGACGAGGACCAGCACCTGCGTGGGCAGACGTTCGGCGACGAGCGGGCCGATGAACGAGCCGAACGACTGCGCAACGACGGCGATCGACGACGACGGGGTCCCGACGGCCTGCACCACGGCGTCGGCGCACTCGACCAACGTCGGCGAGCGCTCGACCGGCAGATCGGGCGCGACGGTGTCATGACCGAGCCCGCGGAGCTCGTCCTCCACGAGGTGCCAGTACCCCCCCGAGTCGCCGGCTCCGTGGATCAGGACGAACGTCGTCGTCGGAACCCCCCTTGCATCCGATCGGCTCGACCCTCCAAGCTTCGCGGACCGAGGAGGACGAGACTATGCCCCTGAGCGGTGAGTACGAGCCCAGCCCGAGCGACTGGGCACGCAAGCAGGCCGAGCGGTACGAGGCGACCGACGGCGAGAAGGGCGGCGATCTCAGGGGCCGACCGGTGATCGTGCTGACGTCCGTGGGCGCGAAGACCGGCAAGATCCGGAAGACTCCGCTGATGCGCGTCGAGCACCAGGGCACGTACGCGGTCGTCGCCTCGCTCGGCGGCGCACCTCAGCACCCGGTCTGGTACCACAACCTCAAGGCCCATCCGCACGTCGAGCTGCAGGATCGCGCGACGAGGCGCGACTACACGGCGCGCGAGGTCTTCGGCGACGAGAAGGCCGAGTGGTGGGCGCGCGCAGTCTCGACCTGGCCCGACTACGCGACGTACCAGGAGAAGACCGACCGCCAGATCCCTGTCTTCGTGCTCGAGCCCATCGAGTCGGAGGCGAGCAGCTAGAGGTCGATGCGCATAATCACCCGGCGGAGCGTCGGGTGGCCGACCTCCGCGAAACCGGCGGCCTCGAACGCCGCCACCGTGCCGACGTGGAGCTCGGACAGGATCACGCCCTTCGTGGTGATCGGATAGCCCTCGAGGGCGCGGGCGCCACGTTCCCGAGCGAGCTCGACGGCGGCTCGCGCCAGCGCGTGCGTGATCCCCCGCTTCCGGAAGCCGGCGCGCGTCACGAAGCAGGTCACGGCCCACACGCGCTCGTCGCCCTTGTCCTCGGATCGCCCGTCCCACGGCACGCGCATGCTCCTCAGCATGCGCGGATAGGCGGGGCGTGGCTCGACCGCGCACCACCCGACAGGCTCGCCATCGAGGAAGGCGACGAGTCCGCTCGCCGTGAGCGACCGCGGGTTGCCGCACTCCGTCTGCTCGCGGAACCGGGCGGCGAGCTCCTCCGCCCCGACCGACGCCCAGGACTCGCCGGGCGCCATCTTGTACCGCTGGCAGAAGCATCGGGAAGGATCGCCGCGCGTGCCGAAGATCTGCCGCAGGTCCTCCCAGCTCGCCTCGTTCGCGGGCACGATCCGCAGGTCGCCGGGCGCTGAGGCTTCGGTCACGGGTTCACCGTATCGTCGCCGGCGGGGGCCGACGGTTCATCGGGCGCTCGACCGGGTAACGGTGCCTCATGGCACTCACGACCCAGAACGGACATCGCATCACGGCCGTCGGCGAGGCGGCCCTCACCGGCTGGCGAGGCAGGGTTGGACGAGCCGTCGCCCGCCCCATCTCCACGCGCACGAGGTTCAGTCAAGAGCAGGTCGAGGCCGCGATCGGCCT
>DASTBT010000151.1:0-7707 GCA_035711865.1 Actinomycetota bacterium
CGACCACAACGGCGATCTGGGACTCGCAGATGCCTGCGTTGCTCCGCGATCACGCCGTGATCCGCTACGACCATCCCGGTCACGGTTCGTCGCCGCCGATCGACCGCCGATGCACGGTGGCGGACCTCGCGAGCGATGTCATCGCGCTGCTCGAACGGCTCGGCGTCGGGCGTTTCTCGTTCTGCGGACTCTCGCTGGGTGGCATGGTGGGGCTTCACGTAGCCTCGGACGTTCCGGAGCGTGTGCAGAGCCTCGTGGTCTGCAGCACGTCGGCTCGACTCGACGCGGCCGCGTTCTGGAGCGAGCGCGCCGCCCTCGTGGAACGAGATGGGCTCGGCCCCGTCGCCGATGCCGCCATCGCCCGATGGTTCACCCCCGCATTCGCGAGATCGCATCCCGACGTCGTCTCGCGGGCCGATGAGATGTTCCGGTCGATCGACCCGATCTCGTATGCGCGGCTCGCTGAGCTCCTCGCGGACCTCGACCTCACGGGAACGCTCGGGGCGATCCGAGCGCCGACGTTGGTCATCGCCGGTGCCGACGACGTGGCGATCCCTCCGGCGCACGCGGACAGGGTTGCCGAGGCGATCCCCCGCTCGTCGGTGTTGCGGGTGACCGGCGGCGCACACCTCGTCAACATCGAGCAGCCGATCGTTGTCGCCGACGCCCTGGTTCGCCACCTGCTGCCGCGAGGTCACGCCGGGAAGTAACGGGGCGCACCGGGATCGTTGGTTCGACGGCGTATCGAACCGGTTCGCCGTTGCGGTCGAACCGAACCCTTCCTACCGTGCGGGAATGAACGCTCCCTCGTCCCGTCCCGAAGGCATGATCGGGACGTCGATGCTCCGTGTCGAGGATGCCGACCTGTTGACCGGGCGGGCACGGTTCGTGGCCGATCTGCCTCGCCCCCGAGGCTGCCTCGACCTGCGGTTCGTTCGCAGCCACGAGGCGCACGCCCTCGTGCGAGGCGTCGATCTCGGCCCGGCCAGGCGGGTGCCCGGCGTGGTGGCGGCGGTCGCTGCCGCCGATCTGCCCGAGCTGCCTTCGATGCCGTTCGTCCCGGGCGGCGCGGGGCCCCATGCGATGGATCGCCCGTCGCTCGCGATCGATCGCGTCAGGTTCGTCGGGGAGGCGGTCGCCGTGGTCGCCGCCGAGGATGCATCCCACGCCCATGACGCGGCGGAGCTCGTCGTGCTCGACCTCGATCCGCTCGAGGCGGTGATCGGGCTCGATCACGCGACCCGTGCCGGAGCGCCGACCCTCTTCGACCTGCCCTCGAACGTCGTTGACGACCGCGTGTTCGGCCACGAGACGTTGCCGGCCCTCGGGGGGTCGGAGATCCGCTTCGAGCTGACCGTGCCGATCGGGCGCGTGATCCCTGCATCGATCGAGCCACGCGGCATCGTGGTGACGCCAGGACCCCGCGACGGGCTCACCGTGTGGTGCTCGCATCAGGCCCCGCATCGTCTGCGCGATCATCTCGCGGCCGCGTTCGCGCTCGATCCCGAAGTTGTCCGCGTGGTGATCCCGCCGGTCGGCGGCGCGTTCGGGGGGAAGAGCGCCACGTTCCCGGAGTACGTGGTGGCGGTTCGGCTCGCCCGAGAGCTCGGCCGACCTGTCCGGTGGATCGAGACGCGCGAGGAAGCGCTCACCGCGGCGACCCACGGCAGGGGTCAACGCCACCGGCTCGACGTCGGAGCCACCGCGGCGGGCCGGATCGAGGCGCTCGACGCTCTGCTCGAGCTCGACGTCGGCGCGTACCCGCACACCGGATCCCTGATCGCCTCCACGACCGCGTTGATGATGTCCGGCCCGTACCGGATCGGCGAGCTCCGGGTACGGGCGAGGACGGTCGTCACGAACGCCACACCGACCGCTCCCTACCGGGGGGCGGGCAGGCCCGAGGCCGCCTTGTCGCTCGAACGGATGATGGACGAGATCGCTCGGCGCGCCGCCATCGATCCGGTGGAGGTGCGCCAGCGGAACTTCGTGGAGCCCGACGCCTTCCCCTATGAGACGCCGACCGGGGCTCGGTACGACAGCGGCCGATACGCGGATGCTCTCGAGGCCGCGTCCCAGCTGGCCGGCTATCGCGGGCTCCGCGAGGAGCAGCGTCGGCGGCGGGAGCACGGAGCCCAGCGGTCCCTGCTCGGCGTGGGGATCGGCAGCTACGTCGAGCGTTCCGGCGGCCAGCCGGGCAGCTGGGAGTACGGAGCCGTCGAGGTTCGCGGCGACGGCTCGATCGTGGCGTCGTCGGGCTCGAGCTCACAGGGGCAGGGTCATCGAACGACGTTCGCGCAGATCGTGGCGACGGCCCTCGACGTCGAGCCGGATCGTGTGCTCGTCGTGGAGGGAGACACCGATCTCGTCCCCGCGGGCACGGGCACGTTCGCGAGCCGATCCATCCAGATCGGGGGTTCGGCGTTGCACACGGCTGCGCTCGACGTGCTCGACGAGGCCCGTTCGGCCGCCGCGGAGCGGCTCGAGGTCGACGAGAACGACCTGGCGTACTCCCGGGGCATCTTCGCGACGGTCGGAGCTCCGTCCCGCCGCGTCAGCCTCGGGGAGCTCGCCGGCGACGGAGTCGAGCTCAGCGCGTCGCATCGGTTCTCCTCGGCGCAGGGGTTCCCGTACGGGACGCATGTGGCGGCCGTCGAGATCGACCCGGAGACGGGTTCCATCGAGGTGCGGACGCTCGTTGCGGTCGACGATTGCGGGCGCATCGTGAACCCGCAGATCGTGCAGGGTCAGGCCCTGGGCTCGATGGCCCAGGGCGTCGGTCAGGCGCTGTTCGAAGGCGCGCCCTTCGACGAGCACGGGCAGCCCATGGCCGTGTCGTTCCTGACCTACTCGATGCCGTCGGCGGCCGACCTGACGGCCCCGCTGGTGAGGACGATCGAGACGCCGAACCCCAACGTGCCGATCGGGGCCAAGGGCGCCGGAGAGTCCGGCTGCATCGGCACGCCGCCCGCCGTCGTGAACGCGGTGATCGACGCCCTCGACGATCTTGCGACGACCTCGATCGAGCTGCCCATGACGCCGGAGAGGATCTGGCGGCTGGCCCGACATCGCCGGGGCTGACCCGACGGCGCCGCGCGGCGCGACGGCAGCGAGGGCGCGTCAGTCGAGGAGCCGTTCCTCGTACTCGACGCGTGACAGGATGCGCGGGTCGCCCTCGGTGACCAGGACCATGTCCTCGATGCGCACGCCGCCTCCGCCCGGGACGTCCGGCACCCAGACGAGCGGTTCCACCGCGAACACCATGCCCGGCTTCAGGTCGAACACGGTCGACCCGGGGAGCGTCTCCCCGATGTACGGCGGCTCGTTCGCACCCATGCCGATGCCGTGACCGATGAACAGGCTGAACAGGTTCTCGCCGAAGCCGTGCTCGCCGACCTTCGCGATCACGGCGTCGGCGGCGTCCTGGTTCGTCCGGCCCGGCCGCATCTGGTCGATCCCGGCCATCAGGCCCTCGTACACCGCCGTGTACACCTGCTTCTGCAACTTCGAGGGCTTCCCGACGATCGTGGTCCGGCCGATGTCGGCGAAGTAACCGTTCCACATCGCGCCGATGTCGATGAAGCAAAGGTCGCGGTTGCGGATGATCTTGTCGGTGCAGATGCGGTGAGGCGGCGACATGTGTTCACCCGAGGCCACGAAGGGCGTGATGACGTGGGCCATCTCCCCACCCATGTAGAACAGCGTCTGCATGGCGTCGCCTGCCACTTCGTTCTCGCGGCGGCCCGCCCGTGTCGAATCGATCGCACGCTGCGTCACGGCGTCGCCGATCGCACAGGCTTCCTCGACGATCGCGATCTCGTCATCGGACTTGATCAGGCGGACCTGCTGCATCAGGTGGTCGCCGTCGGCCGGCACGACGTCGGGCACGTGCACGCGCATCGCCTCGACGAGCGAGTAGTTCACCTGGTCGACGCCGATCCGTCCCGCATCCACGCCGAGCTCGTTCAGCAGCGGCGCGAGGGTCACTTTCACGAACCCCTCGACGAGCTCGCGCTGCTCCATGATCGGGATGGGGTGGGCGGCGGTGAGCCACGACATGCCCCGCGATGCCTTGTCGATCTCGCCTCCCGAGCACAGGAGCACGGGGCCCGCGTCGGCCGTGAGCAGCACGCCGTTCAGCGAGCTCATCTTGCCGGCGATCAGCTGGGCTCGCAGCGACGTCAGGTACCGGACGTTCTCGTCCTTCCACAGGAGCAACGCGTCGAGATCCGACGCTCGCAGCGCGTCCTGGACGGCCGAGACCCTGCCTCCGCGGAGACGATCGAAGTCGATGCGATCTTCCCAGTCGACGTTCTGGGGGCCTCGTGCGTATCCGGTCATCGGTACCTTCTCTCGGCGGTGACGAACAGGAGGCCGGCTCCGTTCGACCGGGTCCCCCGATCGGCCCGGTCGCGCGGAGATGTATCATACATGTTGTCGGAAGTGGGCCGTGGCGGCACGCGTGAGAGGGGCGCTGCATGGTCAGCACGAAGCCGAGCGGGCGCGGAGTGACGTGGGCGATCGCGGCGAACAACGAAGGCCGCCGAACGGCCCACGAGTTCGTGAAGGACAGCCTTCGGCGGGCGATCCTTCGCGGAGACCTGAGCGGGGGCGCCCGTTTGATCCAGTCGGATCTCGCCACGACCCTTCACGTCAGCACGACCCCGGTACGCGAGGCTCTCCGTGACCTCGCGACCGAGGGGTTGATCACGCTCGACCGTCACCGGGGAGGGGTCGTCCGGGAGCTCAACTGGTCCGAGATGGAGGAGATCCGGTTGATCCGCCAGCAGCTCGAACCGCTGGCGGTGCGGCTGGGCATCGAACACATCACCGACGAGGAGCTGGAAGACGCCGACCGACTGCGCCAGAGGATGTCGAAGGAGCGTGACCTCGGCAACTGGGTCGAGCTGAACACCCAGTTCCACCTCGTGTTCCACGAGTCGACCGGCATCGGCCGCCTCGCGTCGATCCTCAAAGGCTTCGAGGAGTCGTCGGCGATCTATGTCGCGCAAGCCCAGCGGTGGCACCCCGAGATCAGGCGTCGTGCCGACGATGAGCATCAGGCGTTGGTCGAGGCGTTCCGTGCCCGTGATTCCGACCGCGCCGCCGTCGTCATGCGAGGCCATTCGGCGATGCCGATCGAGATGACGAAGCCGGAGGAGCGCGCCACGAGCTGACCGCCCCGCCCGCAACCGGCCTGCCAGCGACCGAGATCGAAAGGGGAACGATGATGGAGACCGTCCGCCTCGGGATCGTCGGGCTCGGCTGGTTCGGCGGAGTGCTGGCCGAAGCGGCCCGTGCATCGGGCCTCGCCGAGGTCGTCGCCTGCTTTTCGCGGTCCCCCGAGACACGCGCGGCGTTCGCCGAGGCTCATCGGTGCCGTGCCGTCGGGGACATCGACGAGTTGGTCGGGGCGTCCGACGTCGACGGGGTCCTCGTCGCGACGCCGCACTCGACGCACGTGGAGATCGCGGAACAGGTTGCCCGTGCCGGCAAGCACGTCTTTGTCGAGAAGCCCCTGGCCCTGACCGTCGCCGGCGTCCGCCGGGTCGCCGAGGCCGCCCAGAGCAGCGGAGTCGTGCTGCAGGCGGGGCAGAACCGCAGACGACAGCCCGCCAACCGGCGGATCAAGTCGATGATCGACTCGGGGGAGCTCGGCACCGTGCTGCAACTCGAAGGGATGCATTCCGCGTCGGGTGGGCACAAGCCGGAGCTGCCTGCGTGGCGGGCCGATCCCGACGAGTGCCCGTACGGCGGCATGACCGCCCTGGGCGTGCACACCGTCGACACGTTCAACTACTTCATGGGGCCGGCCGAACGCGTCACGGCCTTCAGCCGCCGATTCACCGGCCTCCGCGAGCTCGACGATGCGACGTCGGTGCTCGTGGAGTACGGCGGTGGGCAACTGGGCTCGATCAACACCACGTACTTCGCCCCGCCGGTGGTGACCCTGGCGGTGTACGGCACCGACGCAGCCGTCTGGAACGAGGAAGACGGGAGCCGCCTGTTCGTGCAGGCCAGGACCGAGCCCGCCAGGACCGAACAGCCGGTCGAGACGATCGACACGATCGAGGACGAGCTCGCGGAGTTCGCTCGGTGCATCAGGGAAGGCAGCGACCCCGAGACCGGCGTCCCGGAGGCCCTCGAGGTGGCGGCCGTGCTCGACGGGATCGGTCGGAGCGTCGAGACGGGCTGCGCCGTCGACCTCGCCGACGTGCGCTGAGCGGCGTTCGAGCCATCCTCGGGGGTGCTTGAAGCCCCAGTACCCACCTGCCTAGACAAGGATTCCCATACTCTATAAAGTGCGCGACCAGGGCAGACAGGTACGGGAGGGGGCTCCGATGAGTCGTAGCAGGTTCGCCCGGATCGTTGCGTCGTTCGCGATCCTGTCGCTGGTGCTGGTCGCGTGCGGCGACGACGGGGGGAGCGGCGAGGGGGGCGGCGGTGGTGAGGAGTCGAACGTCATCCGCTTCACGTTCGCGCCCGACCCGGCCTGGGACTGGATCAAGGACCAGGGCATCCTCGAGACGATGGAGCAGGAGTCCGACGGATTCCGGATCATCCAGCTCGCGACGTGGGACGAGTGGGCCACCTTCGCCGGCGGCCACGCCGACGTCGTGTCGACCGGCACGTACGAGACGCCGCTGCTCGAGGAGGAAGGCATCGAGACCGTCACGTTCGGTCAGTTCAACATGAACAAGGACGTCTTGGTCACGGCCAACCCCGAGTACGAGACGGCCTCGGACTTCCCCGAGGGCTGTCGGATCGCCACCGAATCGGTCACCGGCAACACGATCATCTGGAGCTCGCTCATCAAGGAGTTCGACGATCGCGAGGTGGCCGAGGGCGGCGACGACATCGGCATCGTGACTGCCGACTACCAGGTCATCCCGAACCTGCTTCGCGAGGGCGAGGCATGCGCGGGCATCCTCGACCCCACGCAGGTGATCCCCGACATGGCCTCAGGCGACCTGACCGTGATGTACGACGGCCTGTCGGCATCGCAGCTGTACGGCGAGACGATCGTGCCGGGACACGAGGGCGTGCTGAGCAACGCGTTCGTCTCGCGCAAGGAGTGGTTCGACGCCAACCCCGAAGCCGCGGCGTTCTTCCTCAAGGTCTGGGACTGCGCGATGGTGCAGTGGGCCGAGAATCGTGACGAGATCATCGACACCTATCCGCAGCACTTCGCCGTCGAGGATCCGTCGGAAGCTCAGTTCATGAAGGACTACTTCGCGAACACGTTCGACTGGTTCGTCGAGAGCCCGTACCTCACCGAAGAGTGGATCGAGGGAGAGGAACCGGTGTTCGACCTCGTGCAGGAGGCCGGCGTGGTCCCCGAGGACGCCGAGTTCCCCGAACACGCGGTCATCGAGCCGGACTACGACGGCTCGCCGTGTCCTGCGGAGGCCTGAGCGGAGGGACGATCACGATCGAGAACCGAAGGGCGCCGGCAGCCTGAGGCCGCCGGCGCCCTTCACACCACCAATCATATGGCGACCGTAGAGAAGACACTCGACGACCTCGAGCAAGAGGCGATCGACGCGCTGCAGGCGCGCACGCGAACCCGATCGCGGATCGTCTACTCCGTGCTCGGGGCGCTGAGCTTCATCGCGGTCTGGGCGTTCTTCTCGGCCTTCGTCTTCGAGCCGTACGTTCTACCCTCTCCGGGACGCGTCCTCGTCGAGATGTGGGAGCTGACGATCT
>DASTBT010000152.1:0-14882 GCA_035711865.1 Actinomycetota bacterium
ATCGTCCCGATGCCCGAAGGAGGCCCTCGACATCGGGCTCCGACCCGAACGCATGGCACATGCCGAGCAGCGTGGTCTCATCGAACGGAGCGATCCGCTCGGGATAGGAGTCGGCCATCCGCGCCTTCTGTCACCCGCCAAGCGCCAAACGCCGTACAGCGCTTGACGTACGCTATCTGCAGCAGGGGGAGTCTATTCGGCGAAACCCCAGCCTGTAAAGGCGTATGGAGGGAAAACTCCCCCGCGTCGTTCGATGACCGATGCAGCGTACGGGTTGTCTTCGCCGATCGAGGACGTTGTGGATGTCGGATCGCGTCGGCCAGGCGGTCGTCGTTCAGGTCATATTCAGGTCATCCGGGGCGACAACCGGAGGAACGCCGATGCCACCGCCCGCGGGCGCAACGTCCGTTCGTGAGCGCTGAGTGCGACGATCGCGTACAGCGCCACGACGTAGGCGAGGCCCGCGATGCCGATGACGAGGGCCAGGGGAGCGTCGGCGAACAGCACGACCGCGCCGGCGAGCGGCAGGCACGCGAGGCCCGGTACCCCGATCGCCACCGGAAGGCAGGTCGCTCCCGCGACCCGTCGCAGCATCAGGGCGTATGCGACGAACAGACCGGTCTCCGTCACGAGCGTGGCGACGACCGCGCCGAAGAACGACCAGGTGGGGATCAACGCCAGGTTCAGGCTCACGTTCACCACCGCGGCGATCCCGACGGCGACGGTCCGCTGCGTCTGACGATCGGCCGCCGTGAGCGCGGTGCCGAGCGAGTTGCCGAGCATGCGCATCGGGATGATCGGGACGAGGAGCTGGTACGCGAGCACCGCCGACTCGAAGCGACTCCCGTACATGACCGCGAAGATCCTCGGTGCGAGGAGCAGCGATCCGACCGTGATCGGCACCGCGATGGCGCCGAGGATCAGGAGCGAGGAATCGAGCAGCCGCCGGAGCTCCGCGACCTGCCCGGGCCACGCACGGCTCATGCGCGGATACATGGAGAGGTTGAGCATCCGGGGAAGGATGTTGAGGTACAGCACGAGGTTGGTGGCGGACTGGTAGAGGCCGACGGCATGCGCCCCGACGATGATCCCGAGCAGGATCGTGTCGAGCCGGATGTAGGCCAACGACAGCGCATCGTCGAGCGCGAACGGCGTGGACTTCCTGAGCAGCGGCGCGAACGTTCCCGCCCGCCACCGAGGCACGATCACAACGCCGAACCTGGTGGCCACGATCAGCCAGGCGATGCCGAACCCGACGATGCGCGAGACCAGGTACGCCGCCATGACCCCGACCGCGCCGGCGCCGACGATCAGCGCGCCGGCGGCCAGGGCCAGGAACACAGCCTCCTGCACGCCGACCGCGAGCGCCTCGTACCGCATCTTCTCGAGCGCCCAGAACGGGGTCATGTTGATCCGCATCGCGGAATCCACCGTGAGGGCGAGGCCCGCGAGCACCAGCACCGTGGTGTCGGCGCCGAAGAGCTGTCCGACCGAGAACATGAGCAGGGTCACGACGGTTCCCGCGATCAAGGCGGTCGTGGTGGCGGTCGCAACCACGTCCTCGATCTGGTCGGGACGCCGGGCGAGCTCACGGACCAGGAGCTTCGGCAGACCGAAGGCCACCGCGAAGCTCAGCAGCAACGTGAGCGTGAGCGCGAACTGGAACCGGCCCAGGCCGGCGGGACCCTCGAGGTGGGCCAGCAGCACGGTGACGACCAGCCCACTGAGCGACCGGGCGCCGAACGCGAGGAGGCGCCATCCCGTGTTCGAGGCGAGCACGACTCCGACCGACCGGCCCGCGCCGAACGGTGTCGTCGGCGGGGACGTCATGACACGCCTCCGGCGCCGATCGTGCGGGCCGCAGCGGGTGACGCCACGTCTTCTCGCGACCAGAGCGAGACGGCGGCGACGAGCCCCAGCAACACCCAGACGTTGCGGAAGTGGAGGATCTCGTGGGTCAACGACGAGATCGCCAGGACGACCAACGCGCCGGCGAGGAAGTGCGGGGCCCCGAGCACGGCCGCGAACCCCCGGGTGAGCGGCCGGACCGCGATCGACCCCATCCTCGTGGTGATCGATGCGATCAACAGGATGAGCGCGATCGACCCCAGGAGCCCGCGTTCCGCGAGTGCAGCCGCGTAGTCGTTGTGGGCGCCCTTGGCGTCGTTGAACGGCCCCTCGTCCAGCACCGCCTTGGTCGCGGCGGCACCGTAGCCCGAGACCGGATACTGGAGGTACGCGTCGCCCAGGCTCTCCCAACGCCCGACACGATCGCCCGCGCTCTCCGACCCCCGACCGAGCGTGTTCCTCAGGAGCCTGATGTCGCTCTCCCCGGCGGTCTCCGCGACGTCGAGACGAACGAAGGCCACGGCCGCACCGGCGACCACCAGCGCCGCGATCGATGCGGCGGCGATCGCGCTCGCGACGCCCCGCCGCCTCGCGATCGCGAGGATGCCGACGACGACGAGGCCGAGCAGGATGCCGCCGATCGCCGCGTTCGACGCAGCGAACAGGACCGCCGCGACGACGATCGTCGTCATGACGAACCTCCGACGCCGGGGGATGATCGCGCCCGCGCTCAGGATCACGAAGAAGGCGCACGCGAAGTAGGCGCCGGCTTGATTCGGATTGTCGAAAGCCAGCGAGGCCCGCCCGCCTTCGATCTCCTGGCCCGACAGCGCGGAGAGCCCGGCCACGGCCCCGACGATCACGACCGAGGCCGCGACCGTGGCGCTCCACGCCCACGCACGGACGACGATGGCGAGCGTTTCCGGGGTCCTGCAGACGTTCGCGATCGCGAGACACCAGGCGAGCAGGACCAGGTCCTGCACCACCGCGACGATCCCGATCGTCGCATGGCCGCTGACCGACGCGGCGACGAGGCCCGCGATGCCGAACAGCGTCATCGATGCCGCGAACGGCATCCGCAGGGGCACCCTGCTCCAGCCGAGCCACAAGACGACGACGGCGGTGGAACCGACGATGGCGAGGTCGGCGGGCCGCACCGTCCCCAGGCCCGGGCGGAGCACGGGCAACAACCAGATGCTGGCGCCCAACGCCATGGCCGCCCATCGGTGATCCTCGCGCGATCGCGCTTCGAGCCTCGCGGTGGCGAGAGGAGCCGCGGCGGCCTCCACGGCCATCGGTCAGCTCGCCTTGGAGGCCAGCTCGGGGGGGCGTGCAGGTCGC
This sequence comes from Actinomycetota bacterium, assembly GCA_035711865.1. Taxonomy (GTDB): domain Bacteria; phylum Actinomycetota; class UBA4738; order UBA4738; family HRBIN12; genus JAOUEA01. The sequence continues at coordinate 3,190 of DASTBT010000152.1, forward strand.
GCTCGTGGCTTCCGAGCCAGCCTGGATCGTCGGTCGGCTCGGTCGTAGGCGAGCACGCCGAGCAGCTCCCATCCAGTGACCGCCTGCGCGTCGTGGATCTCTCGCACGAACGAGCGCTTGATCACCGACGGTGACACCGCGACGAGGGCGGCGGCCGCGGGCATCGGAGTTCTCGACGTGTCCGCGGGACCGACGACGTCGACGCCGAAGCCACGGACGACGAACTGGCCGCGCCCACGCCTGCCCGCCGCACGATCCGAATCGCTCGGGCCCTCGTCTCCTTCGAGGGTCGCCGCGAGCGGCTCGAGGTCGATCGACGGTCCCATCGCGACCAGCTGCAGCATCGTCACCTTCGCCCTTCTAAGGACCAGCCTGGTGTTCGCGACCGCTCGGCGCGCCCCCCGACTGCCCCGATCGCCCGGCCTCGGCAACGTCCCCAGCACCGGCACCCCGAGCGCATCACCGATGGCGGCCGCGCCGACCAGGGTGGGGCTCACGGCCTCGATCAGCCCGGCCGTTCCGGCGCCCACCAGGAAGCCGAGGAGCGCCCCGAGCACGGCCATGGGCACAAGGTGGCGCGAGTCCGCCGAGGGCGGCGCCACCGCCGGGTCGATCACCTGGGGAGCCGACCGGCTCGCGGCATCGACCAGCAGGGCGCTGAGCTGGGCTTCGTAGGTCACCCGCTGCCGGTCCAACGCCTCGCGCTGTGTGACCAAGGCGTCGCGGCGAGCTTGCATCCGCTGCTGCTCTGCGGCGCCTCCCTGGTTCAGCCTCAACCCCAGCACGGCGATCCGTTCGTCGAGGCTCGCCATCGTCTCGAGCGCATCGGTGAGCGTCTCCTCGATGAGCGCGACGGCCTGCCCGCCCTGCCCGGCCACGTCCGCCCACCGCTCCACGAGCTCGTCGGCCACGGCGTTCGCCAGAGCGGTGGCGGTCGCGGCGTCCCCGGCCGAGGCGGAGAGCTCCAGGAGGTCCGAGGACCCCAGCGTCGTGACGGAGACGGCGGCGGGGTCGACGGCCTCGACGTCGTCGAGTCCCGACGTGCGTGTCGCGCTCGCGAGAACGGAGCGGCTCGTGGCGATGGCCTCGGCCGCGTCGGCGATCGTCACCGGATCCACGGTCACGTCGGCGGAGCGATCCCCGGTCGTGAGCCGAACGCTCGCCGTGTACGAGGGTGGGCTGGTGGACGCCAAGGCCACGCCGCCGGTGATGCCCAGGATCAGGGACAGCACGATGAGACGTCGGTGAGCGTAGAAGATGCGTCGGAACGCTTCGTTCAGATCCACGCTCTCCCTTCCACTTCGTCGTCGCGGAGGTCGGCACGGGCGGCGCCCGGTGCCGTTGACGATGCGCGGATTCCCGACCGCGCGAGGTTCGTCAATCTAGGCGGGCGTCGGCGACGGATACACGCGGTCGGCGACGTAGGTCGTCTACGTCGTGTGCAGCATCAGGTTCGACCGGCCGACGTGCCCTTCCCCTCGCTCGAGAAAGCGGAAGGCTCCGCCCCGACCCGGTGGATCGCGGCGTCGATCGCGACGATCACGGCGGCCGCATCGTGCCGCTCGCCCACGATGCGAGCGACCGATCCCTCGATCCGGGAGGTCTCCTCCCACCACGCGACGAGCCGTTCCAGGAGCGATCGCCCGCGAACGAGCTCGGCGCGCAGCTCGACGTCATCGGCGAGTCGCTGCAGGCGGCTGTGCTCCGACGCGCGATCGCGGAGCCGGCGAACCAGCAGATCCACGGGCGGGTCCAACAAGATCACGAGATCGGGGGCCGACCATCGCCCGGTCGAATCCCTCAGCACGCGTAGGGTCGCCGAAGGATCGCCACGCAGCGCGAGGGACCAGAGGGCTTGGAGCACGCCCTCGTCGAACACGTGCACCCCGGGGGCTCTCCTCGCCCGGCCCATCAGCGATTGGGTGCTGGCCCATTGGACCCACCGCTTGGCGGCCTCGCCCGCGCCGGGTTGCCCCGACCGGGCGATCCGGTGGGCCACCCTCGCCTCGAGGAGGGGCCGTCGGGTCGCTTCCGCCGCGACCAGCCCGAGCTTGCGCGAGAGCCGACGCCCGGCGGGGACATCGGGTGCGATCCGCCGCGTGGGCCGCGAGACGAGGCCGTCCCACTCCTGCTCGACCGCCGACGAGAGCCAGGTCTTGCCCGCCCCCGGAAGCCCGCAGAACTCGACGACGATCGACCGTGGGAGCCAGCGTTCCGTGCTCACAGCCCGTCCCAGACGATCGCCTTGAGCGTTCGTTCGACCTCCTCGAGGTCTCGGCCGGAATCCACCAGGCGGGCGCGGGTCCGACTCCAGTCCGCGCTCCAGATCTCCTCGGACCTGGGCCGCACGAACCCGGGCTGCTCCTCGTGGAGCTTCCGTTGCACGGCGACGGCGGGATCGACGCGCAGGACGATCAGGACGTCGGGGCTCGTGAACGCCGCGTAGTAGCGGCGTTCCAACGACGCGAGCCGGCGGACGGCACGGCCCGAGCGGGGGTGCTCTGCCAGCCAATCGGTCTTGGCCCCGTCCATCGTCCGCAGCTCGGGCAGCGGGAAGCGGTCCGATACGACGACGGAGCCCCCCAGGACCGCTCGCGTGGCTCTGCGGTAGAGGCGGTACCGGTCGCGCGCCGTGAGCACGTGCCACAGGGCCCAGGAGATCCCCGGGTAGGTGTCGCCGTGCCGCATGACGTGCGCAGGCACGAGCGTGGAGCGGAACATGCCCATCGCGCGGAGCAGGTACATCGGGCCCTTGATCGCGATCGTCGTGACCGAGGGTGGGGGCTTCCCGAGGTGGATGCGCCTGACCTCGAACGGTCCGGACAACCAGCCGGCCACGGTCCGGACGGCCGTCGACTTGCCCGCCCCGTCGCCGCCGATGAAGGCGATCAGCGCTCCCCCGCCGGCCAGGCGTTTCGTCGCGCGCCCCCGCACGACGCGCCGCCCCACACGCCCGATCCTGCGCTCGATCCGAAGGGACGCGTCCGCGAACCTGCCCCGTTTCGCGTGGGCGGTGAACGTTCGGTGCAGCCTGCCCGCCGTTCGCGCCTTCCGCCATGGAGACGCATGCGGCTGGATCGCGGCGAGACAGGCCTGGAACAGATCGGACCCGACGAACGGAAGCCGGGACTCGACGATCGCCGCGATACGGTCGGGATCGGCTCGCTCGGTGAGCCAGACCAGCTCGCGTCGCTCCGAGGTCGTGAGCCGGCCCTGGTGCATCAGCATCGCATCGATCGTGCAGTGCTTCGCGACCATGCGGAACGCGAACAGCAGGAGCTCGTGATCGGGCGAGGCCACGGCCAGCGTGCCCGGTTCCCTCACGGCCGAGGCGATGTAGTCGTCCTCGATGTCGAGGGTGAAGTTCTTCGTCATGTCGTCACCGAAGACGAGACGCCGATGGGCGTGCACCTGCACGAGACGACCGGTCGGTGCGTCCAGCCCGTAGTACTGCGCCACCCCCGGCATCCGCCGCACCCGGCCCGGTACCCCTTCCTTGAACCCCAGCTCCGACAGCACCTCGAGGAACCGGTCGACGCCGGCAGCGTCGACCAGCAGATCGAGGTCGTTCTGCCCGGCGAGCGAGCGGTCGATCGCCTCGTTGCTCTTGAAGTGGCAGTACGGAACTCGGGCCTCATGCAGCCGGAGGCTGAGCCTCGTTACGAGATCGAGCTGACCGTCGGCACCGACCGCCTCGACCGTCGACGCGAGCGCCCCGTCAGCATCTCGATCGTGCGCGGTCGTGGCCAAGCGATACCTCCAGGCGATCGACGAGCGATCGACGGAACGGACGGGGGCGGCCGGAACGTTAGCCTCCGCGCCCGACGACCGCCGCCGCCCGATGCGGTAGGCGAACGTACGTCGGACGGACGAGGTGCCGGGAACGTCTTGCGGCACAGGACGCACGAGGGGCCCCCGTGAGGGGGCCCCTCGGCCTTTGCGGTGGTGCCCGGTGCGTTACGCGCTCTTCACCGTCATCGGAAGGCGACCCGCCGCCTCGAGCTGGCCCTCGATCCACGTGTAGGTGGTCTTCAGGCCGTCCTCGAGCGTCACCTCCGGCGCCCAGCCGAGCACGGCCTTGCACCGGTCGTTGTCGCTGTTGCGGCCGCGAACACCCTGCGGCTTGGTCAGGTCGTGCTGCTTCACGAGCGTCTTGCCCGCGACCTCGCTGACGAGGTCGACCAACTCGTCGATCGTGACGAGCCGGTCCGAGCCGAGGTTCAGCGGCTCCCAGTGGTCGCTCTGCGCGATGCGGAAGATCCCTTCCACGCAATCGTCGATGTAGGTGAACGACCTGGTCTGCAGACCGTCGCCCCAGATCTCGATGTCGTCGCCGTCGCCGGCGAGCGCCACCTTCCGGCTGATCGCGGCCGGCGCCTTCTCGCGCCCGCCCTCGTACGTGCCGAGCGGGCCGTAGATGTTGTGGAACCGCGCGACCCGGGTCTCGAGCTTGCCCTCCTCCTGGTAGTACTGGCACATCTTCTCGGAGTAGAGCTTCTCCCAGCCGTAGCCCTCCTCGGGGTCGGCCGGGTACGCGTCCTCTTCCTTCAGCGGCGTGACGTCGGGGTCGTGCTGCTTGTACATCGGGTAGATGCACGCGCTCGACGAGTAGAAGTGCCGCTGCACACCGTTGCGATAGGCGGCCTCGAGCATGTGGGCGTTGATCAGCACGTTGTTCCGCGCGATGTCGACGCGGTTCCCGGTGATGTAGCCGATGCCGCCCATGTCGGCGGCGAGCTGGTAGACCTCGTCGACCCCGTCGGTGGCCGCGAGGCAGTTCTCCCACTCTCGCAGGTCGAGCACCAGGAACTCGTCGGCCGACGAGGCCTCGTACTCCGGCTCCTTGATGTCGACGCCGCGCACCCAGTACCCCTGGTCCTTCAGGTACCTGACCATGTGGTGCCCGATGAATCCGCCGGCTCCGCCGACGACCGCTCGCCTCTGCATGCTCATCGATCCCTTCGTTCGACCCGATCCCGCCCGCGGCGATGATCACTCCACCACCGGTCTCGCGTTCAGGGGGGGACCCCGGCCGGATGGTGTCGTCCGATGCTGCCGTTCGTTGTACCCGATGCCATGGCCCGTGGCTACGGCCAACGGTATTAGACCGTTCGGGCTGGGCCGACCGCCGAGCGAACGCGAGACTCAGCTGTCGAAACCCAGGCCGATCGCATCGAGCATACGCAGCCACGGGCCTCTGCGTCCCGCGTTCCGGTCGGCCTTCGAGAGAGCTCGGACGGTGAGCTCGATACCCATGTACCGCAAGGGCTCTGGAGGGAACGGCACGGGTTTTGAACGGACGAGCCGCAGCCGGGTGCGCTCGGTGTCGCGGCCGTCGACCAGCTCGAGCGCCGTGCGAGCGCCGAAGCGGGTGGCCGCGACGCCCATGCCCGTGTACCCCACGGCGTAGGCCACCCGGCCGTCGAGCGCCGTCCCGAACATCACGGAGAAGCGGCTGCACGTATCGATCACACCGCCCCACCGGTGCGAGAAGCGAACGCCCTCGAGCTGGGGGAACGTCTCGAAGAAGTGCCGGGCGAGCGTCGCGAACGTGGCCTCGCGTTGCTCCAGCTCCGGCGCCACGCCGTTCCGCCAGTGATAGATCGCGTCGTATCCGCCCCACAGGATCCGCCCGTCGTCGGACAGGCGGTAGTAGTGGAAGTGGTTGGCGCTGTCGCCGAACCCTTGCCGGCGCGCCCACCCGATCGACGAGCGCTGCTCGGTGGTGAGCGGCTCGGTCATCAGGGCGTAATCGTAGACGGGCACGACGTAGCGGCGGATCGACCGGACGAGGGGCGGGAAGCCGTTCGTGGCCAGCACGACCCGGCGCGCATCGACGGTGCCGCGAGGGGCCCGCAGGGCGACCCCGCTCGCGGTCTTCGAGATGTCCGTCACCCGGGTGTGCTCGTGCAGCCGCACGCCGAGCTCCGACGCGGCCCGGCCCAGCCCGCAGGCGAGGCGAGCGGGATCGACCATGGCGCACCGGTCGCGCTTCCACATGCCGGCGAGGTAGGTCGGGGAGTCGAGCTCGGCGCGCACCTCGTCCCGGTCGAGCAGCACCGCGTCGTGCCCGAACCGCCGCGCCAGTTCGACCGCCTCGTGCATCCACTCGACCTCGTGCGGCTCGCGGGCGACGAGCACCTCGCCGGAGGGGTTCCAGTCGCAGTCGATGCCGAAGGACTCGACCGTCTCCTCGATGCCCCGGAAGCTCTCGGCAGCCAGGCGCTCGATCGTCTCGATCTCGTCGGGGAACCGGTCGATGCCGTTGGGCAGACCGTGGGTGAGCGTTGCGTCGCAGAACCCGCCGTTGCGGCCGCTGGCACCGAACGCGATCGTGTCCTGCTCGAGCAGCAGCACGTCGCGATCGGGCGCTTCCTGCTTGGCCTGGATCGCGGCCCACAGGCCCGTGAACCCACCGCCGACGATCGCGAGGTCGGCGGTCGTGGACGTCTCCAGCGGCGCGAAGGGCGATGGGGCTCCGCGTCGATCGAGCCAGAACGGCACCGGTGCTGCATCGGCGTAGGTGTGCCTGAGCCGGCCGTCGGTCACGGCCATCGACCGCTCAGGCGTCCCCGGGTTCGGGCAGCGTGATCTGGAACACCTTCCTGAGGGCCTCGTGCACGGTCCAGGTCGTGCGGGCGCCCCGTTCGAGCACGCACGCATCGCCGGGACCGACCTCGAGCGTGGGGCCGCCGTCGATCTCGATCGTGGCACGGCCCTCGAGCACGACGAACAGCTCGTCCTCCTCGACGTCGGTGACCGTTCCCTCGGTGATGCGCCAGACGCCGCGCACGACGCGTCCGTCGGCGGACTCCGACGGGACGGCCTCGGTCACCTCGGGCGTACCGGCGAGCACCCGGGACGGCTGGAGCTCGCCGGGCACGAGGGGCACCGATGCGGCCGGCACCACGAACGAGCCCTCCCGATCGAGCGGCTGCGGCCAGACGAGCTCGAACCGTTCCAGTACCACGAGATCGTCGTCGGCGATCGGCGTGCCCTCGCCCGCGAAGAACCTGATGTGGGCGTCGCGCCAGTACGACAGGGAGCGGTCGCCTTCACCTTCCACCCAGGCGAACTCCTCGTCGACCTCGCCGAACGGCTTCGTGTCGACCGCCGTGGTTCGGACGATGCAGAGCGGTTCGCCCGACCCGTCGAGGATCACGCTGTAGGCCCCCACCCTCGGCAGGGGCTCCCCGTCGCGTTCGTGGTCGGCGAGCAGGCCCGTGGTGGCCCGCTTCGGCCCGTCGCGCACGAGCAGACCCAGCTCCGTGGCGAGCTCCGGCGTGTCCGCTCCCCCGAACGCCCAGGCCTCGTACGGCGCGTCGACCCCGGCCGGGTCGGCGAACGCGCGCCAGAACGCGTCGACGGCCGGACTGCGATCCCCCACGGCTCAGACACCCTTGAGGTAGGCGACTGTCTCGGCGAGCCCGTCCTCGAGGTGGGTCCACGGCTTCCACGCGATCGCGTTGGAGGCCGAGCCGATGTCGAGGGCGATGCGCCGGAGCTCCCCGGGCGGCAGGGGCCCGAACTCGGGCTCACGCTCGTAGCCCACGATCTCGGCCAGGAGTCGGTAGACGTGGTTCACGCTGGTCTCGAGCCCGGTTCCGATGTTGACCAGCTTGCCCGGGCCGCGATCGATCGCCTGCACGAACGCGTGCACGACGTCGTCGATGAACACGTAGTCGCGCGTCTGGTTCCCGTCGCCGTAGATCGTGACCGGCTCGCCGGCGAGCATGCGCGACGCGAAGATCGCGATCACTCCCGCCTCGCCGTGGGGGTCCTGGCGAGGCCCGTAGACGTTGCCCAGCGCCAGCGACGTGTGCTCGACGCCGCGGTAACGCTGGTAGAACGCGAGATAGTCGAGGGCGACCTTCTTCGAGACGCCGTACGGGCTCAGCGGGTGCGACGCCTGGGCGCTCGTCTCCTTGACCGGCAGCCTCCGAGGCTCCCCGTAGATCGTGCCCCCGCTCGCCGCGTACACGACCTTGCGGGCCTCGACCTTCGCCGCACACTCCAGCACGTTCAGCGTGCCCATCACGTTGATCGAGGCGTCGAGCGCCGGGGCCTCGAGCGAGGGGCGCACGCCCGACTGCGCGGCCAGGTGGAAGACGACCTCGGGCCGATGCCGCTCGAACAGGGGCAGCAGGCCGTCGGCCCGGACGTCCATGTTGAAGAACGTGAACTCCTTGCCGTAGCCACGCGCGTCCACGAGGTTGGCGATGCGGCCGGTGGAGAGGTCGTCCACGCTGACCACGCGGTGGCCCTCGGCCAACAGTCGATCCGCGAGGTGCGAGCCGATGAACCCGGCGCCCCCGGTCACCAGGACGGTGCTCACGCCGTCAACCTTAGTTGCGGGTCGGCGGCGATGTCGAGCGACGAGCGGTCACCGCGAGCCCACCTCGCCGACCCGAGGCACGCGATCATCGCGGCGTTGTCGGTGCACAGCGCCATCGACGGGAACAGCACCTCGATGCCCGCCTCCGCGCCCGCGCCGGCGAGACGCTCGCGGAGTCGCGTGTTCGCGACCACGCCTCCCCCGAGCAGCACGGTCGGAGCCCCGACGTCCTTCGCCGCCGCGATCGTCTTGGTCACCTGCACGTCGACGATCGCCTCCTGGAAGCTGGCCGCCAGATCGGGCAGGTGCAGGTCGCGCCCGGCCGCCTGCTCGGCCCTCACGTGGCGCAGCACCGCGGTCTTCAACCCGCTCATCGAGAAGTCGTAGTCTCCGGAGTCCTCCATCGCCCGCGGGAAACGGATCGCGTGCGGATCGCCTTCCCGGGCCATCGCGTCGAGCGCGGGGCCGCCCGGGAACCCGAGACCGATCAGGCGGGCGACCTTGTCGAACGCCTCGCCGGCGGCATCGTCGAGCGTCTGCCCCAACACCACGTGGCGGAACATCTCCGCAACGTGCACGAGCATCGTGTGGCCCCCGCTGACGATCAGGGCGACGTAGGGCGGCGACGGTCGCCCGTGCTCGAGGAAGTTCGCCCAGTAGTGGCCCTCCAGGTGGTTCACGCCGACGAGGTCGGCCCCGGTCGCCAGCGAGACCGCCTTCGCCGCGGCCATGCCGACGAGGAGCGCCCCCACGAGCCCCGGGCCGGTCGTGACGGCCACGGCGTCGATCTCGCCGAACCCGATGCCCGCCTCGGTCAGGGTCTCCTCGAGCAGCGGGTTCAACGACTCCACGTGAGCTCGCGCCGCGACCTCGGGCACGACGCCCCCGAACCGTTCGTGCAGGTGCACCTGCGAGGCGATCAGGTTCGCTCGCACGGCGAAGACGTCCTCGACCACGGCGACCGCGGTCTCGTCGCACGATGTCTCGATGCCGAGCGCGATCACGTGAGGCGCACCCGATCGGGCATCGCGGCGGCGATCGACGCGAGCCGCCTCGCGTACTCGCGGGTGCGGATGTCGTCGGTCCACATCACGACGGCGTCCTCGTGCAGCTCCTGGTAGTAGTTCCGCCGGATGCCGGTCGGGCGGAAGCCGAACCGGCCGTACATGCGCTGCGCCCCCCAGTTCGTCACCCGCACCTCGAGCGAGACCGCATGCCCGTCCATCGCGATCGCGTGGGTGATGAGCTCGTGCAGCAGCACGGTGCCGATGCCCAGGTGCTGGAGCTGAGGGTCGACGGCGATGTTCGTCACGTGCGCCTCGTCCCCGTAGCGGATCAGCCCTCCGTAGCCCACGACCGCCTTGTCGGCCCGAGCCACCAGGTAACAGCGATCGTTCGGCTCGGACATCTCGGAGACGAACAGGTTCGGGCTCCAGGGACGCGCGTACACCTGGCGCTCGATCGCCATCACGCCGCGCAGGTGCCGCCGGCGCATGCGGACGACCTCGACCCTAGATGCTCCGTGCTCGCCGATCCCACGCGATCTCAGCATCGGACTTCCTCAGGTACATCGGGACGACGTCGAACGATCGATCGTGCTCCTCTCGCAGGAACCGTGGCACCGCGAGCTCGACGAGCGCCGCCGCATCGGGGTGCGCGGCCACCGACGACGCGAACTCGATCCTGCTTCCGGTCCCTTCGAAGACATCTCGGTACAGCATCGCACCGTTCCCTACGGCCAACACCTCCCCCGGAACGGCTTGCAGCTCGGCCGCGAGCCGGTCGGGTTCGTGCACGAGGTACCCGCGCTGCCGCACGACCCCGCCGGGCACCGCCCGGTAGATCGCCGAGAACACCTCGCCCCGGCGGGCGTCGATCACCGCTGCGATCGTCCGCGGCGTGAAGCGCACCGGATACGCGAGCGCATCGAGACTCGTGATGCCCACGATCGGCACGCCGGAAACCTGGGCCAGCGTCTTCGCGGTCTCGACCCCGACGCGCAGGCCCGTGAACAGACCCGGACCGATGCCGACCGCGATCCCCCCGACCCTGGACAGCGAGAGGTCGCTCCGACGCAGGAGATCGGCCAGCAGCGGCGTGACGGATTCCTGTCTCGCCGGCCCCGCCACGCTGGCCTTGGCCAGGATCTCGTGCTCGGTCCCGATCGCGACCGACGTCTGGGGAGTGGACGTCTCGATGCCGACGACGATCATGCCGGCGCCACCCACGGCATCACGGCGGCCTCGAGATCGGCGAACCGCTCGGCCCAGCCTTCGCCGACCGCGGTAACGACGATCGTGCGAGCGTCGTCCTCCTGGCCGGGACCGGTCGTGAGCTCCACCCGGAGCCGTTCCTCGGGCAGGAGCTCCTCGACGGTGTCTCCCCACTCCACGAGCAGCAGCGCGTCTCCGTGGCCGAGCTCCTCGAGCCCCAGGTCGACCACGTCCTGCATGCGATCGAGCCGGTAGACGTCGACGTGGGCCAGGTCGAGGATCCCGGTGTACTCCTTGACGAGGGTGAACGTGGGCGACGAGATGTTCTCCTCGATGCCCAGCCCGCGCGCGACCCCCTGCGCGAACGTCGTCTTCCCGGCGCCGAGCTCGCCGGTGAGGATCAGGGCGTCTCGGGGGCGGAGCAGCGCGGCGATCGCCTCTCCCAGCTCGCGTGTCTCCTCCGCCGCCGACGTGCGGACCTCGACCCGCATCGTCAGAAGAGCTCCAGCTGGTCCACGTCGGGCACGTCCTCGGTCGCCTCGGTCGCGTTCACGTCCGGTCCCGCTGCCGGGGTCGACTCGTCGAGCGCGCGCCGGACGAGCCGGAAGTCCTCGAGCAGCAGCTCGAACTGACGCGACCCCTCGCCGCCCCCGTGCAGGATCGCCGCCGGGTGGAACGTCGGAACGACCGTGCGCCCATGCCACGCGTGCACCCTGCCACGCAGCCGCGTGATGCCGGTCTGCGTCTGCAACACGAACCTCGTCGCGAAGTTCCCCAGCGTCACGATCACCGAAGGCTGGATCAGCGAGATCTGCTCGACGAGCCACGGCGTGCACGACTCGATCTCGTCGGGCTGGGGATCGCGGTTCCCCGGGGGCCGGCACTTCACGATGTTCCCGATGTACACCTGCTCTCGGGTGAGCCCGATCTCGCCGAGCATGCGGTTCAGGAGCTGGCCCGCCGCGCCGACGAACGGCTTCCCCTGCTTGTCCTCGTGGAACCCCGGCCCCTCCCCGATGAACATCAGGTCGGCGTCGGGGTCGCCGGTTCCGTAGACGACCTGCGTGCGACCCTGTGCGAGCCGGCACCTCGTGCATCCGGCGGCCTCGGCGGCCGCCTCGGCCAGCGTTCGGGTCACGATCTCT
>DASTBT010000153.1:0-34041 GCA_035711865.1 Actinomycetota bacterium
GAGTTCGTCGACCAGGTGCGCACGTTCGCTCGGGACCTGCCCGGTCTGATCGACGATCTCGCGGCCCGTGACGACTGGATCGGCGAGGCCGTGCGCAACGCCGACGTGAAGACGCATCTGCAGGACATCGTCGCCGACGCACCCTCCCGCGTCGCGAGATCGTTCGGATCGATCCTCGGCGTCACGAGCCGCATCACGAGCATGCTCTTCCGCCTGCTCACCGTCGCGATCCTCACGATCTACTTCGTGTTGAGCTACCCGGCGGCCAGGCGAACCCTGGTGCGCCGCGCGCCGGTGTCCGACCAGGTTCGCCTCGAGCGCGTCGTGACCACGATCACCGCTCGCATCGGCGGGTACGTCTCGGGGTCGTTCATCCAAGCCGGCCTCTCCGCCCTGGTCACGGCGGTCGCACTCATCGCGCTGGGCGTCGGCTTCTGGTTCCCGCTCGCGGCCTGGGCCGGCTTCGCGAGCCTGATCCCGATCGTCGGCGCCTACATCGGAGGAGCGCCGGCGGTGTTGATCGCGTTGGCCGACTCCCCGGGGAAGGCGTTGATCGTGCTGCTCTTCTTCGTGATCTGGCAACAGGTGCGCGACTACCTCGTGGGCCCGCGGATCATGAAGAACAGCGTGGACCTCTCCCCCGCCGCGGTGATGCTCGCGACGATCGTCGGCGCCAGCATCGGCGGCGTCTTCGGCGTGCTCCTGGCGCTGCCCGTGGCCGCCGCGATCAAGGCCGTGACGATCGAATACGCCCTGCACGAGGGTGAGCCGGAGGAAGCTCCTTCCGACCCGACCTGACCTGCCCATCGCCCCCGAGGAAGTCCCAGCACCATGTTCGTGCACGCCGACCGAGCGCCGCGGACAGCCGCGCGAAGGCTTCGGTATCCTCGGGCGGGCCTCTAGCTCAATCCGGCAGAGCAACGGACTCTTAATCCGCAGGTTCGGGGTTCGAATCCCCGGGGGCCCACCAGCCCTCATCGGTTCGCCCAAGAGGGCGAGATGACGTCCGCACCGCGCGATGTGGTCACCGGCCGGAGACCGGAGCCGTCCGGCCGGACGGCCCAGATCGTCGCCCCGCGAGCCCGCTGCATCGAGAACACGATCCATTGCCCGTCGGGCGACCACGAGGCCGTCCTGGCCCCGGCCCCCTGCGGCAGCTCGAGCGGCATGCGATGCAGGTCGCTGCCGTCGGGATGTACGAGGAAGAGCTGTCCGTACGGCCGCTGGAAGACGATCCATTCGCCGTCCGGCGACCACGCGTTGTCAATGAACGACGCCCCCCAGGGCGTGATGCGAACGGGACGCCCGCCGTCGGCGTCCACGACGAACAGCGCGCCGGCTCCATCGGGCTGGATGCCGGGCCTCGTGCGCATGAAGACCACCTGCGACCCCTCGGGCGAGTACGAAGGCGGTCCGTCGAACCCGGTCGTGAGCCGAACCAGGTCACCTCCATCGGTCGCGCGCACCGTGTAGATCCCGTTCCGCCGGTTGTCCTGGTGACCGAAGCCCTCGAGCACGATCCTCCTCCCGTCCGGCGACACGTCGCCGCAGCCCAGGTTCAGGTCCGGGTCATCGACCGCGTCGAGGGGGCGGCGGTTCGAGCCGTCGGGGTCGATCACCGCCGGCCGGAGCGGGCTCGTCGCGGTGAACCTGGCGTCGTTCGTGACGAGAATCCGGCCCCCGTCGGGGAACCACACGGCGCAGGAAGCGTCGATGCCGAGGTCTGTTCGGTTCGAGCCGTCCGTCGCGATCGTGTACCAGTGGGCCACCGACGTCCGTTGGTCCCACTCCCCGTACAGGATGGTCCCGGGCGGAAGCGCTCCGTTCGCCGGGCTCCGCTCGCCCCTCGGGAAGAAGCTCGAGAAGAGGAGGACGGCTGCAAGGCTGGCGACGGCCAACGCCACGACGCCGCTCGCCACGCGTTGGCGGCGGGCACGAGCCCGACGAGCCCGGTCGAACCGCCCGAGCGGATCCGCATCTGCATCCCACACGGCCCCCGGCTCCCCCACGGCGCGGCGGATGCCCGCCGCCGCCCGCCGGCCTCGCTCGTCGAGGTTCATGTCTCGTCCTCCCCGGTGCGCAGTCGCCGGGCGAGCGCTCGGCGCCCGTCGAACAGGTGCTTCTTCACGGTGCCCGGCGCCATGTCCAGGATCGTCGCGACGTCGGCCACGGGGAGATCCTCGAGGTAGTGGAGCGCCACGACTTGCGATTGGCGCCGAGGCAACGACCGGACGGCGTCCCAGAACTCGACGTCTTCGGGGAGCAGCTCAGGAAGGCCGCGCCTGTCGCCGACGCCGAGCCGCACGAGGGCCTTCCCCTCGACCATGCGTCGACGGAAGGCGGAGACCGAGAGGTTCGCGACGACGCGGCGCACCCACGCGCCGGGCTGGTCGTACGCAGAGACGCGCGGCCAGTTCCGGTGAGCGGCGAGGAAGGCCTCTTGGGCCAGGTCCTCGGCGAGCCACCGGCTTCCCGAAAGCGCGTACGCGAGGCCGACCACCGCCTGGTAGTCCTTCCGATAGAAGTCCTCGAACGACGCCCGCTCAGGGACGACGACGGGGTCCGAACCCTCCCGCACGAGCCTGCTCCTCGCCTCGGGCACCGACCGAGAGCGGGTCATCTTCGCCCGCCGAGGGTGACTCGCGCCAGACCCCCGCTAGGTTCAGTCGAGGGCGCCCCGGCCACCGGGGAGCAGGCCGCGGTGGCCGGGGCGGTGCGCCCTCATCAGGGGGTGACCGGCGGAGCCGGTCCCCAGTCGGCCGACTCGTCGGGCTCCGGGGAGTCGGTCAGCTGGACGAGATCGGTGCCGTCGGCCGCGACGGTGAACAGATCCACCTGCCCCGTCCGTTCGAGGAGGAGCGAGAAGACGATCCGCGTGCCGTCGGGTGACCATCCGGGCCCGTACGCGAAGGCGTCTCCGTCGCCGACGTCGACGCGGATCGTGCTGGGTCGCGTGCCGTCAGGCGTGATCGTGCGGAGGGCGCCCCGCTGCGCGAACACGATCCGCGACCCGTCCGGACTCCAGCTCCCCGAGGCGTCGGACGACCAGGGGGTGATACGGGTCGCGTCCGCCCCGTCGTGATCGGCGACGAACAGCGACATCGGTCGTTGCCGCCTTCGTGGATCTTCGCGAGCGAGGAGGATCTGGGTCCCGTCCGGCGAGTAGTCGGCGGGGATGTCGTGCCCGCCGAGGCGGTTCGAGGTGACCCGGGTGACATCGCTCGTGGTCACGTCGACGGAGAACAGCCCCGGCAGACGGTCCGGATGGACGTCGTCCCAGCCCTCGCACAGGAGCGAGTCACCGTCGGGGGCCCAGGCGAAGCAGGCGACGTTCAGGGTCGCACTCGCTACGTCGACGGGGGTGACGTTCGAGCCATCGGCTTCGACGAGGTCGGTCCCGATCCGACCGTCCGCCCTGACCACGATCGCGGCGATCCTCGTCCCGTCGGGCGACCATCTCCCGATCGACAGGTCGGGATACTCGAGGGAATCCGAGCCGTCGGGGTCGATCGAGGTGAGACGACAGTCGTCGCAGAAGGCCGTGTCGACGACGTAGAGGATCCGGCCGCTCGGGCCGGGAACCTTCCCCTCCGCCCGGTCTGCTGGACTAGCACAGCTTGACGCGCTCACCACCAGCACCGCCAACACGAGCACACGCCATCGTTCCGGCTTCACCGCCATCGCTCCCTCCGATCGGATCGGGCGTCGACCGCGTCGACGATTCGGAAGGTCACTCGCGCGTTGACTAGCAAAGGTTCACTGACCTGCCAGACCGTCCGTCGAAGGGTCGCCGCCGAGCATCGGCCTGCGCCCGGAGCCGTGATCATCGACGTCACACGGTCCAGCGCGTCCGTCCCCATCTCGACGATGGCGGGCGACACGATACGACGAAGCGACGCATGTCTGGGCAACGGTGCCAGACGTCGAGGCGATGAATGGACTGACCGACCGACAGTGGGCATTGCCGCCTGCTGCTCGCCCCCATCACGGTCCCCGCGAAGGCCGTCCGCGGTGTCGCGTCGACCCGTGCCGCCTTCGGCACGTGGCGATGCCCCGCAGGTGGCAACGGACTTTAGATCCGCAGGTTCGGGGTTCGAATCCCCGCGGGGCCCACGAGGCTAAGATCAGGTTGGCGACGTGGTCCCGATATCCGCTGGTATACAGCTTCCGTGACCACCTACGTCGCCCTCCTCCGGGGGATCAACGTCGGCGGGAACAACCTGATCAGGATGCCCCCGCTCAAAGCGGCCTTCGAGGCGGACGGCTACGAGGACGTCCGCACCTACATCCAGAGCGGGAACGTGATCTTCACGGCGCCGCGCACCCGCACCGTCGAGCTCACGCACCGGATCGAGGAGATGCTCGCCGAGGCGTTCGCGTACGTGCCGACCGTCGTCGTCCGCACGCGGGTCCAGATGCGCGCGATCGTCGCCGGCGCACCTCCGGGCTTCGGGTCGGACGCGAAGTCGTATCGGTACGACGTGATCTTCCTGAAGGAGCCACTCACCGCGAAGGCCGCGATGCCCCACGTCGCCACGAACCCGTCCGTGGACGCCGCGCACGAGGGCCCCCGCGCCCTGTACTTCTCGAGGGTCGCGGCCAAGGCCACGCGGAGCCGTCTGAACACGATCGCCGCGTCGCCGATCTATCCGAGCGTGACGATCCGGAACTGGAACACGACGACGAAGCTCGTTCGGCTGATGGACGAGAGCTGAGGCGAGGCGCCGGACCGGCGGGAGGCCGCCATCAGGAGCGGGTCCGGAGGAACTCCGCGACGGCGCTGAGGTCACGGCCGCTGAACCCCGACTCGAGCGCCTCCCCCACCGTCGCGCGGTTCTGCCTCGCCTGGTCCATCGGCGCGCCGACCTCGTCGGCCAGCTCGAGGATCAGGTCGAGGTCCTTGGCCATCAGGTCCATGAGGAACGCCGGATGCGTCTCGTTCGGGTGCTCGAACGCCTCGCGCTTGTACAGCACGAACGGCGCGGCCGCCGCTCCGGACGCGAAGATCTCGTAGGCCACCGACCGCTCGACGCCGGCCTTCTCGGCCAGGACCAGCGCCTCGGACACGCCGACGTCGATCGCGTGGATCAGCGCGTTGACCGCCAGCTTCATCGTCGCGCCGGTGCCGAGGGGGCCGACGTGGACGACCCGCTGCCCCAAGGCGTCGAGCACGGGTTGGGCCCTCGCCTGCGCCGTCTCGTCGCCGCCGACCATGATCGTGAGGGCGCCCTGCTCGACGACCGAAACGCTGCCCGACACCGGGGCGTCGAGGAGCGTCGCTCCCGTGCGCCCAACATCGTCACCGAGCCGGGTGATGGTGCTGGGCGCCACGGTGCTCATCTCCAGCACGACCTGACCCTCGCGCAGCCCCTCGACGGCACCCTCGGGACCGAGGTAGGCGGCCATCACGGCCTCGTCGTCGGCCAGGCTGCTGACCACGACGTCGGCGTCGGCCACGGCCGCTCGAGCGGTGCCCGCGACCTCGGCGCCGATCGGCTCGGCGACCTCCTCGGCCGTGGAACCGGTGCGGTTCCACAGGCGAACCGGGAACCCGGCACGCCGGAGCGTGCCGGCCATCGCGCCGCCCATGCGGCCGGTGCCCAGGACGGCGACGTCGAGGCTCACGGGAGGGACCATCCCCCGTCGACGCGGAGCTCGGTGCCGTTGATCGACGGGTTCTCCAGGAGCATCGTCGCCGCCTCGCTGATGTCGCGCATCTGCACGAGCCGGCCCGAGGGCGTCCGGGTCAGCACCGCTTCCAGAGCCTCGTCCTTCGACTCCCAGAAGGGGCTGTCGGCCACGATGCCGGGATGGATCGCGTTGATGCGGACGGGTGCGAGCTCGGTGACGAGCGCCCGGACGATCCCGTCGACGCCGGCGTTGACCGTCGTCACGGTCGTGGACCCCGGGTAGGGGCGCATCTTCGCCAACCCTCCGTACACGAGGACCGAGGCGTCGTCGGCGAGGCGATCCGTGAGCGCGTGCACGACCTCGGTGTAGCCGACGAGTTTCAACGTCACGAGACGCAGCGCGGCCGCGACGTCGTAGTGACGGACGTCGTTGACGTCGCGCTCGAGAGCCACCAGCGCGAGTCGGTCCACCGCGCCCACCTCGCTCAACGCCGGGGCGATCGTCGCGGGATCGGCGAGATCGAAGGCCGCGGCGCCGACCGTGTCGCCGAGCTCGGCGGCGGCGGCTCGGGCTCGATCGAGGTCACGGCCCGTGATCGTGACGTGACGACCGAGCTCCGTGTAGTGCCTCGCGAGATCCCTGCCGAGACCGGACGTGCCGCCGACGACCAGGACGGTTGGTCGATCCATCTGGTTACTCCTCACCCTTCCGCTTCGCGAGCTCGTCTCGCAGGCGGTCGCTCGATGCCTGCACGTTCGAGCGGGCGGCATCCCAGTCCGCGGACAGCGCCCCGTTCCGCTTCTGGACAGCACCTCCGATGATCACGGTGTCGACGTTGGCCGTGTCCGCCGCCAATACGACCGTCGCGACGGGATCGATCACCGGCGCCGTGCCCGGAGCCTTGCCGTCGATCACGACGACGTCGGCCTGCTTGCCCGGAGTCAGGGAACCGACCTCGTCCTCCAAACCGGCGACGTGGGCGCCGTCGAGCGTGGCCATCGTCAGCACGTCGCGCGCGGTGAGGGCGTCGGACGGCAGCGGCTCCTCGCTCTCCCAGACCGAATCGTTCGACTTCCAGCGCTCCTCGCTGAACGCGCACCGCATCTCGGTGAACATGTCGCCGGGCACGGTGGTCACGACGTCGATGGACAAGCTCGGACGGAGCCCGTGCGCGCGAGCCTTCATGATCGGGGGCCAGCCATGGCCCATCTGCATCTCCACCTGCGGGGCGATCGAGATCGTGCCTCGGCTCTTCGCCACGAGGTCCCATTCTTCGTCGCTGAAGTAGCAGCAGTGAACGTAGGTCGTGTCGGGTCCGAGCAGCCCCAGGCCGTGCAGCTGGTTCACCATGCCCCACTTGCCGGCGAGCTTGCCCATCGCGATGTGCACGGTGATCGGGATGCCGAGGTCACGAGCCATGGCCCACTCGTCGCGCACGACCTGGTCCTGGCAGAACCCAGGTCCACGCGTGGCCAGACCCATCGTCAGGAGGCCGTCGTCCGATGAGAAGTACGTGCTCCTGATCCGTTCGACGTCGTCGCGAGGGATCGCGATCGAGCTGTTGAACCAGTAGTCGGCGAGCGAGGTGTTCGCGCTGCCATAGGCGTAGACGGCTCGGATCCCGGCCTCTCGGAGGCCCTGGATCGCGGCGTCGGGGTGGTCGGGCGTGTTGTTGATGTGCGACCAGTCGACCAGGGTGGTGATGCCCGCGTTGACGCACTCCAGGGCGCCGGCCAGGTCGCTCGCGTAGACATCTTCAGGTCGGTAGAGCGGTGCGAAGCTGTCGAGCACCTCGACGAAGTAGTCGTCGAGGGTGGCGTTCGGCGCGCAGCTGCGGATCGCCGTCTCCCACGTATGCCGGTGGGTGTCGACGAAGCCCGGGATCACGATGCAGCCGGTGCAGTCGATCACCTCGGCCTCCGCCGAGATGTCCATTCCGACCTCGGCGATCGTGTCTCCCTCGATCAGGACGTCGCCTCCGTCGATGTCGCCGAGCTGCGGGTCCACCGTCAGCACGTGCCCCCCGCGCAGCAGGATCCTGTCCGCCATCGACTCCTCCTTCCTCCCTCCGCTGTCGCCGACGGACCCGGGCTCACTCCTCGGAAGCCCGCCTGTCGGCCTCGCGCCCCACGACGAACCAGATGGCCTCGACGGGCACGTCTCCCTTGTTGAACAGCCGGTGCGGGATCGTCGAATCGAAGGCGATGGAGTCACCGGGGTGCAGCTCGTGCTCCTGGAACCCGATCTGGATGCCGAGGACACCCTGCATCACGTAGCCGTACTCCCGGCCGTGGTGACGCATCAGCGATCGATCCGACGTCGACGCTCCCCCCACCTCGTAGATGGCCTTGAGGAAGTCGATGCCATCTTCCCTGTGAGCGGCCAGCTCCTCCCAGCGCACACCCGAGTCGAGGTCGATCGCCGCCCGGTCCACCGGGTGCACCACCGGAGCGCCGTCACCGAGGGCCGTCGGGTCGACGTCGGCCGGCTCGGGGAAGTCGTCACCCCTGATGACTCGATCGAGCGAGACGCCCAGCTCCGTGACGATCGAATACAGCGTGCCGACCGAAGGCCTGGACTGCCCGCTCTCCAGCTGGGAGATCAGGCTGGCCGAGAGTCCGAGCCTGCGGGCCAGCTCCCGCTGGCTGATGCCCGCCTTGACCCGCTCCTCTCGGAGACGATGACCGATGCCGTCGAGCGCCTCCGGGTCTTCCTGGCTCGGTGCCTCTCGCATCACGTCGACGTCCAACCCGCGTCCACAAGGTCTCCTCGCTCGACCGTACGGCGACACTACTAGATGCGATCCATGGTGTGCAGCGCCGCTGAGCGCTCCGCCCACTATTGCCTAGCCAACGCCGCGAGAGGTGTGTAGTGTCGCTGAACGGTGAGACCCACGCGTACAACGGCGTCGATGATCCTGCGCATCGCCGCTTCCCTCGGCGAAGGCGAGCGGTGATGGGCCACATCGTCAGCTTGAAGTCCGACCTCGCGTCCCGCATCCCTCGCGAGTTCGAGGGTCGAAGCAGCGGATATCGCGCCGACGCGGTGGTGGACGAGGCGGCCGGGTCGGTGCAGATGGGCTTCCGCGTCGCTCGGATCGAGGCGGGCGGACACGTCGACGCGCATGTGCATTCGTTCGAGGAATCGATCTTCGTGGCAGAGGGTTCGCTCACGGTCGATACGACCGAGGGGAGCTACGAGCTGACGGCCGGCGACTACGGGCTCATACCGGTCGGCATGACCCACGCGTTCCGCAACACGTCGGGCGCCGACGTCGAGATCGCGGAGATGAAGGCGCCGCTCCCCCGCGAGCGGTTCGACTTCGACACCCAGTTCCCCGGCGCGTTCGACGTCGCGTCCTCGCACCGGATCGACGTGCGGGATCCCCGCAACCGTTGGTTCGGACACATCGACGCCGACTCGATGGACCCTGCCCTGCAGACGCAGGACCGCTTGGCGCTGAGCGCCAGCATGCGCACCGCCCTGCTGGTGTACAGCGGCATCAGCGTGAAGATGATGGTCGACTCCGATCTCGGAGCCGATCTGTCGACGATGTTCATGGTCCAGTACGAGCCCGGCGGGTTCGCCGGCGCCCACGACCACCCGCTCGAGGAGGCATATCTGATCCTCGAGGGCGAGGTGGAAGCGGGGTTCGACGGCACCACCTACCGGCTCGGGCCGGGCGACGTCGCATGGGCCGGAGTCGGGTGCGTCCACGAGTTCCGCAACATCGGCGATGGACGCGTCCGATGGTTGGAGACCCAGGCGCCGCAGCCGCCACCTCGACACTCGTACCGCTTCACACGTGACTGGTCCTACCTCGCGAACGCCCTCGCCGAGGAGACACCGCCCACAGACACGAGACCCGCAAGGAGCACGAGATGAACGAGTTTCCGGTCGCGACCAGTCCGGCACCGGGTGTCATGGGGGTCGATTGGGAGGACCGCGTCGATTTCGAGCGCCTCCGACGCTACCGGCTCGACCGGGTCAAGGGGATGCTCGAGCGATCCGACCTGGGCGCCCTGCTCCTGTTCGAGACGTCGAACATCCGGTACGCGACCGCGACCCAGATCGGCTATTGGGCCTTCAACAAGGGCGAGCGCTGGGCGCTCGTGACCCGCAACGGCCGGCCGCGGATCTGGGATTTCGGCTCCGCTGCGAAGGCACACCGGCTGCAGCTCCCCCACCTGTACGACAGCGAGAACTCGATCGGGGGGAACACCGGGCTGCAGGGCGCGATCGGCCCGGAGACGGGCCTGCACGCGCGCGCGGTTCGCGAGATCAAGGCGGCGCTCGAGGACGACGAGGTCGCCGAGGAGAGGCTGGGGGTCGATCTCGCGGAGACCGCCGTGCTGCTGGCCCTGCAGGATGCGGACCTGCGCGTCGTCGACGGGCAGCAGGCGATGATGCGCGCCCGCGAGATCAAGAGCCCCGACGAGGTCGTGCTGCTGACGCAGGCGTGCGCGATGGTCGACGGCGTGTATCAGGACATCTTCGAGATGCTGAAGCCCGGGGTTCGTGAGTCCGATGTCGTCGGGCTCGCTCACGCGCGGCTCTTCGAGATGGGTTCGGAGTTCGTCGAGGCGATCAACTCCATCGCCGGGGAGCGCTGCAGCCCCCACCCCCACGTCTTCAGCGATCGGATCATCCGGCCCGGGGACCAGGCGTACTTCGACATCATCCACGTCTTCAACGGCTACCGGACCTGCTACTACCGCACGTTCGTCGTCGGCCGGGCGACCCAGGCCCAGCGCGACGCGTTCGCGCGCTCGCGCGAGTGGATGGATGCGGCGATCGATCTCGTGAAGCCCGGGGCGACGACGGACCAGATCGCGAAGGTGTGGCCGCGGGCGGAGGAGTTCGGCTTCGTCGACGAGATGGACGCGTTCGGGTTGCAGTTCGGCCACGGCGTCGGCGTCGGTCTCCACGAACGCCCGATCATCAGCCGTCTGAACTCGCTCGAGACCCCGGTCGAGATCGAGGAGGGCATGCTCTTCGCCCTCGAGACCTACGCCCCCGCCGCCGACGGTCGCTCCGCGGCGCGCATCGAAGAGGAGGTCGTGGTCACGGCCGACGGCTGCAAGGTCATCACGCTGTTCCCCTGCGAGGAGTTGATGGTCGCCAATGAGTACTGATCCACGGACCGACTACGCGCTGCGAGAGCCACGGCTGCCCGAGCCGATCGACCATGCGCTGGCCGACGCCCCGATCGACCTCGACGTGCGCCTCGGCATGTACCGATCGCTGCATCTGTTGCGGGGGTTCGGCAAGCGTGCCCACGACCTCTTCCTGCAGAACCTGGTGAAGGGCACGACGCACCTCTCGCTCGGGCAGGAAGCGGTCGCGGCCGGGTTCGGCGCCGCGATGCAGCCGCACGACTACTCCTTCGCCACCTACCGAGGCCACGCACACTCCCTCGCTCGCGGCATGGATCCGGGCGCGGCCATGGCGGAGTTGCTGGGCAGAGAGAACGGCATCCTCGGCGGCAAGGGCGGCTCGATGCATCTCACCGACGCGTCGAAGGGCATGATGGGCTCCTACGCGATCATCGGCGCACACCTGTGCACCGCGAACGGCGCGGCATGGTCGGCCCAGATGCGCGGCACCGATCAGGTGGCGGTCGCATTCTTCGGCGACGGCACGACGAACATCGGGGCGTTCCACGAGGCGCTGAACATGGCGAAGGTCTGGAACCTGCCTACGGTCTTCGTCTGCGAGAACAACCTCTACATGGAATACACGCCGATCGACTTCGTGACGGCGGTCGAACATCCCGCGGCGGATCGGGCCCCGGCCTACGGCCTCGAGCCGATCCTGATCGACGGCAACGATCCCGACGCCGTGTACCTCGCGGCGAGAACGGCGCTCGACACCGCCCGGAGGGGCGGAGGCCCGTCGCTGATCGAGGCGATCACGTACCGCTCCGGCGGGCACTCGAGGGCCGATCCAGGCAAGTATCGCCCGCCCGAGGAGGTCGGCGCCTGGGCCGAACGCGACCCGATCCCCCACTACCTCGCCCGCCTGCTCTCGATCGGCGTCGACGAGCAACGCCTCGAGGCGATCGAAGAGGAGGTCGAGCGGCAGATCGACGAGGCGACCGAGTTCGCGAAGTCGGGCGCCGAGCCGGGAGAGGGCTCGCTGCTGACGGAGGTCTATGCCGACGGAGGTTCACGATGGCGGAACTGAGCTACCGCGAGGCGGTCGCGTACGGCATCGCCCAGGAGATGCGACGCGACCCCTCTCTCGTGATGCTGGGCGAGGACATCGCGGCGGCCGGCGGCGTCTTCAAGACCACGGTCGGGCTCGTCGACGAGTTCGGCCCCGACCGGGTCCGCGACACCCCCATCTCCGAGCAGGCGATCCTCGGCGCCGCGATGGGGGCGGCGATGACCGGCGTGCCGGTGATCGCGGAGATCATGTTCTCCGACTTCCTGGCGGTCTGCTGGGACATCGTCGCGAACGAGATCGCGAAGAGCCGGTACATGACGAACGGTCAGGTGAGCTTCCCGCTCGTGATCAGGACCGCGAACGGCGGAGGCGTCCGGTTCGGGGCCCAGCACTCCCAGAGCGTGGAGAACTGGGCGATGATGATCCCCGGCCTCAAGGTGGTCGCGCCGTCCACCCCGGTCGACATGATCGGGTTGATGGCGGCCGCGATCCGCGATCCCGATCCGGTCGTCTTCTTCGAGCACAAGGCGCTGATGGGCGCGAAGGCCGAGATCCCCGACGGCGAGATCGTCGACGAGCTGGGCACGTCGAGGGTCTTGAAGGAGGGCGATGACGCCACGATCGTGGCGCTCGCTGCCATGGTGCCGCGCGCCCTCGAAGCCGCCGAGCGGCTGAGCCATGACGGCATCTCGGCCGAGGTGATCGACGTCCGCTCGCTGGTGCCGCTCGACGCACGCACCCTGCTCGGCTCGGTGGAGAAGACCGGTCGCCTGTTCACCGTCGAGGAGAATCCTCGGCTCTGCGGCTGGGGCGCCGAGCTCGTCTCGATCGTCGCCGACGAGGGCTTCTGGTCCCTCGACGGCCCGAGCGTCCGCATCACCACCCCGCACGTGCCCTTGCCGGCAGCGGCGTCGCTCGAAGACCTCGCGCTGCCGTCGGCGGACCGGATCTACGAGACGGTGCACAAGAGCGTGGACGCGGGAGGTGGTGCGTGACGTCGAGGCTCCTCCTCCGGGGCGGGTGCGTCCTCACGATGGGCGCCAAGGCGTCCAACCTGACCGAGGGCGACGTGTTGATCGACGGTGCCGAGATCGCCGAGGTCGGCCGCTCGATCCACGCCCGCGATGCCGAGGTGGTCGACGCCACCGACACGATCGTCATGCCGGGGTTCGTCGACACCCACCGCCACGCCTGGACCTCCTTGTTCCGCAACCTCGGCGAGAGCGGCGAGGGATCGGGGTCCGCCGGCGTCGCCAGCCACTACGGGGTGGATGACGTGTACGCCGGCACACTCGTCGGCCTGCTCGGCGCCGCCGAGGCCGGCATCACGACCGTCGTCGACTGGTGCGAACTCTCGCTCGACGACGACGGGGCGGACGCCCTCGTGCGCGCCCACGACGACAGCGGCCTGCGCACGGTGCTCGTCCTCGCCGGGCCGGGGTGGTCAGGCCGGGAGCGGCTCGTCTGGCTCGCCGAGCGAGCGGGCGAGACGACCACGGTCGCATTCGGATCGGTGCGAACCGAGCCGGACCAGGTCGCCGAAGACTGGGCGCTCGCGAGGGCGATGGGCCTGCGCGTTCACGTGCACGCGGCCGAGGGAGCACCCGGTCCGGGCTGGGTCCGCGAGCTCGCATCCCTGGGGCTCCTCGGCGACGACGTCACGATGATCCACCGATCGGCGATCGACGCTGCCGATGTCGAGGCGATCGCGTCGTCCGGCGCCGGTGTCTCGTTGTCGCCCTCGAGCGAGATGGCGACCGGGCTCGGCGCTCCTCCGATCCAGGAGCTGATGGATCACGACGTGCGGCCCGGGCTCGGGATCGACCTCGAACGCCTCGCGCCGGGCGACATGTTCGCGCAGATGCGGCAGACGATCTCGCTCCAGCACGCGACGGTCTTCGACCGCAAGCTCCGCGGCAAGGGCTCGCTGCCGCGACTGATGAGCACCCGCGACGTGGTCCGTGCCGCGACGGTGGAGGGGGCCCGGGTCGCCGGCCTCGGTGGAGTCACCGGATCCTTGGAACCGGGCATGGCGGCCGACGTGATCGTGCTGCGAACCGATCGCCCCAACATCTGGCCGGTCAACGACCCGATCGGCGCCGTCGTCTGGGGAATGGACACCTCGAACATCGATCGAGTGGTCGTCGGTGGCCGGACGATCGTCGCCGACGGCACGCTCGAGGCCGACGTCGACGAGGTTCGGGCGATCGCGCTGCTGGCGCGCGAACGGGTCGCGACGGCCTCTGGGCTGGCGAGTTCGTCCGGATCGAGACGATGAGCACGGCCACCGCGACCCGGCGAGCGCCGTCGTCGTCCCTCACGTCGTTCGTCGTCGCGTCCCGCTACCTGCCCGTGTACATCGCGATCGTGCTGTTGATCGTGGTGGCGGCGATCTGGGCTCCGGCGGCGCTACGGGCGCCGTCGCTGCGCGCGATCGCGCCGTTCGGGACCTTCCTGGCGATCGCCGCGCTCGGCCAGATGCTCGTGATCATGACCGGAGGCATCGACCTCAGCGTGCCGGGAAGCATCACGCTCGGGGCGGTGCTCGTGGTCGGCGTCGGCGACGCCTCCGACGACCGCGTCTGGGCAGCGATCGGGGTGGCCCTGCTCGCCGTCGCCCTCGTCGGACTGGTGAACGGGATCCTGATCGGCGGCCTCGGCCTCAACGCGCTCATCGTCACGCTCGCGGTCGGGCAGATCGTGAACGGCATCGCCCTTCGCTACTACACCAGCGTGGCGATCCAGACGCCGGTTCCCACGGGTCTGTCCGAGTGGGCATCGTCCCGGTTCCTCGGCGTGACGCGAACGTTCTGGGTGGGGGTGGTGCTCACGCTCGTGCTGATCGTGATCTTCCGGTTCACGACGCCGGGACGACGGTTCCAGGTGGTCGGCGCCAATCCGGTCGCGAGCCACATCGCCGGATTGCGCGTGAACCTCAACCAGGTGGCGGCCTACGTCGTCGCCGCGCTGTGCTACGGCGTGGCCGCGATCCTGCTCGCCGCCTTCCTGAAGACACCGAGCATCAGCCTCGGGGTGCCGTACCTGCTGGGACCGATCGCCGCGGTGGTGATCGGTGGCGCCTCGCTCACCGGCGGCCTCGCGAGCCCCCTCTCGACCTGGGCGGGAGCCTTCTTCCTCGCAGGGCTGAATCAGATGATGCGGGTCATGGGCCTGTCGACGGCCCTGCAGTTCGTCGTCTTCGGGCTGGTGATCGTGGGAGGGATGTTGGTCTCGGGAGACCGGATCATCCGCGGCGTCGAGCAGGTGCTGCGGGAACGCAGAGGCGACGGCGAGACGAGCGTCGTCGGCGCGACGGATGGGGGGAGCGGATGAAGAGGGAGGCGCGGATGCGTCGGAGACCGGCCGGGAGAGGCTCGGGACTGGGATCGAACAGGAGGTGGGATATGCATCGGATCAGGATCATCGGCGTCGTCGCGGTGCTGGCGTTGGTCTTCGCCGCATGCGGCGGCGACGACGGCGGCGGCACCGCTGAGCCGACCGGCGACGCCGAAGCGTCGGCCGCCGGGACGGAGCTCTCCGAGTACGGAGAGAGCGTCGACGCCGACCCGGCGTTGGTGGAGAAGGCGCTCGGGCCCGTGGAGGACGTGCCCGACATCGTGCTCGCTGCGATCGCACGGGCCGACCAGGACCTCGACCAGGCCACGATCGACACGGCGATGGAATGCTGGAACAGCGTCGAATGCGACACCGGCAGCGGAGGCGAGCTGATCATGGGCGTCGCCGACGGCGGCCGGGGCAACGTCTGGCGTCAGGTGACCCACATGGAGGCGATCCTACAGGCGCTGACGTACCCGGAGATCGGAACGATCATCTCCCGTGACGCCCAGTGGGACGAGGACCCGGCGGTCGCCGAGGCCGACATCCGCTTCCTGATCCAGGCGGGGGCCGACTTCATCATCGGGTACCCGGACCAGGGCACGAACATCGCCGCCGCGATCCTCGAGGCCGAAGCTGCCGGGATCCCGTACATCCCGTACTCCGCGGGGTACGTGGGACTCCCGGGTGACGAAGGCGCGCTGATCCCCGGTGAGGACTACACCGCCATCGTCGGCGAGGACCTGTGCGCGCTCGGCGAGAGCTTCGCCGACATCGTGAACGCCGAGGCTGCCCCCGGGCCCGTGGGCATCATGGGCGGAACCCCGGGCAACGCGCTGTCGGCAGGATGGCAGCGGTGCTTCCAGCCGGCGCTCGACGACTCGCACCCGCGGGTCGGACCGGCGGCGGACACGTACTGGGTGAACGACTTCGCCCTGCAGACCGTGCTGGGTTGGCTGTCGACCGATCCCGACATCACGGCCTATGCGTACGAGTACGCCGACGGCATGTACACGGCGCTCGACGCCTATGAGCAGCTCGACGTGCCGGTGGAGGACATCACCATCGTGGTCCGCACCGACGAGCAGACGCTGTTCTGCGACTGGGTGGACCGCAACGAGCCGAGCTATCGGATCTTCTTCTCGGCCGGCGGCAACTTCCAGTCGCGAGTGGCCGTCACCGCG
Organism: Actinomycetota bacterium; assembly: GCA_035711865.1. Lineage (GTDB taxonomy): Bacteria > Actinomycetota > UBA4738 > UBA4738 > HRBIN12 > JAOUEA01. Next base: position 16,320 of record DASTBT010000153.1, read on the forward strand.
GCGATGCTGACCCTGCAGGACTACGAGGTCCCGGCGGAGATCATCGTGCCGCACGTGATGCGTGAGGTCACGGACAGCAACTGCGACCCCAACCGGGTGACGGAGACCGTCTCGGGTACCAGCATGGTGCCGGACGAGGTGCTCGCCACGATGTACCCAGAGGGATGATCGACGGCGTCCCCGACGCCGTGAGGAGCGCCCCGGAGCTCGTGCTCGAGCTCCGGGGGCTCTCCCGTCAGTTCGGGGCAGTGCGTGCGCTGCGCGACGTGAGCTTCGACTGCCGCGCCGGCGAGGTGCACGCGATCGTCGGGGAGAACGGTAGCGGGAAGACGACCCTGCTCGGGATCGCGAGCGGAGCGGTGGACCCCGACCGAGGCACGGTGACGATCGGCGGCAGGCGGCTGCGGAGGGACTCGCCGGCCGAGGCGCGAAAGCTCGGCCTGGCGATGGCCTACCAGGACACCTCGCTGATCCTCGCCCAACCGGTCAAGAACAACCTGTACCTGTCCGCGCCTCCCGATCAGCGCCCTCGATTCTGGCGGCGCAAGCGCTGGGCACGCCGGGCGCTCGCAGGCTTCGACCTGGACATCGAGCTCTTCCCCGACGCGCCCGCAGGAACCCTCACCCTCGCCGATCGTCAGCTGTTCGAGGTCGCGAAGGCGCTCGTCACCGACCCGAAGGTCCTGCTGCTCGACGAGCCCACCACGGCGCTCGGCCCACACGAGGTCGAGGCCCTGCATCGAACGCTCGCCGCCTGCCGCGACCGGGGTGTCGGCGTCGTGTACGTGAGCCATCGTCTGCCGGAGGTTCTGGAGATCGCCGACCGCATCACGGTGTTACGTGACGGCATGGCTCAAGGGACGTTCGACGCCGCCACCACGACGGAGCATGCGCTCGTCGATCTCATCGTGGGGCGCGCGTTCGAAGCGGCGTTCCCCCAGCCCGCGCCGGGGGCGGAAGCTCGTGGCGAGGCGCTCGTCGTGGACGGACTGCAGGGACAGTCGTTCGGTCCCGTGAGCTTCACCCTGGAACGCGGGGAAGTGGTCGGGATCGCCGGAGCGGAGGGCAACGGACAGCCGCAGCTCTTCGACTGCCTCGCGGGTCGCCAGCCTCCGCGTGCGGGCAAGGTCGCCTGCGTCGGCGACGAGCTGATGTTGATATCCGCCCACGAGGCCGTCCGCGCCGGCATCATGATGCTGCCGGGCGACCGCAAGGTGGAAGCGCTGATGCCCGTGTTGGGGGTGCGGGTGAACGCGACGATCCAGTCGCTTCGGCGGTTCGGCGTGATGGGGTTCCTCCGACGCCGGAAGGAACGCGCGGCGGTGCGTGAGCTGGTCGAGCGTCTCGAGATCCGCACGCCGTCGCTCGAGCAACCCGTGGGATTCCTGTCGGGCGGCAACCAACAGAAGGTGGCCGTCTCGCGGGCGTTCCTACGAGAACCCTCGGTGATCCTCGCGTACGAACCGACCCAGGGCGTCGACGTCGGGTCGCGCTTCGACATCTACACGGCGCTTCGGTCCCGCAGCGACGCGGGCACCGCGATCCTCGTGAAGTCGAGCGACCCGATCGAGCTGAGTGGCTTGTGCGACCGGGTGCTCGTGATGTCGCGCGGCACCATCGTCGAGGAGATCCCTGGCGACGAACTCGACGAGCTGCGCATCGTCGAGGCGATCGTCCGCGGCCCCGGGATGTCCCGGTCGGGCAGGTCACCGCTTGGTGTCGCGATGCCGAAGTCCGCGAGCGAAAGCGGCACATGAGGTCCGGCACCGAGACGCGGCCGCCCGATGCCCGGCCACCTGGACCCGGCGACGCGTCTCGATCGACCGGGGTCGACGGTGCGCGCATCGCGGTCCGCAAGGTGCTGCGCGACGCGCGTGACAAGAACAAGTGGCGGAAGATCGTCCGCTTCCGGCTGTGGATGCCCGTCGCGCTCCAGCTGCTCCTGCTCGTGGCGGTCGCCTGGTACACGACGTCGCGCTTCGACGGGTTCATCAACGCCTCGAACGTCACGAGCATCTTGATCCTCGCCGCCCCGCTCGCCATGGTTGCGATGGGCCAGACCCATGCTCTACTCGTCGGTTACCTCGACCTCTCGGTCGGCGCGATGGTGACGTTCGGGGTCGTGGTGGCGTCGTTCCTGATCGGGCCCGACGCCTCAGCGACGCAGATCCTCATCGGGGTCGTCGCGGTGTTCATGAGCGCCATCGTGCTCGGGCTCGTGAACGGCGGGCTCACCGTCGGCGTGAAGATCCCGTCGATCATCGTGACGCTCGCGACCCTGAGCGTCCTCAACGGCATCTCGCTCACGCTGCGTGAGACGCCTGGGGGTGTCATCAACCGTGAGCTCACCGAGCTCCTGCGGGCCGGGATCGGTCCGATCCCGATCATCTTCCTCGTCTGCGTCGTCACGGCCGGCGCGTTGGACTACTGGCTGCACGCCACCGGCCAGGGTCTGCAGCTGCGGTCGACGGGCTTCGACGATGTCTCGGCGATGCGCAACGGCGTTCGAACGAAGTGGGTGCGTGTGCGCGCGCTCGTGCTGTCGGCCGTCTTCGCGGCCGTCGCGGCCTTCTTCGTCATGGCCCGCTCCGGCATCGGGAACGCGCAGATCGGTGACAGCTACGCGCTCAATAGCATCACGGCTGCGGTGCTCGGCGGGGCGGCGCTCACAGGTGGCCGAGCGACGTTCTTGGGAACGCTCGTCGCATCGGTGCTGCTGGCCCTCATCATCAGCGCCCTGCCGTTCCTCGGGCTCGCCGCCGAGCACGGTCAGATCATCATCGGTCTCCTCGTGCTGCTCGGCATCGTGCTGTTCCAGGTCGGGGACATCAAGGAGCTCGTGAAGCGGAACTACAAGCGCGCGCGCCGGCTCGTGATCGGGAGCCGACCGCCGAAGCAGGCAGAGCTCCCCGTCCTGTACCCGCCCGACGTCGATTTCCGGGTGGCCCCGACCGGGACGATGGTGATCGCGGGGGGAACCGTACTCAGCATGGACCCGCAGGTCGGTGACGTCGCCTCGACCGATGTGTTGATCGACGGCGACCGGATCGTCGATGTCCGCCCGGGCATCGAGCCACCCCCCGACGCCGAGGTGATCGACGCGACCGGCATGATCGTGATGCCGGGGTTCGTCGACAGCCACCGCCACATCTGGGAAGGCCTGCTCCGCAACATTGGTACCGACGTGCCCCTCGAGGGCCGGTCGAGCTACATCTCGTTCGTGCTGCACAAGCTCGCGCCGGCGTTCCGACCCGAGGACGCCTACATCGGCGACCTGATCTCGGCGCTCGGCGCGATCGACGCCGGCATCACGACCCTGCTCGACTGGTCGCACATCCAGGGCTCCCCGGCCCACACGGATGCCGTGGTCCAGGCGCTCCGTGACTCGGGCATGCGCGCCGTGTTCGCCTACGGCTTCCCGTGGTGGGGCAGATGGGAGGAACGCCAACCCAGCTGGTTCGTGCGCGCCGCGAACGAACACTTCTCGAACGGCGACGGTATGCTCTCTCTCGCCCTCGCGGCGCCCGGTCCCGAGTTCACCGACTTCGAGGTCTCGCGAGACCATTGGAAGCTCGCCCGCGAGGCCGGGGCACGCATCACGACCCACGTCGGCGTCGGGAGCTACGGGCAGGACGCCAAGCTCCAGGAGATGGGCGAGGCCGGGCTGCTCGGCCCCGACACGACCTACATCCACTGCACGACACTGAACGACACCGAGATCCAGATGATCGTCGACACCGGCGGCACGGTCTCGCTCGCTTCACCGGTGGAGATGATGATGGGCCACGGCATGCCCCCGATCCAGAAGTTCCTCGACCGCGGCTTGCGCCCGAGCTTGAGCGTCGACGTCGAGACGAACGTTCCCGGTGACATGTTCAACCAGATGCGCTCGGTCCTCGCGCTGCAGCGGGCGATCTCGACCGCCGAGGCCAAGACGCCGATGACGACGAGGGAGGTCCTCGCCTGCGCCACGCTCGAAGGAGCGCGGGCGAACGGGCTCGACTCGAAGGTGGGTTCGTTGACGCCCGGGAAGCTGGCCGACGTCATCATGCTTCGCACCGATCGCATGAACGTCACGCCGCTCAACGACCCGACGACCGCGGTGGTGACGGGCATGGACACCGGGAACGTCGACACGGTCCTGATCGGCGGTCGCGTGATGAAGCGCCACGGCGAGCTGCTGCACGTCGACTGGCCGGCGCTGAAACGCATGGCCGCGGAGTCGAGGGACCACGTGATCGCCAGGTCGGGCTTCAAGATGCCGAGCATCTGACGGAGCGTGTCGGGCCGCTCAGACGGACGTCACGAGCCCCGTTCCGCCGTCGGACTTGACGGCGGCGCCGAAGGCCTCTGACATCTCGCGCACCTCGTCGAGGATCGAACCCGCGACCTCGGGCGTGGGGATCCTGGGAACGCCGCGCCGCGTCGGCGGCTCGCTCCGGCCGAGGTCGACCGGGTGCAGCCGGAGCTCCTCGAGCCCCTCGGGGCCCAGTCGGATCCTCGCGAGCACACCGCGGAACGTGGCCTCGGTGCGGAACGAGTCCTCGTTCAGCAGCGCCAGCAGGTCGGCGTCGGTCACCGACGCCGGATCGTCGAACCGCTCGCGCAGCAACGACCGGCTCTCGTCGTAGAAGTACCGCTGGATCGGCTCCTGCATGTCGCACCAGAGGAAGTTCCCCGCGCCGTAGATCACCGGTCTGTCCCGGTACCGCTCGATCGGGGCGAGGCGGTGCGGGCCGCTGATCGCCACGACGTCGGCGCCTTGGTCGATCGCGGCGTGCGCCCAGCTCCGCAGGAACGGAGGCGGCTCGCCGGGATGGCCGTCGCCCTGGTGCGAGTGCGCCGCGGCCACCACCACGTCGGCGTGGCGAGACGCGAGCCGAATCGAGCGCAGGTTCTCCGCGAGCGCTTCCTCGTCGGGCTCGTGGCGGACCTCCATCTGCTCGCCGAGCTCGAACCGCCGCCCGTACAGCTCCAGCACGTCGGGCGGCGACTCCTCGTCGACGTGCTGGGTGAGCCACGCGACGTCGCCCTCCGGATGCGCCAGGCGGATCGCCACGAGCGACCGCATCACCTTGCGGGTGACGACGACGGTCGTGCGCACCGGCACGGTGGCCACCCCCGGCCGCGACGGCACCTCCCCGAACGCGTCGAGCGCGGGCGCGAGGCCGCTCGCGGGGCTGGTGGTCATCGAGACCAGGCCGAGGCGGCCCGCATCGGTCTCCAGGTACCTGGGAGCCCGAGCGGCCGCCGAAGTCACGCCGGAGCCGGCGTGCACGAGCGCCGCCTCGTCGAGCCAGAGCCCGGTCTCGAGCAGCCCTCCGGCGCCCCAATCGGTGGAGTGGTTGTTGGCGCGACCGAACACGTCGAAGCCGAGCGCCCTGAGATCGAGCGCACAGTCGGGCTGGGCCCGCACGGCCCAGTCGTCGGGAAGGCCCGACGGCACCGCGGCCGTGTCGGCCAGGTCGACGATGCTGGTCTCGAGGTTGCCGAACGCCGCGTCGGCTCCGCGCAGCAGGCTCACGACGTCGGCGAACGGGCGGTCGACGCCGACCATCGGCAACAGTGGCCGCGTCACGATGCAGTCACCTGCGACCGCGATCGTGAATGAACCTCGAAGCGTCGTGCGTTCGTCGCCGTCGACCCGAGCCACGGGCGAATCGTAGCCGCCCGTGTTAGCGCGCGCTCGTCAGCGGCGGATCCAGACCATGGCACCCATCGGTATGCCCCGCAGGCGATTCATCTGAGGGTTGTACACGCGCGCGCACCCGTAGGAGACGCGCCGACCTCGATCGGTCGGATCGGCGGTGCCGTGGATCGCCATGCGCCCACCCCCCGGCCAGTTCGTGAGCACCTTCGAGAATCCCGAGAGCCCGAGCAGGTACGTGCCGTACGGGCCCGACGCATCGCGCGGATCGAGATGCGCCCACACGAAGAACCGCCCGGCCGTCGTGGGAGTGCCCCGGGCACCGATGCCGACCGTGAACCGATGTCGCAGCTTCCCGTTGCGGAAGTGGCGCAGCTCTCGGGCCGACAGGTCCACGATGACTCGATGCCTGATGCGGCTGAACGTCACGTCGTCGCCCCTGACCCATCCGATCGAGCCGTTGGGCTCGACACCAAGCAGGACTCGGTACCAGGCCGTGTCACCCCGCATCCGCACCTCGCGCACGGGGAACGCGATGCGCTGATCCCACGGGTTGAGCGCGTCGATGCTTCGCCGCCGAGCCGAGGTGCGCGGCCCCGAGTACGCGTTCAGCCGGTCGCCGGTCGCCCGCACGGCCCATTCCCACCGTTCCAACGACTTCGGCGCCGCCACGTTCGCCCGCACGGGCTCTCGGGGCGGCGTGTGGGAAGCCTCACCTTCGGCCACCTCCAGGAACTCTCGGGGAGACGGCGAGGGGTCCGACGACGGCGCGACCGGAGGCTGCTGGGCCAGCTCGTGCGCCGACGCGGGCTCGTCGGGGAAGTCGCCACAGCTCGCCGCCCCGAGCAGGGCGAGCGCGGCGAAGCAGGCGACCAGCGATCGTCGGGGGGCGGCCATGCTACCCCATCATTCCAGATGAACATGAGACCCGTGTATCACTTACTCCAACGGTAGCCTGGTGCCTGGCAGACGCGAGAGTGGCGGAACTGGCAGACGCGCCGGGTTTAGGACCCGGTGCCCGGAAGGGCGTGGGAGTTCGAATCTCCCCTCTCGCACTTCCCTCTGACTGACCTGCGGAGCTTGAACCGCAGGCAAGGGCTCAGACGCTCCTGAATCGCCAGCTCAGAGAGACCTCTTCACATGTTCCACTGAGCTCGATCGAGAGCAGCCGGTGCCAGCCCCAGGACCACACCGACGATCGTCGGGCGCTGCTCAAGACGTCGGACCGCTTGCCGGGACTTCACGTCCACGCCCAGACCGTTCACGCTCGCAGGCTCATCGAGCTGATTCCGGACGAGGAAGTGGACACCGTCGGGCCGAGCCCGTACCGATGAGGTGGAGAGCTCCGTCGAGCCGTCGGCCCGACAGACGATCTCGGCTCGCGCAGGAGCCGTGCTCCCGTCACGCGTCGGCGACGCTTGGTCCGCGCATGCCACCAGCATGACCGTGGCCAGGGAAGAAGATCCCCGCTTCCCCAGGCCCCGCATGGAGCCGATCATTCCATCCCGACGCCGAGGATGGGGAGAACGCTCCCGCCGATCTCGACGCGATCGCCGAAACCGTCGTCAGGTGCTCGAATCGCGGGCTCGTTGCCCGAACGTTCCTGCCGTCACGGCGCGGTACGAAGACTCGATGACGCGCTCGAGCACCTCGAGGTCGACCCGGTCGAGGTTCTTGATGTACAGGCACCCGACGCCGGTGGTGTGCTCACCCAGGCGACCGAGGAGCTCCTCGTAGGCTGCGGTCCCCTCGGGCAGGTAGATCGTCGTGGCGGCCTTCCGAGGCGCGAAGCCGGCCGCGGGCGCATCTCCCTCGCGACCGCTCTCGTACCGGTAGTGGTAGGTCCCGAACTGGATGATGGATCTCCCCCACATCGTGGCTTGCGTGCCGGTCACGTGTCCCATCAACTCGAGGAGCGTCGCCGCATCGCGGCGTCGCGTCTCGGACGCGATCCCCTCGACGTACTTCTCGACCTCGGGCGATGGACGCATCGGTCGCATGGCTCTCACTCGGGAGCGGGCGGCTGCATCGACTTCCACTCTTCCACCTGCTGGGCGACGTCGGCGGCGTTGAACCACGCGTTCTCCCGTGCGATCGAGCCGTCCCGGAGCTCGAAGACGTGAAGGATCCTGACGCGGACCGGAGCTCCTCCCCCGTCGATGCCCGACCATGAGCCGCGCACGTGGCCGGTCAGGATCGACTCGTCGACGACCACGTTGCCGTCGTCGGCCGAGACGCGCCACACCGTCTCCAGATGCACGTCTGGGATCGCATCGATGATGCCCGAGTAGACGGCGCCGACGTTCTCCTTGCCTCGGAACGGCGAGTCGGGATGCGTGATGTCGTCCCAGACGATGTCGTCGGTGTACGTGGCGAGGGTGCCTTCCACATCGTGAGCGTTCTCCGCAGCGAAGTGCCGATCGATGACGTTCATCGTCCGCGCTATCCTTCGCCGTTCAGACCCGTGGAGGCACATCCGATCCGAGATCTCGTTCCGTTCATCCGTCGCGACCTCGCAGGCTGAGCGCCAACAGGATCTCGTCCAGGCTGTTCGAGTAACGCACGAAGCCGTCATGGGCCGACCCCGCGTCGTTCCGGGTGGTCGGACGACGCAACAGCTCGAAGTACTCGGGAAGCTCGCGCTCGAACCAATCGAGGGCGTCGGCGATCACCCTCCTGGCCTGGACCGCAGCCGGATCCTCGTTCGTATCCGCGGCCGCTTCCACACCGCTCGCCATCTCGCTCATGTGCCAGCGCAGCTCGTGCTGGAACGCGACGACCTGGCTGATCTGCTCCCGATGTCTGCTCTCGGCATCGCGAGCGCGCACGAACAGGACCAGACCGGCGGCGATCAGGGCGAGGCCTCCCACAGCCCCGATGAACATCAGCCATCTGCCGAGGCTTCCATCGACCTGCCCGGCGCTCACCGGCACCGTGAACAACACCGTCATGCCCGCGGCCAGGAACGCGGTCGAGAGAGCGAGGGTCACGCGATGACGCTAGCGACGAGCATCGCTCCCCACAAGAGCGATCACGTCGGTATCGGCATCGACCCCGACACCTCGCGCTCCGCTGCCTCGGCGATCCGGGCCGCGAACGACCGCACCTTCCCTTGCCATCCTTCTTCCAGCGGTCCCTTGAGCCCGGTCACGAAGACCTTGTCCTGGGCGATCTCGACGAGCCCCTTCGCCTGCAAAGCGTCGTGCATCATCGGAACGACGCGCTCGCACTTGCCGAGCTCCTCCTCGGTGGGCAGACGACCGGTCTCCTCGTCGGGTTGGGGCGCCATCCCGGTCGCCAGGATGGCGTACCTCGTGCTGGCAGGAAGGTCGAGGCCCTTGAGGAAACGGCGCATGCTCCCGATCGGCCGGCCCATGCGCCCGGGCGAGCTGAACACGTACAGGTCGGCCGGGGAGAGGTTCTTCGGCTTGACGTCGCGGACGTGATGCACGCTGACCTCTGCGCCCCTGGCAGCCATCTGTCGTTCGAACTCCTTCGCGACCGCGACACCGTTGCCGAACTTCGATGCGTGGATGTACTCGATCCTCATGACGCTCACCCTTTCGAGCCGAGATCCGTCACGCCGAGCCGAGCGCGCGCTTCATCAGGACGACCGGCCACGCGACCAGATCGCCCTTCTTGAGCGACAAGCCGACGGCCTCCCAACCATGGGAGCCGAGCTCGTTCAGCCGAGCCGGAGCGAGGTCGGCGCCCTTCTTGAGCCCCCCGGCATCGTCGAGCGGAACGACGAGGTACTCCCACTTCGTTGCCGTGGTGATCATCGTGAACTCCTTCCTGTCCTCCATCGCCATCGTGTCAGCGTCTCCAGGGTCGACAGGTGTCGATGGACCCTCGGTTCGTGTGACGTCCCGTTGGGGCGCGACCTGTGGCGGATGTGTGGCGGCTGGGTGGCCTTCCCGCGGCATCGGTTCCTTCGCAGGCGAAGGCGCGACATGCTGGGCGACGTGGTCGATGTCGAGATCGTTGGTGCGGGCTTCGCCGGGCTCGCGTGTGCCCGAACCACGGCCTCGCGAGGCCTGCGGACGGTCGTGAGGGAACGCAAGCGCGACCCTGGTGACGCCATCCGGACCACCGGTCTCCTGGTGAAGGAAGCCGCGGACGAGGAGGACTTCCCGAACGAGTTGGTGCGTCGGATCCACGGCGTTCGTCTGTACGGTCCGTCGCTTCGCTGGATCGATCTCGATGCGCCCGGCTACTACTTCCTCGCGACCGACACCACCGCGTTGCTGCGCTCGATGGCTGATCGCGCCCGGGCGGCAGGTGCGGAGATCCGATGCGGTCGGGCGTTCGATGCTGCGAGGCGCACGGGGCGCATGCTGGTGGGTGCCGACGGCGCGCGTTCCCGAGTCGCGAGGCATGCCGGGCTCGGCGTGAACCAACGCTTCCTCGCCGGCGTCGAGGCGGAGCTCGACGGAGACGTCGATCTCGAGGAGCGGCTCCACGTCTTCCTCGATTCCAGACTCGCCCCGGGATACATCGGGTGGATGGTTCCCGGTGTGAACGTCACACAGGTCGGTCTCGCGGCTCGCGGCCCGGCGAGGCCCGACCTCGACCGATTCATCGAACGGGTGGGGGCGGTGGTCGACCTCTCCTCCACCCGCCGGGTGGGCACGCGAGGCGGTCTCATCCCGGTCGGAGGCACGGTGCGCCCGTTCGCGACGCGCGACACGGTGCTCGTCGGCGACGCTGCCGGCCTCGTGTCGCCGCTCACGGCCGGTGGCATCCACACGGCGCTCCGCTCCGGCCGCGCGGCGGGCCTCGCGATCGCGAGCCATCTGCTCGACGAGGGGTCCGCGCTCGATCGGGCGCTGAACGACGTGTATCCGAGCTTCCGAGGGAAGCTCCCGATGCGTACGCTCATGGACCTGCGCCCGCCGAACGCGTTGATCGACCTCGCACTCCGGAGTCCACGGTTCCAGGCGGTCGCGCAGGCGGTCTTCTTCCACCACCGGGGCCTGCTGTCGGGCGACGCCTGGCGCGACCTGGGCCCGGCGCTCGTCTCCGCATCGACGGCACGGCCCAGGAGATGAGCCTCGGCGCTCGACGCCCCATCGGACGCGAGCGTGCCCGGGGATCAGCCTTCCACCTTCGTGGCGTAATCCAAGGCCTCGTCGACCGACATCGCCATGCCCTCGTCGAAGAGCGCTCGGGCTTCGTCGCGCGGCACCGCGTCCCACATGCGGCGCAGCACGCCGCCGATGTCGGTGGCCGACAAGCCGAGCCCCACGCCGGACAGTTTCTCGGTCGCCGCGGCCGCCCCGTTCAGCCGCAGGGCGCGGTCGACGTCGCCGCGGAGCACGGCCAATACCGCGAAGTCGTTCAGCAGGATCGACACCGCCGATCGATCGTCGGCGGCGACGAACAGATCGAGCGCCTCCCGCACGTGTCCCTCGCCATCCTCGAGCGCATCGGTCAGCGCCTCGGTGATGCCGAGCATGTGCAGCGCCCAGGCTTCCCCGAAGCGGTCCCCGGTCTCTCGGTAGAGGGCCAGGCTCTCGCGGAACGGCTCGAGCGCGTCGGCCGGCCGAACGTCCACGACGTTGCCGCCTGCCGCCCAGAGCACCTTGGCGAGCCCCAGCCGGTCCCCCAGTTCCCGGAACATCTCCTCCGCCTCGACGAGCAGTTCGTCGGCTCGCTCGACGGAGCGGAACGGCTCGGGCCCGTAGGCATAGACGCACGCCAGGTTGAACGCCGCCTCCGCCGTCGGCGAGGGGTCGCCGATCTCCCGCCGCAACCGCAGGCATGCCTCATAACGTTCCTCCGCCGCCGGCCAGTCGGCCATCCAGTACGCGACGCCCCCAGCGGCCTCGAGGGCGTCGGCGCGCTCGACGGGCAGATCCTCGACGCCGCGCATCGCCAGGACCTCGTCGATCCGTTCACGTGCCTCGTGCAGATGGCCGCGCATCTGCCAGAACCGCCAGCACTGGGAGACGAGGCCGAGCGCGATCCGGCTCTCGTCGTCGCCGATCGCCCACGCGATCGCGGACCGCACGTTGTCGTGCTCGCGCTCGAGCTCGTCGAGCCGGGCGGGCCGGTCCGGCCCGAAGAGTTCCGGCGCCGCCTCGCGCAGCAGGTCGATCATGAACTCGGCGTGCCGGCGGCGGACCGATCGTTCATCGTCGTCCTCGGCGAGGCGCTCCTTCGCGAACTCCCTGATCACGAACAGCAGGCGGAACCGCGGCTCGCCGTCGGTCTCCACCCGCTGCACGAGGCTCTTGTCCACGAGCGAGCCCATGAGCTCGAGCGCGTCGGCGCCCGACGCCGCCGGGTCGCACACGCGCTCGGCCGCCTCGAGCGTGCAGGTTCCGCGGAAGACCGCCAGCCTGCGGAAGAACGTGCGCTCGTCGTCGTCGAGCAGGTCGTAGCTCCATGCGATCGCGTCGCGCAGCGTCTGCTGACGCACCGGCCGATCGCGCCCACCGCCGCTCAGCACCGGCAGCGCGACGTCGAGCCGATCCGCGATCTGGCGCGGCGTGAGCACGCGCACGCGCGCCGCGGCGAGCTCGATCGCCAAGGGAAGCCCGTCGAGGCGGGCACAGATCTCGGCCACGGCGGGCGCCGACTCATCGTCGAGCGCGAAGCTCGGGCGGACGCCGCGTGCGCGATCGAGGAACAGCGCCACGGACTCGTACGCGGCCAGTCGGTCGGGCGAGGTCACGTCGGACGGATCGGCCACCGCCATCGGCGGCACCGGATACTCCTGCTCACCTCGGACCCGCAGTGCCTCCCGGCTCGTGACCACCACCCGCAGGCCGGCGGCCGCCTGCAGCAGGTCGGGCACGATCGGGGCGGCGTCGATCACCTGCTCGATGTTGTCGAGCACGAGGAAGACCCGCTCATCCACCAGGTGATCCCGAACCGTCTCCAGCACGGTCCTGCCGACCTCACCCATGACGTCGAGCGCCTTCGCGATCGCGTCGGGCACGAGATCGGGATCGACGATCGGCGCCAGCTCGACGAAGAACGCCCCGTCGGGGCAGGTCGCTTGGGCTTCCTGGGCGAGCTTCAGCGAGAGCCGCGTCTTCCCCGAACCGCCCGGCCCCGTGAGGGTCACCAGACGATGGTCACGACTCAGGGCGCGTACCTCGCGAAGCACCTCCTCGCGGCCGATGAACGGAGAGAGATCGGCAGGCAGGTTCCCCGCCCGGACGTCGAGCGTGCGTGGGGGCGGGAAGTCGTGGGGAAGCCCGTCCACCAGGAGGCGATGCAGACGCTCGGGCCGATCCAGGTCCTTCAGTCGGTGCTCGCCCAGGTCGCGGAGCCGGAATTCCTCGGGAAGCTCCGACTCGATCAGGACCCGAGTCGCGTCGGAGACCAGGATCTCGCCGCCGTGTCCGGCGGCGGCGATCCGTGCCGCGCGGTTCACGTCGATCCCGGCGTACTCGCCGCCGGCGAGCACGCCTTCCCCGGAGTGCATTCCCATGCGGACCTTCACCGTGGCCCCGCCGGGCCACGATGCGGCTGCGAGGCTGCGCTGGGCATCGACCGCGGCGTCGACGGCCGCGTGGGCCGAGCCGAAGACGACGAAGAACGCGTCGCCCTCGATGCCCGAGATGTAGCCCTCGCCGAACGCCTCACGTAGCAGCCGGTTGTGGTCGTCGATCAGCTCCCGATAACGATCGCCGAGCTGCTGGAGCAGCCTCGTCGATCCCTCGATGTCGGTGAACAGGAACGTCACCGTGCCGATGGGCGGATCGTTCTGCGCAGCGGTCACGGATCGATTATGGAGCAGGACCGGCCCGAATCGACCGGGTGGGCTAGACGGCGTGGAGCTGAGGCTCGTCGACCTCGTCCCGCGAGGCCGCGATCGGTGTGACCTCGCACGGCAGCTCGACCACGAAGCGCGCGCCGCCCGAGGCCGCGTCCTCGATGCGAGCGGTGCCGCCGTGGAGCTCCGCGAATCGCTGCACGAGCGAGAGCCCGATGCCCATGCCTCGTCCGCTCGAATGCTCGCCCTGGCGGAACGGCTCGAACAACACCTCTTTGAGCTCGTCTGCCACGCCGGGACCGTCGTCCTCGACGACGATCTCGATGCCGGTGGATCGGCTCGCGACCTCCACGATCACGGCCGTTCCCGGCGGCGTGTGCCGGGCCGCGTTCACCAGCAGGTTCTCGATCACGCGCTCGACCTTGGCCGGATCGACCTCGGCGAGCACGGCGTCGGCGCGCACGCGCACCGGGTGGTCGACGAGCTGCGAGGTGTCGGCGACGACGCGCCGGGCCAGCTCGCCCACGTCGGTCGGCAGCAGCTGCGGGGTCACCTTCCCGCGGTCGATGCGGTCCAGGTCGAGCAGGTCGTCGATCAGGCGGTTCATCTTCCGACCGCTGTGCTCGATCACCTGGTACAGCGCCTCGCGCTCGTCAGCGCTCAGGTGCAGCTCCTCGTCGCGGCGGATCGTCTGCATCGCGCCGAGGATGCCGGCGAGCGGTCCCTTGAGGTCGTGCGAGACGGCATGGAGCAGCGTGTCCTTCACGTCGTTGAGCTGGCGCAGGTCGCTGGACCGGCCGGCTTCCTCCTCGACCAGTTCCCACTGCGCGTCGATGATCGCGCGCAGGGTGTCGAGGAGCATCGCGGCGGCCAGGTACACCGCGAATCGCACGATGCCGTTCCAGTAGGGCGCCGGGTCGGTGCTGCTGATGCTCGGCGTCGAGAGCACGTCGCTGACGAGCCCGGCGACCGTGGACACGACGACGGCGACGGCTCCCCATCGCCGGCCGAGGTTCCAGGTGATGAGGCCGATCGGCATCAGGTACAGCAGCGAGAGGGACAGATCGAGCCCGATCAGGTAGTCGAGCACGGTCACGACGGCGATGAACGCGAGCCCGAGCGCTGCCACCAGGAGCGGGGATCGTCCGTCGAAGAACCCCTTGGTGCTCCTCAGCATCCGTCGATCCATCGCCTGCCGCCGAGGGTCGGTACGTTGTTCCACGTCAGAACACTCGACAGGCGCGGCCGCTACCTTGAGTCGGGTACCGCCGCCCGGGCACCGGAGTGCCCGGTCAACCCTCGAGCAGCTCCGCGAGGGCGCGGAATGCCCGTCCGCGGTGGCTGATGCGATCCTTCTGCTCGTCGGTCAGCTCCGCCATCGTCTCGTCCCAGCCGGCAGGCATGAACACCGGGTCGTAGCCGAAGCCGCGCGCACCTCGGCGCCGCGCGACGAGTGTGCCCTCGCACACGCCTTCGGCGTAGGCGATGCGGCCGTCGGGCCAGGCGGTCGCGGCCACGCACCGGTAGCGTGCGGTGCGCCCTCCTGCCGGCACCCCGCGCAGCGCGCGGAGCAGGGCATCGAGGTTCTGCTCGTCGGAGGCGTGTTCACCGGCGTACCTCGCCGACCGAGGCCCCGGCCCGCCTCCGAGAGCATCGACCTCGATCCCCGAGTCGTCCGCGATCGCGGGGACATCGAGCGCCTCGGCGACGCGGGACGCCTTGAGCAGGGCGTTGTCGAGATAGGTCGCACCGGTCTCCTCGACGTCGGGGAAGGCCGACGGGTCGTGGCTCTCGACGGTGATCCACTCGACGGGCCACTCGGCGCAGATCCGTCCGAGCTCGCGAAGCTTGTGCGCATTGCGGGAGGCGATCGCCAGCCGCTCGGGGAACGCCACGGCCTCAGCCCGCGCCGACGAGCGCGCCGCGCTGGAGCTCGGTGAGCCCCTCGACGCCGGCCGCCGCGAGGTCGAGCATCGCGTCGAGATCGCGGCGGGAGAACGGCGTGACCTCGGCGGTGCCCTGGACCTCGACGAACTCGCCGCCCCCGGTCATCACGACGTTGAAGTCGACCTCTGCGCCGGCGTCCTCGTCATAGCACAGGTCCAGGCGCGGCTGGCCGTCGACGATGCCCACGCTCACGGCCGCGACGCTGTCGGTGAGCAGGCCGGCCGGGACCTTCCTGTCCGCCTCGAGCCCACGCAGCGCGAGGGCGAGCGCGACGTAGCCGCCGGTGATCGAGGCGGTGCGCGTGCCCGCATCGGCCTGCAGCACGTCACAGTCGATCGTGATCGTACGCTCGCCCAGACGCGAGATGTCGGTGACGCTGCGAAGCGAACGGCCGATCAATCGCTGGATCTCCTGGGTACGGCCCCCCGGCCGTCCGCGGTTGACCTCGCGGCTCGTGCGCTCCGAGGTCGAGGCGGGCAGCATGGAGTACTCGCCCGTCACCCATCCCTTCCCGGTCCCCCGCAACCAGCGCGGGACCTCGTCGGCCACGCTCGCCGCGACGAGCACCCGGGTCTTGCCCATCGAGATCAGCACTGAGCCGGCCGCCCACTCCTGGTACCCGAGCTCCCACGTCACCGGTCGGAGCTCGTCGGCCGCCCGGCCGTCGGGTCGCGTCACGGACCGACCTCGAACGTGATCCCGTCCTCAGCGAGATCGATCACGCCGTCGAACGCGAGGGCGGCCTCTTCTCTCGAAACCTCCGGATCGAGGGTCGGCAGGATGTGCGTGAGCACGAGTCGCTTGGCGCCGGCCGCCTTCGCGTGCTCCGCGGCCTGGGTCGCGCTCATGTGGAAGAACGCGAGGCTCGAGGCGTCCTGGTAGGTGGCCTCCGCGACGAGCAGGTCGGCGTCGCGCGCCATGTCGATCACCTCGTCGCACGGGCCCGTGTCGCCGGTGTACGCCAGCACGGCGCCACCCGCCTCGACCCGGAAGCCGACCGCCTCGACCCCGATGTGCGTCATCTCGTAGGTCGTGAAGTGCATCGGGCCGACGTCGAACTCGTCACCGCCCCGCACGGTGCGGAAGTCGTACGCCTCGGCCATCACGTTCCGTCCGTTCTCGCTCGTCAGCAGGTTCATGCCCTCGACGAACCCGTCGGGGGAGTAGAAGGGGAGGTTCGGCGCCCCCATGCCCCCGTAGTGGCGCGCGTAGAACGCCGGCACGACATCGATGAAGTGGTCGGGGTGCCCGTGGGTGACCACGATCGCGGCCAGCTGGTCGATGTCGACGAACTCCTGGAGCTTCGCGAACGTGCCCGTGCCTGCGTCGAGCCAGACGTGGGTTCCCTCGTGGCTCAGCAGGTGACCGCACGTGGCGCCTCCGGGGCCGGGCCACGTGCCGGCCGAACCCAGCACCGTCAGCTCCACGCCCCACCCCCGACGGGTTCGGCCCGGGCGGCGCCCACGTCGGTCAGCTCCGGGCCTAGGAAGAGGCCGGCCACCCGCTCGAACGCCGCAGGATCCCCGGTCGAGAGGAAGCCGTGCTCCGCGGGGGTCGTCGCGCGACGAAGCAGGCTCCCGGCGACGAGCGTCGCGTACACGTCCTTGGCGGTCTCCTCGGCCGATGACACCAGCACGACGTCGGGCCCGAGCTCGAGCTGCAGCAGCCCCGCCAGGAGCGGGTAGTGCGTGCATCCCATGATGAGCGTGTCGACGTCTTCGGCCATCAGCGGGGAAAGATACCCTCGCGCGGCGCGGCGTAGCTCGTCGCTCGTGGTGTCGCCACGTTCGACGTGCTCGACGAAGACGGGACAGGCTTGAGATCGCAGGGTCACCGCCGCGCCGGTCGCGGCCACCGCGCGCTCGTACGCCTCGCTCGCGACGGTGGCCTCGGTACCGATCAGGCCGAGGCGGCCGTTCCTCGTCGCGTGCACGGCCGTGCGCACGCCTGGATCGATGACCCCGACGACGGGGATGCCCGCTCGCTCGGCGACCTCGTCGATCGCGCTCACTTCGATCGAGTTGCATGCGACCACGAGCATCTTCACATCGCGATGCACCAGGAGATCGGCGATCTCCAGCGCGAAGCGCCGGATCATGTCGAGGGGCTTGGGGCCGTAGGGAAAACGCGCGGTGTCTCCGACGTAGAGCACGGGCTCGTGGGGGAGCTGATCCATGATCTGCCGCACGACCGTGAGGCCTCCGACGCCGGAGTCGAAGACGCCGATGGGGCGTTCGTCGCTCATCGCGTCGCCCGCACGCCGGCGTTCACCACCACAGGGACTCCGCCACACCCTTCTCGGCCACCGCGATGTCCTCGGCCCAGGCATCGGTCGACAGGTACTTCCACCCGGCGTCGGGAAGCAGGCAGACGATGTCGCCCGCATCGATCTCGTCGGC
>DASTBT010000154.1:0-44586 GCA_035711865.1 Actinomycetota bacterium
AGCCGATCGCTCGCCACCCGAGCCGACCGGCCATGCGCGAGAGCCCTGAGCTTCAGGCTAGCGGCCGGTGAGCGAGAAGTGCATGTAATCCTTCAGCGTGACCCAGTCGCCGCCCCACTCCCAGCCGATCCTGGCGAACGAGCGGACCACGACGTCGCCACGGTGGATCATGCCGGGCTCGTGCCGCGATCGGTCCGTGTACGGCTTCGCCGCGCGCCGGAGCACCGATCCGTCGGAGCGCACGTAGGGATTCTCGAGCGGATTGATGTCGATCGCCCATCCGTAGGAGTGGTGGGAGAGCGAGCCGGGGTTGCCCGTCGCCGGCCGGCAGTTGAACGACGAGGAACGGTCGTGCGTGCTGAACCAGTCACGCCGAACGGGCGGTCGGTAGCGCGGGGGCAGCGCGATGTGACGGATCGGGAACCGGGCATCGAACAATCGCCGGAAGACCCAGAGCACGTCGCGCGCCACGGCCTCGTGCACGATGAGCGGCCCCGACCGCACGCGCCCCTGGAGGTTCCAGTAGCTGACGAGCACGTGACGCAGATCGTCGATCCCCACCGGGCACCCGGGGTGCCAGTTCCGGCCGACCAATCGTTCCCGCAGGAAGGGCCCGATCCGGAACACCCCTCCCTCGAACCGCGTGTTCGACCGCCCCGAAGGTGCGGCCGGCCCGGCCGTCGGGTGGCCGGCGGCGGGGCGAACGGCGGCGGGTGTGCCGGGTCGGACGACGACGGGCGTGATCGCATCGGCGCCGACGACGGCCGCCGACGCGACCGCCACCACGGCGCCGGCGACCACGATGCCGGTGAGGCGCCTGATGGTGCGATGGTACGGCTCGCGCGCAGTCGGAGTCCGAGGGACTAGGTCGTTCGCCGTCGCGAGGGCGCTGGACGGCCCTCGTCAACAGCCGTCCCGTCCGTCAACATGGGCGACGGCGGTATCGTGACCGGCCATGAGACACGTCCCCCCGGAGGTCCCCGTGAAGATCCAGATCCTCTGCACGCTCGGCCCGGCGTCCATGCGCCCCGAGATCATCCGTGAGCTCGACGCGCGCAACGTCGACCTGTTCCGCATCAACCTCTCTCACACACCGCTCGAGCGTGTGGAACCCGCGATCGAGCTGATCCAGGGGTGCTCGTCCACCCCGATCTGCCTGGACACCGAGGGCGCGCAGGTGAGGTGCGGCGAGGTGGCCGACGGGGTCGTGCTCGAGGAGGGGAGCGAGATCGATCTCGTCGCGGACCGCGTCGTCGGCTCCACGGCGTCGGTGACGCTGTGGCCGGCCACGCTCTTCGAGGCGTTGACCGTGGGCAGCCTCCTGGAGATCGACTTCGACGGCGCCAGGCTCCGGGTCACCGACGTCGCCGAACGCAGAGCGCGCGCACAGGTCACGAGCACCGGCCGCATGCGATCCAACAAGGGCGTCACCGTCGCTCCACCTCCGGAGCTCCCCGCGCTCTCGGAGAAGGACGAGGCGGCGATCGAGGTGGGTGCCCGACACGGCATCGCCGACTACGCCCTCTCGTTCGCGAGCAACGCCGACGAGGTGGCCCGCATCCGCTCGCTCGCACCCCAGGGTGCGAGCATCATCGCCAAGATCGAGAGCCGTGTCGGCGTGCGGAACATGGACGCGATCATCGACGCGGCCGACGCGGTCCTGATCGACCGCGGCGACCTCTCACGGGAGGTCCCGTTCGAGCTCGTGCCCTACTACCAGAAGACGATCATCCGGCACGCGAACCGCTGGAACCGCCCGGTCTACGTCGCGACGAACCTGCTCGAGTCGATGGTCACGAGCCGCGTGCCGACGATCGCAGAGTCCAACGACATCGCCAACACCCTGCTCGACGGGGTGCACGGCCTCGTGCTGGCCGCCGAGACGGCGGTCGGGATCGACCCGGTCGCGTCGGTCGACATGGTGCTCCGAGGCATCGGTGCGTTCGAACGCTCCACGCAGATCCGTCTCGAGGACGACGAGCTGGAGCTGCCGGCTCAGTAGCCGACCGCCCGGGCGCTCCGGGTCTACCCGCCCGTCGGGCGGCGGTCCTGCCGCACGTGATCCTGCTC
Organism: Actinomycetota bacterium; assembly: GCA_035711865.1. Taxonomy (GTDB): domain Bacteria; phylum Actinomycetota; class UBA4738; order UBA4738; family HRBIN12; genus JAOUEA01. Next base: position 2,071 of record DASTBT010000154.1, read on the forward strand.
GGACTCCTGCCAGACCTCCTCGACGTTCTCGACGTTGAACCCGTACTCGAAGACGAGCGTGCCTCCGTAGGCGGCTCCGAACAGCACGAGGACCGCGGCGAGCACCGACAGCACGAGCCAGGCCATCTGGGTCTGGGCTTCGTCGAAGGCCGGGATCCGCAGCAACAGGTCGACGAGCGTGATCAGGGTGACCGTGACCATCACGGTCGCGTGCCAGTTGATCGTGCGCCATACCTGCGTTCGCTTGGCGCGGCCGATCGGCCCCGACCTTCGGTCACGCGGGATCCCCTTCCACCAGTCGAGGAAGCCGGTGAGCGCGGCGCCCAGGCTCACGACGAACCCGGCCACCATCACGAACGTGGCCGCCGCGAAGAAGTCCTGCGCCTTCGCATCGTCGGCCGGCGAGAGGTACGAGATCAGATCGAAGACCGCCGCCAGCGAGTAACAGACGATGGGGAAGTCGGTGAGCGGCGGGTGGAACGGTTTGCCGGTGAATCCCCTCAGCCCCTGGGACCGGCGTCCCTTCAGGCTCCAGGTCGGGCGGATCGAGAAGATCTTCGGCATGGGCCCTCCTTCCCTTCTCGGGAGGAGTCAACCGCATACGGAAGCTCCGTGCACGGGTTCGCTCCGTGCCGTCCTGGATCAGTAGCCGGGCCGCCCCGTGCCTTTCTCGGTCACGGCCTCGCCCGAGGCGTCGACGACGTACCAGACGTCGCCGATGGCCTGACCCTTCGTGTCGCCGGGAGCCTGGTCGGAGGCGAAGTAGTAGAGGGGGTGACCGTCGTAGGTCACCTGCATCTCACCGTCGTCGCGTTCGGTCGTGCCGAGTAGGGCCTCGTCGGCGCCCTCGCCGGCGGTCGGCGCCTCGGCGACCAGTGGGGGCCACGTCGCGGCGCAGTCGTCGTAGCAGGTGCTCGAGCCGCCGGTGTCGGACTCGAAAAGGTACAGGCTGATCCCCTCCGCGTCGACGAGGATCGATCCGAGATCCGAGTCGGCCACGGCCACGGTGCCCTCGGCGGGGGCGTCGGACCGGGGGCTGGCGGCGGACTCCGCGGCCGGGGATCCCTGTGCCGGAGCATCGCCACCGCCGTCGTCGGCGCACGCGGCGAGCATCGTCGCGAACGCCAACCCGATCGCGACCGACCGCATCGCTCCGATCCTCATGGTCGTCGTCTCCTTCCGCCGGGCCGTCGTGACGTCGTCGGGGATACGGGCTCCGCACCGAGCGCGTTCAACCCCGTCCGAGATCGAACCGTCGGGACGCGGGGCCCGTACCCTGGAACGGGCCATGGGCGCAGCACGCTTCGATCTCGACGAGCGCGGCATCAGGACCGCGTACTCGGCGCACGCCGGGGAGATGTTCGGCTTCGCGGTGCGGTCGCTCAACGACCACGGCCTGGCCGAGGAAGCCGTGCAGGAGACGTTCGTGCGGGCATGGAGGTTCGGCGACCGGTTCGACCCTCAGCTCGGCAGCCTCCGTGGCTGGCTCTTCGCGATCCTGCGGCACGTGGTCATCGACATGGCTCGGGCGCGCGCGATCTGGCCCGAGCCCGCGTCCGACGAGACGATCGAAGGTTCGATCGACGGCGCCGTCTCGGCGGAGGACCGGTTGGAACAGGCGTTGCTCGCCTGGCAGATCGAGGAGGCATTGCGGCGCATCGGCGAGGACCATCGGCGCGTGGTGCTCGAGACGTACTTTAGGCGGCGCCCGTACGCGGAGGTCGCGTCGGAGCTCGGCATCCCCGAGGGCACGGTCAAGAGCCGCGTGTACTACGCCTTGCGGGCGCTGAGGCTCGCCCTGGAGGAGATGGGCTGGGATGACCGCTCGTCCTGACGACCACGTGCGTCCGCTGCTGGGCGCGTTCGTGCTGGGTCACCTCGAGCCCGCCGACATCACCGCGGTGCGCGCCCATCTCGAAGGCTGTGCCGCGTGCCGGGTGGAGGCGGCCGAGCTGGCGGCGGTCGCCGGGTTGTTGCCGATGGCCGATCCCGAGCGCCTGGGCACGCCGGCCGAACCCCCCCGAGCGATGCTCGACCAGGTGCTCACCCGGATCGAACGGGAGCGTGGCGTCCTCGGTCGGGCTCGTCGGCGCTCCGTCGCGGTCCGCGTCGGAGCCGTGGCCGCGGTACTCGCACTCGTGGCCGTCGTCGGGCAGGTGGCGCTCGGACCGTCCGAGCCGTCGGGCGGCGAGGTGGTGGCCCTCACCGCGGCCCGGCCCGGCGTGCTGGGAGAAGCCGTGCTGCACGAGGACCCGACCAGCACGTGGGTCGAGATCACCACCTCCGGACTCTCCTCGGGTGAGACCTACGCCGTGTGGTTCGAGGAGGCTGGCACGGGGGATCGTTCGCCGCTGGGCACGTTCGTCGGGGTCGAGGGCGATCTCTACATCAGCCTCTACTCGACGCTGCCACGAGAGCACGTCGCCTCGATCGGTGTGAGCACGCCCGACGGGTCCACGGTGATGGAAGGCCGCGTGCCGGTACCCGTGGTCTCCTAGCGATCGGAACCTCGCCGCGCCCTCTTGCGCCCGTGGAGATCGCCGCGCAACGATGTCCCGGTTCCGAGGACGGGAGGTCGACGTGCGTATCAAGGTGATCGCGGTGCTCGCCGCGGCGTCACTCGTGACCGGAGGCTACGTGGTGGGGCTCGCCGGGGCCCGCCGCGGAGGCGGTGACGCCACGACGCTGCCCGGCTTCTCGCGGGTGGTGAGCCTCAGCCACATCAACGCGCCCAGGCGCACGCCGCTGTTCCCCGGCGATCCGGCGTTCACGCTCAGGACCGTGGCGACGGTGCCCGACGACGGCTTCTACATGCAGTACGTGCGCGAGGGCGAGCACACCGGCACGCACTACAGCGCTCCGTGCCACTTCCGAGAGGGGAAGGCCTGCGCCGGGGACCTCGATGTCGGCGACTACCTGCTGCCCGCCGTCGTCATCGACGTCCGTGACGAGGTCGCTTCGAACGCGAACCATGTCGTCACCACGGCCGACCTGCAGCAGTGGGAGGCGGATCACGGCCAGATGCCCGAGGGTGCGGCGGTGCTCCTGTGGACCGGATGCGACCGGTTCTGGGGGCCAGAGCTGGCGCGGGACGAGCCCACCTACTACAACTGCGGCCAATCGGGTTCGAGGTTCAGCCAGCCCGGGTTCTCCCGGTGGGCGGTTCGGTGGTTGATCGAGACGGCCGTGTTGGGCCGGCGCGGGGCGCTCGGGTCGGACACGTTCGGCCCCGACCCCTCGAGCGACGTCTCGTTCACCCCGTCGTGGCTGACGCTCAACCGCCATCGATTCACGCTGGAGAACCTCACGCACCTCGGGAAGATGCCCGCGGTCGGCGGATGGGTCGTGATCGGGGGACCGAGGAACCATCGGGGTTCGGGAGCGGCGAGCACGATCTTCGGGCTGGTGCCGTCCGAGACCTGAGCCTCGCCTCGGTTGGGGCGAGGCTCTCAGGCGCCGTCGGGAGGGCGGAGGACGAATCGATCTCCCGCGCCCGTCATCTCGGCGTCGAGCACGGCGCCGTCGACCTGGATGGCCAGTTCGGGTGCGACGAAGACGTCGACACCGTCGGCCTGCGTCGGTACGTCGGCCTCCGTCGGACCGTCGATCGCCGTGAGCACGATGCGGGTCGAGCCGTCGTCGGTGGGACGAGCGACCAGGCGGATCGCTTCTCCCGTGATCTCCTCCCGGCGAGGATCTCCCGAAACAAGGTCGCAGCATGGTCCGTCACGAGCAGCATCAGATCTCCTCTCCTGCGATCGCCTGCGGTCGCCGGAGGTCGGTTGCAAGCACGGGCAGGCGCGGATCGTTCCCCGTCCAGGGTTGCGGGGCCGTCCTTCCCCGAGAGGCTTCCGATCGAAACGTCACGCGAGGACGACGCAGCCCTCGCACCCGATCCGAGCGGGTGGATCGCCGATGGACGCTACGAGGTCGATGCGGGCATCGGCGGGGCCGCCGGGGCCTCGGGCGTCGCCGGGGCGGGCGCCGAACGGCGCATCGCCACCCACAACACACCCAGTCCGAAGATCGCGGCGACGATCCACACGAGGCCGCCGATGACGGGGATCAACGCCAACAGCCGCAGGATGCCCCAGCCCGCCAGGAACGCCACGAAGCGCGATCTCGGCCATGCGACGAGCCTGCGGCCGAGCACATGCGCGCCCGCCACGTACCCGATCGTGTACAGCAGGGCGAGCGCGAGCAGCAGGAACAACCCGAGCGGGATGGCCACGACGATCGCCACCAGCAAGACGGCGACGACCGGCAGCAGGAAGAACGCGACCGCGCCGAACCCGATCGCCGCCCCCGTCTGGGAGCGGGCGGCGTCGTGGATCGCCCGGTCGAGCCCCGGAGCGAGGGCGAGCAGGAACAGCCCGAGCAGCAACGTCGAGATCGAGTAGCCGACCCACCAGGCGAATCGGCTCGCGAAGCCGAAGGTCGCCCAGTCGAACTCGGCGCCGACGCGGCGTTGCTCGCCTCCGATCGTCGCTCCGTCCTCGACGGTCGGGGACTCGACCGTGACGAGGTTGCCTTCGATCGTCGCGCCCGACCGCACCACCACCGATCCGTTGAATACGACGACGTCCCGCCCCACCGTCCCCGAGACGACCACGGGGCCGTTGAAGACCACGAGGCTCTCGCGGACGGTGCCGTCGACCGTGGCCGGTCCGTCGAAGATCACCGCGCTGCCCACCGTCTCGCCCTCGGTCACCATCAGGCTTCCGGTCAGCACGACCAGGTCGTCGCGGGAGTCGACATCCTGCGCCTGCGCCGGGCCGGCGATCAGGACGAGCGCTGCGACGATGCCGGCGATCAGGAGAACGCTGGCACGCCCGGTGTGATTGTGGCGCAATCGTGGACGCATGGACCCCTCCGTCGTTCGACCCTTCCGACCCTACGGCGGCTCCGGGCTCCTCGCAACCTGAGCGCGCCACGGCTGCGGGTGGGTTTGCGGGAGGTGCACGTCATACTGAACGGGATGGCCGGACCGCTCCGCGTGACCGACTCGGTCGTGGTTCCCGAGCGGGAACTGCGCTGGCGCTTCAGCCGGTCCCCGGGACCCGGAGGGCAGTCGGTGAACACCGCCGAGTCCCGGGTCGAGCTCAGCCTCGACATCACGGCCACGACCGCGCTCGGGCCCGCCCTGCGTGCGCGAGCCCTCGGGCGGCTCGATCGGCGGCTCGTCGACGGGGTGCTCACGGTCGACGCGTCGGAGCATCGGTCGCAGCTGCGGAACCGTGAGGCCGCCCGCGACCGCATGGCCGAGACGCTTCGGGAAGCGATCGCGCCGCCGCCCCGACCGCGCCGGCCAACGAAGGCGACCCGCGCCTCGGTCGAACGACGGCTGGCCGAGAAGAAGCGGCGGGCGCGCACGAAACGGCTGCGGCGCCCGGACGAGGACTGAGCGGCCTGACCCGTACCGCGAGCTGCACGTAAGCTGTGCGGCATGCGACGGCCCGCCGCCCTGCTGTTGGCCTCGATCGTGGGGATGTCGCTGCTCGCCGGCACGACGCCGGCCGCGGCGGCCGAGTACCAGGCCGACGCCTGGATCAAGCTCTGCGGGTTGAGCACGGGGTGCACGATCGATCCGCTTCCGCACCCGTGGAAGGGCCGGAACGTCTACAACGGAACGGCCGCGAAGCAGACGGTCGCGGTTCGCCTGGAAGACGGCGAGGGCGCTCGATTCTGGGTCACCGTGCAGAACGACGGCGACCGGCCCGACACCCTCACGGTTCATGGGTGCACGGGCACGCGCCACTTCACGCTGAACGCGGTGCTGATGGGCAAACACAAGCGCCCGAGCTGGAGGGCCCGCAACGTCACGAAGGCCTTCAGGCAGGGCACGCTGTCGTTCGACCTGCCTCCCGCGTCCGAGGGCAAGAAGAAGGTGTTCACCGTCAACATCGTCGCGAGCACCCATCGCGAAGGCATCTCCTACACGTGCACGATCCGTGTGCGTTCGGCCGGGCGATGGGGCGCGCGCGACACCGTCGCCGCGAGACTGACCACCTACTGAGCGAAGGAGACGACAGCCATGGCCGCGACTCGCGTCGCCAACGCCGAATGGCACGGCAACCTCACCGAGGGGAACGGCACGACCAGCCTCGATTCGAGCGGATTGGGTTCGTTCGATGTCACGTGGGCCTCACGCACCGAGGAGCCCGGCGGCCGCACGAGCCCCGAGGAGCTCATCGCAGCCGCACACGCGGCATGTTTCTCGATGGCGCTCTCGAACGTGCTCGCGAAGAACGGCACGCCCCCCACGACGTTGCGAACCCGCGCCGAGGTCGATTTCCAGCCGGGGGAGGGCATCACGGGCATCAGGCTCGAGTCCTCTGGCGACGTACCGGGGCTCGACGCCGAGGAGTTCCGTGTCGCGGCAGAAGACGCCAAGCTGAACTGCCCGGTCTCGAAGGCCGTCGCGGTCCCGATCAGCCTGACCGTCGTCTGAGCCCGCGCCCGAGGCCGCTCACCGCGGGCGCCGAGACTCCTCCAGCGCGGCGCGACGCCGATGCTCCTCGGCGGTCTCGTGGTCGCCCCGGCGTTCCGACACGTGGGCGAGCGCCCGCCAGGTCCATCCGGCGAGCTGCCGCTCGCCGAGCTCCTCGCTGATCGCGATCGCTCGTTGCAGGTCGCCTTCCGCCTCATCGTAGCGGCCGAGCTCACGCTGGGCGATGCCGCGCTCGGCGAGCGCGTCGCCCAGCTCCCACCGGGCACCGAGCTCCGTGTAGATCTCGATGCCGCGATCGAAGTACGGGAGCGACTCCTCGAAGTCGCCGCGTTCCTCGAGCAGCCGGCCTTCCTGCACGGTGGCGACGGCGAGGCTGAATCGGTCGCCCATGTCGATGGCCGTCTCGCGGGCTCGTTCGATCGTTGCGGTCGCTTCGTCGAGGCGGTCGAGGTCGCCGATCACGATCGAGAGCGAGACGAGCGCCCGCACGAGGGCCCACCGGTCCTCGACCGAGCTCGCGAGCTCGAGCGCCCGGCGCCAGGTCGCCTCGGCCTGCTCGAGCTGGTTGCGGGTCCACGGCACCCAGCCGGCGAACAGCAGCGTTCGGGCGATCGCGTCGGGATCGCCGAGGCGCTCAGCCGCCTCGAGGGCGCTGGCCAGCTGCCGTTCCGCGAGGTCGAGGTCGGCGGCGACGTTGATCGAGATGTCGCCGAGGAAGCGCAGGGCGAGCGTGAGCGCGACGTCGTCGTCGAGCCGCGTCGCGAGGTCGACCGCCTGTTCGAGCACCTCCGTGGCGCCCGGGTACTCGCCGAGCCAGTAGAACGCCTCTCCCATGCCGGCGAGCACGCGCGCTTCTCGAACCCCCCACAGCGCCCCATCGCCCGCGAGCGCGAGCGCGCGCCGGTAGCGATCGAGGGCCGACCGATTCTCCATGCGCCGGCGCGCCCGGTCACCGGCCTCGGCCAGGGCGTCGGCGGCGCGGTCGGGCAGCGTTCGCGCGTTCGGCTCGAGGTCGGCGGCTGCGAAGGCGGCCTGCTCGAGGTGGTCGGCGGCCCACGATCGGTGCCCGTCGGCGATGAGCCGGTCGGCGACCGCCACGTGCAGCTCCCGGCGCTCTCGCTTCGGCAGGCTCGCGTACGCGACGTCGCGCAAGGTCTGGTGCCGGAAGCGCCAACGAGGGGCTCCGTCGTCGATTCGATCGAACAGCTCCGCGTCCTCGAGCTCCGACAACCGCGCCTCGACCGCCTCCCCGGCCGGAGCGAGGACCCGGACCTCCTCGAGGTCGAACGACGACAGGAACACCGACGTGCGGCGGGCGAGCTCGCGCGTCGGCGGTCGCAGGGAGTCGATGCGCGCCGCCACGACGGCCTGCACGGTGGGTGGCACTGCGTGGGTGTGCGTGCGCCCCTCGCGCAGCAGCCAACCGGTGGTCTCGATGATGAAGAAGGGGTTGCCGCCGGCTCGATCGGCGATCTCGCCGGCCTCTCGCGGGTCGATCCGGTCTCCGCCCGCCTGCCGGACGAGCTCGACCGCATCGTCTCGGGAGAGCGGCGCCAGCCCGATCTGGACGTGATGGGACGCGTGCTCGGCCCATCGGGGTCGCAGCTCGTGCAACTCCGGGCGAGCGAGCACCAGCACGAGCGCGGGGCCTCGCCGGCCCGACGACACGAGCCGCTCGACCAGGTCGAGCATCGGGGCCGACAGCTGGTGAGCATCTTCGAACTCGAGCACCACCGGTAGGCCGGAGCTGAGGCCGTCGACCAGGCGCAGGAACCCGTTCTGCACGTCGTCGATGAACGCGGACTCGTCTCGTCCGGGCTCCGAGACGCCGAGGCTGAGACCGAGCCCCGCCGCCACGCGTTCGCTCTCGCTCGCGTCACAGCAGCCGTCGACGAGCTCCCGGAGGCGCCGCGTGACCTGGGCCGGCGGGTCGTTCTCGTCGATGCCCGCGAGCTGGCGCACGATCGCCGCGACGGGTGCGAAGCTGGCGCTGCCCGCGGGCACCTCTGCGTGCCCGTGGAGCACCGCGACACCGGGCTCGAGGCCCGCGATGAGCTCGTCGGCCAGACGCGTCTTGCCAGCCCCCGCCTCGCCCGTGATGGTGACGAGCGTCGGGGTGCCGCCGGCGACCACCCGATGGAAGGACTCCCGCAGGGAGGTGAGCTCGGGGCTGTGGCCCACGAACGGGATCGTTCGCCTGACGGACCTGGTCGTCAGGCCGAGCACCGGGTGCACGCGGAGGCGCTCGTCGAACCCCTTCGCCTCGACGTCGCGCGCGTCGCCGAAGGACACGGCGGCCAGGGTGAGCGAGTGCGCCGTGGCGCCGACCAACACCTCACCCGGTGCGGCGGCGCCCTGCATGCGCGCGGCGGCGTTCACGACCGACCCGGTCACGAGCAGCTGCTCGGTCGGACCCGTGCCGGTCGCCGCCTCGCCCGACTCGATGCCCACGCGGACCTCGAGGTCGACCTCGAGCGCGAGCTCGGCACGCAGGCGGCGGGCTCGCTCGCGGATCGCCAGTCCTGCGCGGACCGCTCGCAGCGCGTCGTCCTCGTGCACCTGGTGCAGCCCGAAGACCGCCATCACGGCGTCGCCGATGAACTTCTCGGGGCGCCCTCGCAGGTTCAGCAGCTCCTGCGTCGCGGCGTCGTAGAAACGCCCGAGCACCTCGCGCGCTCGCTCGGCGTCGAGGCGCTGAGCGAGCCCGGTGGAATCGACGAGGTCGGCGAACAGGACCGTGACGATCTTCCGCTCGTCGGTGGCGAGCGAGCTCGCGACCGCGGCCCCGCACCCAGGACAGAATCGGGCGTCGTCGGGAAGGGGGCGTCCGCAGACGGCACACGTCATGACGTCCAGCATAGGAGCCGGGCACGACAGTCCCGGCCCCTTCCAGGCAGGCTCGAGACAAGGTGCTAGGCAGAGAGCTCACGATCGAGCGGTGTCCGGAACCTCGGCGTGACGCGCACGTCGCCGAGCCATCGCCCGAGCCGTTCCCGCTCGGCGTCGATCGCGGCGGCGACGTCGTCGCCGACCGGCTCGAGCAACCGGATCACGATCTCGCCGCCGGCGCCCTGCGCCCAGCCTCCGACCGCGCGTCCATCTGCCCAGATCGTGGGCCCGGCGTTCCCGTTGCGGTCGAACAGCGCCCCGGCGTGATCGCCGAGGTACCAGTCGCGTTCCTTCCATCCCATCACGGTGGCGTCGAGCGACGGGAGGAGCGCGATCCAGGGGTCGGGTGCCGTCACGGGCTCGAGGTCGTCGGGAAGGACCCACCCGGTCGTTCCCTCGAGCTCGACCTCGACGGCCCCGGTCGCGGCCAGGGTCGCCGCCGCGAGCTTCGCCGTCCAGCCCGTCCACCAGCGGAGGTCGGTCGTGGTCGCCGGTCCGAACGCCCGCAGCCACCGGCGCAGCAGCTCGGCGCACGCCTCGTCGCGCGGGACGTCGGGGAGCCCCCCGTCGAGCCAGCGGTCGGTCGGCGCCCACCGGTACTGGCCCGAGGTCCATGAGCCGGCCGGGCGGACGCGCACGATCCGACCCTCGGTCGCGAGCAGGAACAGCACCCGGGTCGAGACCCCGACGCTGCCGCCCCAGGTCCTGCCCTCGCCGAACGAGAGCTTCGTGGCGAGCTCGGGCACGTCGGCGGTGAGCTCGCGCGCGCTCGCCTCGCCCCGCGACTCGAGGGCGGCCAGGGTACGGGCCGAGACCCGGTCGAGCCACCGTGCGGGGTCCTCGGCGACGCCCTGCTCGCCGAGCATCGCGATGAGCCGTTTGCGCTGGCCGGGGACGAGGGCCTTCGTGCATGCCTCGTTCATCACGCCGCCGAGCTCGGTGGGCACGACGAAGAGCGTGCGACGCATGCCGAGCATGCGCACCAGCGATCGCCGTTCGTACAGGGCGTCCTCGAGCAGCCTCGGCTCGAAGCCCTCGACGCGGGCCCGGGTCGAGAGGAAGACGCTCGACGGGTCGCTCGAGTGGGCTCCGACGAGCGCCTCGACGGCCTGTTCCACGCTCGGGGCCGGACGCGCCAGATGGTGGCGCAGACCCAGCCGCGCCCGGCGTTCCCCGACGTCGATCGTTCGCACGGGAGCATCATCGCCGACGGCTCCTCGTATCGTGTGCGCCGTGTCCGATGAGCACGTGCGAGCCAACCGCGATGCATGGGACGCCGACGCGGGCGAGTGGGTCGATCGCGGTCGCCGCGATTGGGCACGCGAGGAGATCGGATGGGGGATCTGGCACGTGCCCGAGTCCGAGCTGGGGCTGCTGCCCGACCTCGAGGGCATCGACGTGATCGAGCTCGGATGCGGCACCGGCTACGTCTCGGCCTGGCTCGCTCGCCGCGGCGCCCGCCCGGTCGGCCTCGACAACTCCGGCGCGCAGCTCGCCACGGCGAGGTCGTTCCAGCGGGAGTTCGGTCTCCGCTTCCCCCTGATCCATGCCGACGCCGAGCGGCCGCCGTTGCGCGACGCGTCGTTCGATCTCGCGATCTCGGAGTACGGCGCGGCGATCTGGTGCGACCCCCATCGCTGGATCCCCGAGGCGGCGCGCATGCTCCGCCCCGGCGGACGCCTCGTCTTCATCGGCCATTCCTATCTGTCGATGCTGACGTTCCCCGACGACGACCTGCCGGCGGGCGAGACGCTCGTGCGGCCGCACTTCGGCATGCACCGCTTCGTCTGGCCCGACGCCGAGGGCGCTGTGGAGTTCGCGATCCCGCACGGGGAGATGATCCGCCTGCTGCGCTCGAGCGGATTCGAGGTCGAGGACCTCGTCGAGTATCGCGCGCCCGACGACGCCGAGCCGCCGTCGGACCCGCTCGCCACGGTCGAGTGGTCACGGAGATGGCCGATCGAGGAAGCCTGGAAGGCACGGAAGCGCTGACGGCTCCGCTGTCGGGCTCGGGTAGGCTTCCTGCTCCATGACTCCCGATCGCATCCGGACCGAGCGTTTGGTGCTGCGTCGCTCGCTGCCGGACGACGCCGGTGCGATCGCGGCGTACCGCAGCGATCCGGAGGTGCACCGCTACCAGGGCTGGGCGCGCACCGACGTGGAGGGTGTGCGGGCGGAGATCGAGGAGATGGCCCCCAGGCAGCCCGGCGAGGCCGGGGGGTGGGTGCAGTTCTCCGTGGAGGAGCGTGGCTCCCAGGCACTCGTCGGCGACGTCGGCATGAGCCCCGCCGACGGCGAGCCCGGGGTGATCAAGGTCGGCTACACGATGGACCCCGCGTACCAGGGGCGCGGGTACGCGACCGAGGCGGTCGCCGCGTTGGTGGGCTTCGCGTTCGATGCGCTGGGGGCCGAGGTCGTGCGGGCCTTCGCCAGCGCGGAGAACATCCCGTCGATCCGCGTCGCGGAGAAGGTTGGCATGCGCCTCGTCGAGCGGTTCGAGCGCACCGACGGGACGGAGACCTGGCAGGGCGTCCGCTACGAGATCACCCGGGCATTGGCTCCTTCCTCGGAGCCAGCAACACCAGCGCGGCCACCGCGAACGAGATCGTGAGGCCCACGCTCTCGGGCGCGAACGCGGTGGCGCCGACGACGCCGGCGCGGTCCTGGAAGACCGCGGCGACCGACATGTTCACCTGGTAGACGGCGCCCATCGAGGCCATCGCCGTTCCCAGCAGGAACCCGAGCGGGAGCCGGCGGAACAGCAGCACCCCGGAGAGCACCAGGCTCGGTACCAGGAACGCGAGGTCGAGCGCGAAGACCAGGTGTTGCCCCGCGGCCGGCACGTCGGCGATCAGCTCACCCGTGACCGCGTTCCTCGCGATCACGATCACCCACAGCGCTCCCTGCGCGCCGCCCACGACCGCCAGGAAGAGCCCGACCCAACGGGCGCCACGCACCCCGCGGAACGCCGTCGAGGTCGCGACGAGGTCGGTGCTCACGATCGCGCAGGCCAGCGCGAAGATCGACATCGACAACAGGGCGATGTGCAGCAGGAAGGCGTCGTTGAACGTCGTGCCGAGCGCAGAGAACGCCGAGTTGTACACGGCGTACGCGAGCATGCCGATCCACACGGCGCGGGCACGGCGTGATCCGCGGGCTGCCAGCCAGAGCGAGCCGAGCAACAGGGGAACCGCGAGCACGAGCGTCACGAGGTCGCCGCCCCGCAGCGCCTCTCGGGCCCACGCACCTTCCTCGTACAGGTCGGGCACGAACAGCCCGATCGCCGACGCGGCCACCATGACGCCGGCGATCGCGACGGACAGCACCGAGGCCGCTCGGTTCGCCGTGCGAGCGCGGCCCGTGTGGGCGAGCACCTCAGGGGATGCCGGGATGCGAAGGCCCGGGCCGGTGGGGTCGAGGTCGTTCATCTCCATGGTCCTCACCTCCACGTTCGACGGTAGGCCCGCACGGGCCGGCCCGCAGTGCCCGAGCGTCCCCTCGCCTGTGGGCTGCACGGCCCGTCGACGACGGATGGACCGTCAGCTGTCGTCGACGCTCTTTTCCGCACGCCGCAGCGCCCGTTCCGCCCGGGCGAGCTCGAGCTCGAGCTCGGATGCCTCCGACTCGGCCTTCGCGTGCTTGCCCTCGACGACCTCGAGACGTCGGCGCATGCCCTCGAGCTCGCGTGCGAACCCGTCGGCGGCGTCCCGTGCCTTGCGCGCCCGGCGGGCGACGGCATCTCGGTCGCGACGCAGGCGCGCGGCGTCTGCCCGTCGGTCGGCACGGCCGGCGCGCTTGGCGGCACCGGCCGACGTTCGCCGCGATGTCCCGGAGGGCTGCTCGACGCCGCCCTCGACCGAGGTCAATCCGAACAGCTCGCCGAACCCCGCTGCTCGTTCGGGCGGGCGTTCCAGCGTGCCCGCTGCGAGCGCGGCTCCCGCCTCGGGATCCACCGAGCAGATCTCCAGCGCCTGGGCGATCGCATCCGAATGCGCTCCCGCCGATCGGCTGGCTTCCCTCAGCGCCTCCTCCGCGACGTTCGCGAGGCGTGCGATCGCCTCCTTGCGTGTCGCGCCCGCCTCCTGCAGCCGGTCCGTCGCGCCTCGCTTCGAGGAGAGCGCGGCCTGCTGCGCGGCGCGGAGCTCTGCACCCGCGTCGAGCAGGGCACGCACTCCGTCGGGGTCCCGCACCGCGACCTGGTCGATCGCCCAGGCCACCACGGTGGGCTTGCGGAGGCCCTTGACCGCTCGCGACCCCTCCGCGTCTCCCGCGTCGGCCAGGCCGGCGGCGAGAGCGTCGCGGGCGGCGATGAATCCTTCCGGCGCCTCACGGAACAGCGCCGCCGCTTCTTCGGGGAACGATGCAGGGTCGGCCATGCATCATGCTTAGCATCTTCGGGGCCCCGGCGCCGAGGCCCCAGGCGAGGGTGGTCGGGTGGCCCTCGGTCGACGCCTCCGAGGCCCGAGATCAGGGGCCGGTCACGACGAAGCGATCGACCGTGACCCACCGGCCGTGCGATCGGGACGACCGGCTCCCCATGACCTCGATGCGGAGCGTGTGGGCCCGGTCGGCCAGGCCGTCGATCCGTTCCTCGACGCCGAACGTCCGCCTCGCGGAGAAGAGGTCGACGATCCGGAGGCGTTCGCCGTCGACCCAGATGCGTGCACGTCCCCGGTTGGGCCCCGTCACCGTGACCCAGTCGATCCCGGTTCCCTCGAACCGGATCGTGGCCTTCGACCCCGCTCGCTCGGCGGCCGCGAACGATCCGCCCGAGGCTCTCGAGGACCGGACGAGGTTCCATGCCGTGCGGGGCGCGAGTTCCACCGGGGCGTTGGCCTGCTCGACCCATCTCGACGCTTCGAACGGGTGCACCAACGGCGGCGCGGGGTTCCCGACCCGGTCCACGACGGGGGGCGCGCCGGGCGGGTCCACGAGGACCCGGTAGTCGCGCCCGGGCACGAGCGGCGAGGCCGGCCGGAGCACGACCGAACGCAGTGGCCCGTCGCAGCCCACCGGCGTCCCGGCGGCCGAGCGGCACACCCGGGTGACGGGCGTGCGTCGTCCCTCGGCACGCAGGATCACGTTGGCCGCGTTCACACGGCGAACCGGCTCGTCGAAGGTCACCACGACCGGACCCCGGAACCCGGTCCTCACCGAAACCGCCGCGTTCGGCGGCGTGACGTCGGTGACGAAGGTGGCGCCCACCGTGCGGTTCCCGCGCATCGTGATCGTGCACGAGGGGTCGTCGCCGGAGCACGCGCCGCTCCAACCGGTGAAGTACGCGCCGTCGTCGGGCCGAGCGGTGAGGGTGACGACCCTGCCCGGGTCCACGCTCTTCGAGCACGTGGTGCGGCACCCGAGACCTGCGGGGGAGCTGATGACCTTGCCGGCGCCGCCCTCGACGTTCAACAGCAGGCGCCGGATCGTGATCGGACCGAGCGAACGTCCGGGCACCACGTCGAGGTCGACCCGGCCCGAGATGCCCGCCACCTTCCCGTGGCTCGTGTACTGCCACACCCGCCATCCGTTGCCGTCCCAGCCGCCGGCGGGCAATAGCGGCGAGGACACACCCCAATGGGCGATCCACAGCGGCGCACCGTCACGCGCCAGCGCCCGGGAATCGCCGGTGCGGTTCAGCCAGCCGTACGGGCTGGTGTACACGAGCGGCGTCACGCCCGTGAGGCGGCGCACCTCGGCGACCCAACGCCGTGCCCACAGCGTCACGCCCTTCGAGTCGAGGCCTTTGCTCGTCTCGAGATCCAGCACCGGAAGCAGGTTCCCCGGTCGCGGGTCCGCCCGGCTCACGAACCAGCGCGCCTCCTCGAGCGCGTCTCCCTTCGACGGGTCGGGCCGCGCGAAGTGATAGGCGCCCACCCGTAGCCCGTTGCTCCTGGCGCCGGTCCGGTTCCGGAAGAACGTGGGATCGAGGAAGTCGTGCCCGTCGGTCGCCTTCAGGAAGACGAATCGCTTCCCCGCTCGAGCGACCTTTCCCCAGGCGATCTCCCCCTGCCAGTGGCTCACGTCGATACCCGGCGTGGTCGGGCCCACGTCGAGCCGCACACGGGTCGTCGCCGGGGCCGATCGGGCGTCACCCGACGAGCCGGCGTACCCCTCGCCGGGGGCCGCATCGCCGGGAGCCGCATCGCCGGTGGCCGGGGGGGACGGGGCGATGGCCACGAACAGGGTGAGCGCCGCGACGGCGATCGGGCGACGGAGAGACGAGGAGATGATCGGCATGGGACCAGGAAGGATCGGTCGAGGGTACCTGTCCGCGGTGTCGGCCGTTCTCGGCGCGGACTGAAGCGTCGTCCGCACCGCCTTCAGTTGTACATAATGTGCTATATAGGCAGCCCACATCGGGCCGGAGAGGGGACGAGCATCGATGACGTCGGAACCGTGGCACACCGACCGGTGGTTCACGAGCCCGTGGAACTTCCTGCCTGAGGTCACCGAGGGGTTCGATCTCCCCCCGACGGTGCAGGTCCACGACGTGACCCTGCGCGACGGGGAACAGCAGGCGGGCGTGGTCTTCACCGCCGAGGAGAAGCTGCGGATCGCCGAGGCGCTGGCCGAGGCCGGGGTGCATCGCATCGAGGCCGGGCTGCCCGCCGTGTCACCCGCCGACGAGGAGGCCGTGCGGCTCATGGTGAAGGCAGGCCTGCCGTCGGAGATCTACGCGTTCAGCCGGTGCATGGTCGACGACGTCAAGCGGGCGGCGGACTGCGGCGTCACCGGCGTCGTGATGGAGATCCCTTCGAGCCATCATCTGGTCGAGAAGGCGTATCGCTGGCCGGTCGAGCGCGCGATCGATGCGTCGGTCGAGGCCACCGCACTCGCGCACGAGCTCGGGATGAAGGTGTCGTTCTTCCCGATCGACGCGACGCGGGCAGGCCTCGTCGAGTACCTCGATCTGCTCGAGAAGGTCGCGACCGACGGCCACGTCGACGCGGTCGGGCTCGTCGACACGTTCGGCGTGCTCTCGCCGCACGGGGTGCAACTGTTCGTGCGGCGCACGCGCGAGCGGCTCGGCGTGCCGCTCGAGACCCACTTCCACATGGACTTCGGCCTCGGGGTCGCGAACACGTTGATCGCGATCGCCGAAGGTGTCGAGGTGATCCAGACGACGGTGACCGGCATCGGGGAGCGAGCGGGGAACACGCCGATGGAGGAGACCGTGCTCGCCCTGCTCACGATGTACGGCCTCGACACGGGCATCCGCACCGAGCGGTTCACCGAGCTCTCGAAGCTGGTGATGCAGATCGCGGGGGTCTCCCAGCCGTCGAACCGTCCCGTCGTGGGGGAGCGGCTGTACAACGTCGAGAGCGGCATCATCACGACCTGGGTCCGCAACGTCGGAGACGAGCTCACGGAGAGCTTCCCGTACCGCCCGGATCTCGTCGGCCAGCCCGCTCCCATGCTCGTGCTCGGCAAGGGCTCGGGTATCGACTCGGTGGCCGCGGCGCTCGAGCGGCTCGGGCTCACCGCCACCGACGAGCAGGCTCTGGCGATCCTCGACGAGGTGAAGGCTCGCTCGCTCGAGACGAAGGGGCTCGTCGACGACGAGGCGTTCACCGAGATCGTTCGGCGGGTCACCACGTGACCCCGCCACCGACCAGAGAGGGAACGACCGCATGAAGGAAGCGTTCGGCTACGCCAACATCGAGTGGAAGCGGGGCATCGACTGGGATGCCGTGCGAGCGTTCCGGCTGGATCGGGCCCGCGACGCGATGCAGCGTCACGGTCTCGGCGCCATGCTCCTCATGTACGACGAGAACATCCGCTACGTCACGTCGACGCTGACGCCCGGCTGGAACAAGCTGAAGCCCGGCCTGCGCTACGCCGTGCTCGTGGAGGGCAAGGAGCCGATCCTGTACGAGCAAGGCGACATCGGCATCCACATCAAGGCGCATTCGCCGTGGATCCCGCAGGAGAACGTCCGTCACTCCTTCGCGTGGATCAAGGGGGCGGCGGGCCCGGCAGCTCAGATGCAGGTGGACAAGTTCACCGAGGCGCTGGTGGGTGACCTCGAGGACGCGGGCGTGAAGGACCGCCCCCTCGGCGTGGACTTCATCGACATCACGATGATGCAGACGTTCGAACGTGCCGGCATCACGTGGACCGACGGCATGACCCCGATGATGGAGGCCCGGGCCGTCAAGAGCGCCGACGAGCAGAACTGCTCGCGCATCGTCGGCTCGATCTGCGATGCCCTCCACTACGAGATGACCCAGTTCCTGCGCCCGGGCCTGACGGAGAATCAGGTGGCCGCGCACGGGTTCGAGTTCCTCTACTCGTTCCCGGGCGTGGAAGACGTCGAGGACGTGATCGTGAGCTCGGGCCCCAACGCCTGGCCGAACTGGCGGAACTTCTCCGACCGCATCATCAGGCCGGGCGAGCTGGTGATCATCGACGTGGCCGCGCTCACGTGGAACGGTTTCAAGTCGTGCGTCTACCGCACGTACTGCGTCGGGGGCACGCCGACCGCCGAGATGAAGCAGTACTACGACACCGCGCTGCGGTGGCTCCGGGACTCGATCGACGCCGTGAAGCCGGGCGTGACGACGCGCGACATCGCCTCGAAGTGGCCGAGCGCCATGGACACATGGGGCTACGCCGACGAGGACGAGGCCGCCGCGAACCTCTGGGGCCACGGACTCGGGCTGGCCCAGTACGACCAACCGGTGATCTCGCGCATCTGGTCGCTCGACCACCCGATCGAGATCAAGCCCGGCATGGTGTTCGCGCTCGAGACCCAGCACGGGAAGGTCCACGAGTTCGGGGTGCGCCTCGAGGAGATGTTGGTCGTGACCGAGACCGGGCACGAGCTGATCACGTCGTTCCCGATCGACGAGATCACGCTCGCCGGCTGAGACCGTGACCGGGCCGTTCACGCTCGACGATGTCCGGGCGTTCGACGCCCGGGTCGCCGGCGCCAAGGCGGCCGGGCTGGCCCGGGCGGCTGCGGCACACCTGCCCGTGCTGCCGGCGCACATCGTCCCGATCGAGGTCCTGGCTCCGGCGCTGGCCGCGGGTGCGTCGGCGCTGGGACGAAGTCCGGCGTCCGCCCGGCTCGCGGTCGCCGCCTCCCGGATCGATCCCGTCGCGCTCGAGACGATCCGGACGCTGTGCGCCCCGTATCCCCACGGAGCGATCGTTCGGTCGTCGAGCCCGCTCGAGCACGATCCAAGGTGGTCCGGGGCCTTCACCACCTATCACGAGGTCGGTGTCGACGACCTGGAGACGGCGTTGCTCGGGTGCGCGGCGTCGGTGTTCTCCCGTGACGTCGTCGGCCGCTGCGAGCAGCTCGGGGTGCCCGTGTCCGAGCTGATGATGGGCGCCCTGATCCAGCCATGGCTCCCCCTCGACGGCGGCGGAACGGCGACCGCCGCAGACGACGCGGTCTCGATCCACGGGGTCGCGGAGGATCCGGCCGCCCTGGTCGCCGGGGCCGTGCGCGGCGAGCGGGCGTTCGTGCGTTCGGGACGATCCGTCGAGGGTGATCCCGGCCTCGGCGGTCTCGGGCCCGATGTCGCGTTCCGCGTTGCGGCGTTGACCGACCGGGTGTCGAAGGAGCTCGGAGCCAGAACGATCGAATGGGGACTGGCCTCGGGAACCCTCTGGCTCCTGCAGGTTCGCGACTCGGCGTCCGTCCCGGCAGGGCGCCGGGCGCCGGCGATCGCACCGCGCCGAGCGCCCACCGACCTCGAGCGCCGTCTGGCGGCGTTCGCCCAGCGGTTCCCCGGGCCGATGGGGGAGGCCACCGTGCTCCCGTTGGCGCCCGCGCTCGACCTCGTGCCCGTGCCGGCGCGGATCGACGTCGAAGATCCCGCGTCGACCCTGCGCGAGATCCTCGCGATAGCGGCGGCGCTCCGCTCGACGGTATGGAACACCGACCCGACGACCGCCGAGCGGCGATGGTGGGCCCTCGCCCGCGATCTGCTCGCCGGCACGCCCACGCCGGCGGACCTCGGAGAGCTCCGTGCCCCCGATGCCGCGGAGACCGATCGTCTGACGGGGCTGGTGGAGGGGCTCGGGCGGTCGCTGACCGACGCCGGCTCACTGACCCATCCCGCCCTCGTCTGGAGGATGGCGCCCGCCCATCTCGAGGCGGCCGTGCGACGACCGGGACACCGTCCACCGGTGCCGCACGGCCCCGATCGGTGGGAATCGCTGATCGCGAACGTGGTGTGCGCCGACGGGGCGGTCACCGAGGGTGTGGGGGCCTCACCGGGGTTCGGGGCCGGCCCTGCGCACCCGCTGGTCCTCGGCGCCGGCATGCCGGCGCCACGATCGGTGCTCGTCGCGCCTCGTCCGATACCGCAGATCGCGCCCCTGCTCTGGGGGTGTGCAGGGCTCGTCACGTCCGAGGGAAGCGAAGGGGCCCACCTCTTCGAAGTCGCCCGCTCCCTCGGGGTGCCCGCGGTGACGAGCCTGCGGGGGGGCGGGCCCGGCGCGTTCGCGCCGGGCTCGCTCATCGCGGTCGACGGCGATGGCGGAGCGATCGCCGTCCTCGAACCCTCGACGGCGGCATCGATCCACGGTGTGAGGCCGGCGCAGGCGGGCGCCTAGGTGGCGGGCGAGGGGAGCGAAGGAGCGATGGCGGGCCGACGAGAACGTCCCGAAGGAGCCGTGACGATCGACATCCACTGCCACGTGCTGTCCCCCGAAGCCGAGGAGCTCGCGCGTCCCGCGTTCTCCCTCGAGAAGGACCCGTTCCTCTACTTCTCCGGACCCGCGAGCGCCGCGTACAACGAGCGCGCGGTCGCCGAGATCCGTCCGAAGCTCACCGTCGTCGAGGAGCGACTCGCCGACATGGATCGCATGGGCGTCGACATCCAGGCGATCTCGGTGGCGCCTCCCCAGTACTACTACTGGGCCGAGCCCGATCTCGGTCAGAAGCTCGCTCGCATGCTGAACGACAACCTCGCGAGCATCGTCGCGGAGCATCCGGATCGGTTCGTCGGCCTGGGCACCGTGCCCCTGCAGGATGTCGGGGCGACCCTCGACGAGCTGGACCGCATCGCCCTGGACCTGCGGTTCCCCGGCATCGAGATCTGCACGAACGTGAACGGCGATGACTTCGACGATCCGCGGTTCCTGCCGTTCTTCGAGCGGTGCCGCGACCTCGATCTCGCGGTCGTCGTGCACCCGAACGGGTTCACGCACGGCGAACGTCTGACCGACTACTACATGATCAATACGATCGGCATGCCGCTCGACTCCACGGTGTTCGTCGCCCGCATGATCTTCGGCGGCGTGCTCGAGCGGGTGCCCGACATCAAGATGTGCGTGGTGCACGGGGGCGGCTACCTGCCGTCCTACCCGGCGCGCTACGACCACGCGTGGCGCGAGCGGTCCGACGTCAGCGAGTTCATCCCCGACCATCCGCCGAGTCACTACCTGAAGCGGTTGCACTTCGACTCGATGCTGTACGACGCCTACGAGCTGGCGACCTTGGTCGAGCGATACGGGCCCGACCACGTGCTGTTGGGCACCGACTACCCCTACGACATGGGCGAGGACGATCCGCTCGACCTGATCTGTTCGGTTCAGGGCCTGAGCGACGCCGAGCTCTCGCTCATCCTGGGCGGCAACGCGGCTCGGTTGCTGAACCTGGAGGGCTGACCGACATGGCGGTCGTTGCGGTCACCGATCACGTGTTCCCTCACCTCGACCAGGAACGGGCGATGTTGGCCGACGCCGGGCACGAGCTGCGGTTCGAAGGGAACGCCACCACGTCCGAGCAGGTCGCCGACGCGGTGAGGGGGGCCGACGCGGTGCTCAACTGCTATACGCCGATCCCCGCCGACGTCACCCGGTCCATGCACGGGTGCCGCATCATCGCGCGCTACGGCATCGGCCTGGACACGATCGATGTCGGGGCGGCCACGGAGACGGGGATCGTGGTCACGAACGTCCCCGACTACTGCATCGACGAGGTCTCCGACCATGCGCTCGCGCTCGCCCTCGCGCTCGCGCGAGGGGTCGTTCGGCTGGACCGCAGCGTGCACGCGGGCTCGTGGAGCCCCATGGACGCGCCCCCGTTGCATCGGCTCCGCGGTCGGGTGCTCGGGCTGGTCGGATTCGGCAGGATCGCGCGGACGCTCGCCGCGAAGGCCTCGGCGATCGGATTCCGGATCCTCGCGTCCGATCCGTTCCTGCCGGCCGACGCGATCACCTCGGGCGGCGCGGAGCCCTGCGACCTGCAGACGCTGCTCGCGGGGTCCGACCTGGTCTCGTTGCACGCCCCGCTCACCCCCGAGACCCATCACCTGATCGGAGCCGCCGAGCTCGACCTGATGCGCGAGGGCGCCATGCTCGTGAACACGTCGCGCGGACCGCTCGTCGACCTCGATGCCCTGCGTGCGGCGCTCGAATCGGGACACATCGGGGGTGCCGCGCTCGACGTCCTCGAGACCGAGCCGCCCGCACCCGACGACCCCCTCCTGGCCCGCGCCGACGTGATCGTCACCCCGCATGCCGCCTTCTACAGCGAGGAGTCGATGGTCGAGCTGCAGCGCAAGGCGACCGAGCAGGTCATCGAGGTGCTGGCCGGGCGGGTGCCGCCATACGCCGTCAACGCCGAAGAGCTCGGGCTCACGCCGGGCTGACCGGCGCCGGCACGGCCATGGCCTGCCATCGGCCGTGCCGGCGTTCCACCACGATGTCGAGGTCGAAGCACCGCCGCATGTTGCCGGCGGTCAGCACCTCGTCGATGGACCCGGAGGCGACGATGCTGCCCTGGCGGAGCAGCGCCGCGTGGGTGGCCGACGGCGGTACCTCCTCGAGGTGATGGGTCGCGATCACGACGGCGAGACCCGCATCGCGGCTCACCGATCGCTCGATCGCCCCGAGCAACGCCTCGCGCGCCGGCAGGTCGAGCCCGGCCGAGGGTTCGTCGAGCACGAGCAGCCGTGGCTCTCCGAACATGGCACGCGCCAGCACGACGCGCTGTCGTTCTCCCTGGCTGCACGTCTCGAAGACGCGGTCCGCCAGGTGCTCGCAACCGACGTCCGCCAGCCGGGCCTCGGCGCGTTGTCGATCGTCGGCGTCGTAGCGCTGGAACCACGGAGACAGCGACGAGCGTTTGCCCGTGAGCACGACGTCGAGCACGCCCAGGTGCGGCGGGAAGAGCTCGGAGAGCGCGTGGCTCGTGTGCCCGATCTCTGGATGCAGCGTGCGGATGTCGCCGCGGCCGAGCTCGAGGCCGAGGACGCTCGCGCGGCCCGACGACGGCTGCCGCCGGGCCCCGGCCACCGCCAACAACGTCGTCTTCCCGCCGCCGTTGGGGCCGAGCAGCACCCATCGCTCACCCTCGCGGATCGTCAACGACACGGGTCCCAGAACGACCCTTCCGCCGATGCGCACGACCACGTCTCGGAGCTCCACCACCGGGGCCGCTACGGACGTCATGGTCGAAGGATCGATCGAGCTCAGCTGCCGGATGTGCCGGGGTCGTCGCCGGGTCGTTCGTCGTCCTTCTCGCTCAGCTGACGAGCCAGCTCGCCGGACGCATGCCGCAGGTGGTCGCGGATCGCCCGCCGGGCGGCCTTCGAGTCGCGGCGAACGCAGGCGTCGAGGATCTCCTGATGCTCCTCGTTGGCCTGGTCCGATGGCTTGCGGCTGGCGACGAACATGTAGATGTACGGGGTCGACGCGTCGCGCAGGTTGTCGATCAGCGAGCTGAGGTGCGGCCGTCTCGCGCACTCGTACAGCTTCAGGTGGAACTCGTCGTTCATGCGGAGCCAGCGGCGGGCATCGGTCGTGCGTCGCATGCGCTCGATCAGCTCGTTCAGCTCCTTCGCGATCTGCGGCGTCAGCTCGTCGATCGCGTGCGTCACGGCGAGCGACTCGAGCACCTCCCTGATCTCGTAGTACTCCAGCAGGTCTTCGGCCGTCGGGTGGAAGACCACCGCTCCGCGATGGGGATCGATGCGCACCAGCCCCTCGGCCTGGAGCTGCGCGAATGCCTCTCGCACCGGCGTGGTGCTCACCCCGAACCGCTCGGCCACCTCGTTCTGCCGCAGCCTCGTGCCGGGAGCCAGCCCTCCTTCCTGGATCTGGTCGCGCAACATGCCCGCGACGACCTTCGCGGTCGTGTCGCGACCCAGCACGGTCTTCGCCTTGGCCCCCATGGTCAGCCTCGTGCGTACGCTATCGGATGCATCGTCAGCCTCCGGCAGCGGAGCCTGCATGCCGGGTGCCGGCGACATCGAGCACCGCGCGGCCCACGATGTCGCCTCGCTCCAGCGCCTCGAACACGTCGTTCACGTCTTCCAACGGGGCGACCAGCCCGATCACCGGGTTCACCGCGCCGGCCGCGACCAGGCGCACGGCGCGCTCCATGTCGTCGCGATGGGCGAACCGGGATCCGACGAGGTCGAGCTCTCCGAGCACCAGCCTGGGCGTCCCCACCGTCAGTACGCTCGTCGGGGAGTAGCCCACGCCCACGAGCCGCCCTCCCGGTCGCAAGAGCTCGACCGCCAGGTTCAGGGTCTCGTCGCGTCCGACGGTCTCCACCACGACGTCGAGCCCCTCGCCATCGGTCTCGTCGAACGCCGCCTGCACGATGCCTTCGTCATCGCTGCGCCGCGCGTCGATGCCGATCTCCTTCGCGCGCTGCAGGGTGGGAGGATGCACGTCGAACCCGATCACATGCGCCCCCGCGCTGAGCGCGACCTGCGCCGCATGGATGCCGACGCCCCCGAGCCCCAGCACCCCGACCCGCGAGCCGGCTCGCACGCCGCCCCGGGTCACCACGGATCGATAGGCGGTGCCCATCGCGCACGACATCGGCGCGGCCAGCACGGGATCGACGGAATCGGGCACCGCGATGAGCCGGTCGACCGGAACGGCGAGCCGCTCCTGGAACCCTCCCGGGTGGGTGAAGCCGGCCCATCCCTCGAGCCGGCTGCAGAGGGTCTCGTCGCCTCGGCGGCAGGCGGCGCAGCGTCCGCACGGCCAGTAGTGGTAGACGACGACGAGAGCCCCTTCGGGCACCGCGCCCGGTGGGTTGGTCTCGACCACCCGCCCGGCGATCTCATGGCCGGGCACGTGTGGGAGCGCGAGGTCGGAGCTGTAGTGCATCATCCCCCGGGCGGTCTTCACGTCGCTGAAGCACACACCGCACGCGGCCACGTCGAGCAGGGCGTACCCCGGTGGGATCTCCGGGGTCGGAAGGTCGAGCATCGACAGCGGTTCGTCGTACGCCGTGACCGCCATCGCCCGCATCAAGCGCTCCCCGAGACATCGATCACGATCTTCAGGGTGTGGGGTCCGCCGCCGGCCGCGAGCGCGTCGCCTGCCCGTTCCAAGGGCACGCGGTCGGTGACGAGGGGCTCCAGGTCGACGGCGCCCGCCGCCGCCGCATCGACCGCGGCAACGACGTCGTCACGGGTGGCCGCCCGTGGGCTCACGAGCGTGAGCTCTTTGTAGTAGAGGTCGTAGTACGGGAACGCCCCCTCGTCCTCGGTGATCGTTCCGTACGCGAGGATGCGGGCTCCCGGCCTGGCGACCCGGACCGCCCGCGCGAGGGTGGCGACCTTCCCGGCGCATTCGATCGCCACCGCCGCCCCGCCGCCGGTGATCTCTCGCACGATCGCCTCGGCCTCGGGATCCTCCGCATCGACCGTGTGGGTGGCTCCCATGCTCTCGGCGAGCCGGCGCTTGTCCGCTGAGCGTGTGATCCCGACGATCGGAGACGCGCCGACCGAGGCGGCCAGCTGCACGTGCATCAGCCCGGTCACGCCGAGCCCGACGACCGCGACAGGATCGTCGGTGGCCAAGCCGCACATGGCCTGGCCGTGCAGGCAGGTCGAGAGCATCTGGATCGACGGCGCGGCATGATCGGAGACGGTCTCGGGCAGCACGTGCAGGTTCGTGCTCGGCACCAGCATCGTCTCCCCGAGTCCGCCGTCGCGATCACGCCCGAGGAGCCATCCCGCGGTGCAGAGATTCGAGCGACCCTCGCGACAGAGGCGGCACGAGCCGCAGGAGACGCTCGGGTCCACGAGCACCCGCGTGCCTGCGGGCGGGGCCGCGTCGCCGTCGCCGACGAGGCCTACGATCTCGTGGCCCAGGATGCGGGGATAGGCGACCGGGATCGCGCCATGGAAGATGCTCATGTCCGTGCCGCAGATGCCCACCGTCCGCACGACGATGGGCGTATGTCCGGGAGCGGGCCGAGGAGCGTCCACCCGTCGGAGGGCGATCCGCTTGGGCCCCTCCAGCACCATGGCTCGCAGGGGGACTCCTTCCCGATCGAGTCGTCCACGGGGTCATCGCCGAAGGTACATAATATACTAAGCAGCTTGGAGGGAAGGAGCCTGATGCCGCGGATCGTCGACCTATCCCAGGAGATCTACACCGGGATGATGGTCTATCCGGGACACCTCAAGACGGTCCTGTTCGATCATGTCTCGCACGCCGAGACGGCGCCGCGGTTCGACAGCGGCTTCTCGTTCCAGACCAAGGGATTCCTGTTGAACGACAACGGCCCCACGCATGTGGACTCGTTCAGCCACCTCGACCCCGACCCGTCGGCGCAGACGATCGACGAGATGCCCTTGGAGCTGTTCTACGGCGAGGCGGTGTGTATCGACGTCTCCGGTGCCGAGCCCCGCACCGACATCGGCGTCGATCGCGTCGAGACGGGCCTGGCCGAGGCGGGGCAGGAGGTTCGCGAGGGCGACATTGTGTTGTTCCATACCGGGACCGCAACGAGGTACGCAGGCATGCCCGAGTACGTGAGCGAGTTCCCGGGCCTCGGCGCCGACGTCGCCGACTGGATCGTGGAGCGCGGCGTGAAGTCGTTCGGCATCGACACCTGCACCCCCGACAACCCGGCGAGTCGCATCTACCCGATCCACATGATGGGCCGGGCTCACCACATCACGCACTACGAGAACCTCACCAACCTGGACCAGGTCGCGGGCCGGCGGTTCACGTTCATCGGCCTGCCCCTGAAGCTCAAGGGTGCGCACGGGGGGCCGACCCGGGCGGTGGCGGTGCTCGATGACTGACCGGCCCGGCGTGGGCGATCCCGCGCCCTCGTTCACGTTGCGCAAGACGTTCGACGAGAAGATCTCGTTGGAGCATCTGCTCGAGCACGGGCCGCTCCTGCTGGCCTTCTACGTCTTCGACTTCGGCTCGGTCTGAAGCACCGAGCTGTCCCAGTTGGGACAGGCGGCGCCTCGGGTGGAGGCGATCGGTGGGTCGATCGCCGCCGTGGCGGTGACGGCGACGTTCTCGCAGATGGCGTTCGCGACGCACCTCGACGTTTCCTTCCCGTTGCTGTCGGACTGGGGACGTGAGACCTGCGGCGCGTACGGCGTGCGGTACGACGTCTGGAAGGAACACGACGGCCTCGCCATGCGCTCGCTGTTCGTGATCGACCGAGAGGGTGCGATCCGGTACCGCTGGATGACCGAGGACGCGCTCGTCACCCCCGACGAACGAGAGGCCATCGACGTGATGGCTTCCCTGTGACCGCCGCCGCACGAGGCGGTTCGACGACGTATCGAACCATCGCCCGTGGTCGCTCCAGGTGTCGCCGTCCACACTGAGGTGATGGATCCCCGGGCGCATGATGCGTGATGGTGTCGCTCCTGCGGCGCATCGCGATCGACATCACACCGCTGCAGCGGTCGAGGGACTTCCGGCGGATCTGGTCCGGGCTGCTGGTCGCCGGCGCCGGGTACCACTTCACCGTCGTCGCCTCGTTCTACCAGGTGTTCGAGCTCACCGGCTCCAACGCCGCCGTCGGCCTCGTCGGGCTCGTGGGGTTGGGCGGGATCGTTCTCGGCATCGTCCTCGGGGGCACGTTCATCGATGCGGTCGACCGGAGGACCACGCTGTTGTGGGCTCAGGTGTGCGGTGGAGCAGGTAGCTCCGTGCTGCTGTGCACGGCATCGGTCGACGAACCACCGATCGTGGTCGTCTACGCCGCCGTCGCCCTCGTTGCCGGTTCGTCGTCGATCGATTCGTCGGCTCGCAACGCCATCGTGCCGCGGCTCGTTGGGCGCGAGCTGCTTCCGTCGGCCCTGGCGTTGAACCAGGTCGTGATGAACGCCACCGCCTTGATCGGACCCGCGATGGCCGGCCTCGTGATCGGCCATCTCGGGCTCGTGACGGCCTACGGCGTCGACGTGCTCTCGTACCTCACGATGTTCGCCGTCATCGTGACGATCCGCAGGGTGCCGCCTGAACCGGGACATCTCCCCGACACCGGGCTCACCGCGCTCGTGAACGGCTTCCAGTATCTGCGGGGGCGGGGCGTGTTGCAGGCTGCCTTCGGCGCCGATCTGGTGGCGATGATCTACGGTATGCCCCGAGCGTTGTTCCCGGTGATCGCCGTCGCCCAGTTCGAGAGCGGTGCCGAGGTGGTCGGCCTCATGTTCGCCGCGCCTGCGGTGGGCGCCGTGCTCGGAGCGCTCACCGGCGGTTGGGTCCGCAAGGTGCGCCATCAGGGCCGTGCGGTGCTGTGGGCGGTCGCGGCGTGGGGGGCGAGCGTCGCGGCGTTCGGTCTCGTCGGGGACCGGCTGTGGCTGGCCCTGCTGCTCCTCGCCGTCGCCGGGGCGGCCGATGTCGTCTCGGCGATCTTCCGAGGCACGATCATCCAGCTCTCGGTGCCCGATCACCTGCGAGGGCGGCTGTCGGGCATCAACTATCTCGTGGTCGCGGGCGGGCCGAGGCTCGGTGACCTCAGGGCCGGCCTGGTAGCCACCGCGTTCTCGCCCACGATCTCGGTCGTCTCCGGGGGTCTGCTCTGCATCGCGGGCGCCGGGGTGATCGGGCAGCTCGTGCCGTCGTTCCGCAGGTACGAGGCGATCGACGATCACCCCACGGACGGAACCGATCCGGCCGGCGGAGACGGCCGGGGTCAGGGCGATCGTCGGCGGCGTGAGGGCTCGAGCCACCACGGCGAGAAGCCCCGGTCCACCTGATCGATCGTGGTGCCGGGCGGAACGACGGCGTCGATCGCGTCGAGGGTCGCGTCGTCCAGCCGAACGTCGGCTCCCGCGAGCAGATCCTCGATCTGCTCCGGCTTCCTCGGGCCGACGATCGCCGAGGTCACCGCCGGGTGGGCCAGCGTGAACGCGACCGCCATGTGCGCCATGGGGATGCCCGCCTCGTCGGCGATGCCCGCCAGTCGTTCGACCGCGTCGAGCTTGGCCTGCGTCTCGGGTCGTTCCTCGTCGAACAGGGCGGCGATCGGCCCGCCCTTCGCCCGGGTCGCGCGCGATTCCGGCGATCGGTCGAAGCTTCCACGTTGGTAGCGGCCGGTGAGCCAACCTCGCGCGAGCGGAGACCAGACGAGCACGCCCATGCGGTACGACAGAGCGGCCGGGAGCACGTCGTGTTCGATGTGACGCGTGAGGATCGAGTACGGCGGTTGCTCGGTCCGGAAGCGCTCCAAACCCCGGCGCTCCGCGGCCCACTGGGCCTCCACGACCTGCCACCCGTGGAAGGTCGAGGAGCCGAAGGCCCGGATCGTGCCAGCCCGCTGCAGGTCGGTCAGGGCCGAAAGCGTCTCGTCGATGTCGGTCTCGGCCTCGGGCCGGTGCAACTGGTACAGGTCGATGTGATCTGTGCCGAGTCGGCGCAGGCTCGCCTCGACGGCGCGCATGATCCACAGCCGGGAGTTGCCTCGCTCGTTCCGTCCTTCCCCCATGGGGTTGTGGAACTTCGTCGCGAGCACGATCTCGTCGCGCCGGCCGGCGATGGCCTTCCCGACGATCTCCTCCGACCCGCCCGCCGAGTAGACGTCGGCGGTGTCGACGAAGTTGATGCCCGCGTCGAGCGCCGAGTGAACGACGCGGACGCACTCGTCCACGTCGGTGTTGCCCCAGGAGCCGAACATCATCGTCCCGAGGCAATGGGTGCTCACCCTGATGCCGGTCCCACCGAGCACGCGGTACTCCATCAGTCCTCCTCCGTCGATGCCGAGGCTCGGCGTCCGAGGAACGCATGCATCCGCTCGGCTCGATCGGGCTCGTGGAAGGTCAGGGTATAGGCGAGCCGCTCGGTGACCGGCCCCGCCTCTCCCCTGGCGGCGGCGTCGATCAGGAGCTTCGCGAGGCGCACGGCGCTCCGCGGCTGAGCCGCGAGCTCTGCCATCAAGCCGCGGGCCTCCTCGAGCGCCCGCCCGGGCTCGACCACGCGGTTCACGAGGCCGTGGTCGTATGCCTCCTCCGCGTCGAGCAGCCGGCCGGTGAGGATCCACTCCTTCGCGAGACCGACACCGACATGGTGGAGCAGCCGAAGGGTGCCTCCCGCACCGGGGATGATGCCCAGCCCGACCTCGGGGAAGCCGACCTTCGCCGACGACACGGCGACCCGAAGGTCACACGCGAGGGCCAACTCCCACCCACCGCCGAGCGCGTGTCCGTTGATCGCGGCGATCGTCGGGATCGGCAACGCCTCGAGCTCCAGCAGCACCCCCTGCACGAGGCCGTCGAGCGCCACGGATGCGGGCCGATCGGCCAGTTCCTCGATGTCCGCTCCCGCCGCGAACGAGCGGTCGCCCGCCCCGGTCACGATCAGCCCGACTGCTTCCGCGTCCTCGCGCGCAGACGCGAACGCCGATCGCAGCTCCTGCCACGCCGCCCTGGACAGCGCGTTGCGTCGCTCCGGGCGATCGATCGTGACGAGCACGATCCCGCCGACGGTCTCGCTGCGGACCGAGCGCGGTTCAGTCATCCCGAGATGGGTACTCGTACACGCCGCGGCCGGTCTTGCGACCGAGGTAGCCGGCCTCGACGTACTCCACCAGCATCGGGCACGGGCGGTACCGCTCGCCCAGGGTCTGGTGCAGGTATCGGAGCACGCTGAGCCGCACGTCGAGCCCGATGAGGTCGCCGAGCTCGAAGGGCCCCATCGGGAACCCGAGCGCCAGCTTGACCGCCTTGTCGATCTCCTCGGGAGCGGCGACTCCCTCCATGAACATGTACCAGGCCTCGTTCCCGATCGTGGCGCTGAGCCGGCTCGTCGCGAACCCCGGCCGGTCGGCGACGACGATCGTCTCCTTGCCGAGCTGGCGGCAGAAGCGACGCGCGCGCTCGACCGTCTTGTCGCCGGTGGTGAGCCCACGGACGACCTCCACCAGCGGCATCCGGTCGGGCGGGTTGAAGAAGTGCAGTCCGATCACGCGATCACGGTGCCGGGTCCAGCTTCCGATCATCGTCAGGCTCAGTGCAGACGTGTTCGATGCCAGGATCGTTGTCTCCGGCAGCAGCGCGTCGAGACGCTGGAAGACGGCTCGCTTGATCTCGGCGTCCTCGGGCACGGCTTCGATCACGACCCGGCATCCGTCGACGGCCTCCTCGAGTGTGTCGCTCAGGCTGATGCGCGCAAGCGTCTCCTCTCGCTCTTCCCGGGAGACGACGCCGCGAGCGATGCCCTTGTCCAGGGCGAGCTCGATGCCCGACTTGGCCCTCCCGAGCGCCTCGCTGCTCTCGTCGTAGACGCGCACCTCGAACCCGTGCTGGGCCGAGACCTGCGCGATGCCGTGTCCCATCGTGCCCGCCCCGACCACGGCCACCGGCCAGTTCGTCGCTCTCATCGCCGCCGTCCCTTCCTCAGCCGATCCTCCGATGCGCGGTCGCGGGTGCGTGCACGCCTAGCCATGGATACCGTCCCGCATGCCCGTCCCGGCGGCACGTTCGTACTCGCTGCGGAGCCGCCGGGAGAGGTCCCTCGCTCGGTGCAACGGCTCGGGCATGCGCTGGCGATGGGTGGTGCGCAGCACGATGTCGCGGGCCGTCTCGGGCGTCGTGAGCCACCCGGCATGGGCCATCACCGCATTCGACTTCGAGGTCGTGCGCACGCGGAACCCGACCAGGCTGCCGTCGATCCGGACCGGCGTCCAGTCGCCTCGGTGCGAGTCGGGCTCCGGAGCCTCGCCGATCTCCGGACGTTCGGTGACCCCGACGGTGGGCACGTCGATCGCGGCCCCGAGTTGGATCGCGAGCCCGGCGCCCCGCACATGGTCGCGGCCGGCCGCGTTCACGAGGATCAGGTTCGGCCGCATCGATAGCGCCGCCACCATGTCCTCGAGGATCGGGCCGATCGTGAGGGAGAGGTATCCGACCTGGTACGGCCGAACGAGCTTGCGGGTGGCGGTCGCCGATTCGAGGACGTCGTGACCTTCCATCACCACCGCGGCCGCCCAGGCGATGTCGCGCGGATGATCCTTCAGGCGGTTCGTGGGCAGGGAGACGAACACGCCCGCGATCGAGGGCTCCCCCGTTCCCGGGCCGGGCCACGGGTCGCACTCGTCGGCCCGCCTGGCGAGCTTGCGTTGGAGGCGCTCGAGGTCTCGGTGAGTCGCGGGCCACATGTCGCATCCGGGCAGGGCGGTCGACGTGTGCGGCGCGGGATCGGTCGCCGGCGGCTCGTCGGGGACCACCCGCAGCTCCTCACCCGCGAGCGAGACGGCCGGCTGACGTCGCCTCCGGCTCGGATACTCCTCGTACGCGGCGAGCAGTTGGCGCATCGTGCGGAGCGTCGTTTCCAGGTCGCCAGGGTCGACGCCGGTGAGGAGTTCCCGCTCGCCTTCGACGCATGCCGTCATGGCCCGATCGATCGTGCTGAGGCCCTGGACGGTCAGGATCACCGGCAGGCTCCGACGATCGGTGGGATCGGCCGTCCGCTCGATCAATCCCTTCGCCTCGAGCCGGTACAGACGGTTCGTGACCGCGGCCGGCGACAGCAACAGCAATCGGTGCAGCTCGCGAGGGGACATGCGGAACGGTGGCCCGGCGCCGCGGAGCGCGGCGAGCACGAGGAACTGACCCCAGTCCAGCCCCAGCCGCGAGGAGGTGCGCTCCATGCGTTGCTGCAGGATCTGCGCGAGCCGGGACACCCTGGCCGTCACGGCGACGGGGGCGAGCTCGGCCTCGGGCCGTTCGTTCGCCCACTCGCCCAGCACCACGTCGATCTGGTCGAGGGGCGGCCGGTCCCCGCCCGCTCTGGCGAACCGGTTGTGCCCCGGACGTGCCGGGTGGGATCCGGGGGCCTCGTTCGATGCTCGCTCGCGCGCCGTCATCGACGTGCTCCTCGGCGTGAGGGCAGGGAGACCGTCGCGGTCCCCGGGGTGGTGACCTCGCCGCTCGGGTTCTCGATCCAGATGTCGAGATCGACGAGATCCTCACCGTCGCGCGCGGAGAGCCCGGTCACCTTCCCCCGGCATCGCAGGTCGTGTCCGGGATAGTCCAGGCCACGGTAGGAGCATCCGTAGCGCACGATGCGACCGGCCGGAGCGACCCACCGGTGCAACAGGTGGCCGAGGAACGCGTTCTTCAGCGCTCCGTGCACGACGAGCCCCGGCAGCCCGATCGATCTCGCGTACTCCACGTCGTAGTGGATCTCGTAGAAGTCCCCGGACGCCGCGGCCCACATCACGAGCTGGCGCGGCGTGCACCGCTCGACGATCTCGGGGATCTCCTCGCCCGGCTCAACGTCATCGACGTACACCTGCTCGTAGAGCATCGATCGCCTCTCTCAGTAGTTGATCACCGTGGCTCGGAGGATCGCGACGATGTCGTCGTCGCGACGGTAGGTCGTCTCTCGCGTGATCAGCAGCATCGGACCGACCGAGCCGCTCCGCTCCTTGACGTCGGAGATCGTCGTGGTCGCGACGAGCTCGTCGCCCGCCATCACCGCCGAGCGATACTCGTACTCCGTGCCGCCGTTCAGGCTCCGTGTGAGGTCGGGGTGCAGGCCGCGGATCGGCGGCCCCGGCTCGTCGTCGCCCGGCATGCGTCGGGGCACCCCCATGAACCCCGGGGGCGCCGGAAGCCGCTCGTATCCCGCTTCACGGGCCGCTGCCTCGTCGTGGAAGATCGGATCGTCGATGCCCACCGCCCGTGCCCACATCCTGATGCCGGTGCGGTCGACCTCGTGGATCACCGATGGCCATGCCGTGCCGACGAGCGCCTCGAGCTCCGGGGTCACGAGACCGGTCATGCGCTCGAGGTCGGTCGCGAGACGGGGCCGGCGGTGTACAGCTCCGGCTTGTACCACTGCCACAGCACACCGGCCTTGCAGGCCTTGTCGATGCCGCGCCGATCCTGTTCGGCTCGAAGGAAGCGGATCCGGTCGAGGTCGCAGTCGGCGACGAGGACCCCCTCGACCGATCCCTCTGCGAGCACGGCCTCGGGGGAGCAGATCATCGAGAGCCCCGGGTTCGACGATTCGTGTCCGAGGATGTTCTGGCAGGTCGCCGTGTAGGCGAGGTTCTCGATCGCGCGGGCCCGAGTGAGCACCCGCCACGTGTCCCACTGCGCCATCTTCCACAGGCCTGCGGGCATGAAGATGATCTCGGCCCCCTCGAGGGCGAGCTGTCGCGCGAGCTCGGGCACGTAGACCTCGCTGCAGACCAGCATGCCGATCGTGCATCCGCCGACGTCGAAGACCGGCAGCTCCGACGCGGCCGTGTACCCGAAGTCCCAGAACGATCCCCCTTGATAGATCCACGGTCCGTCCGGCGTCGTCCGCCGGTAGCGTCCGGCCTCGTTCCCGTCGGGACCGATCAAGACGAGCGCGTTGAAGTGGCTCGAGGGGTCGCCCGGCACCGGCTCGATCGTGCCGGCGATCACGAACACGTCGAGATCGCGGGCCTTCGCGGCCAGATCGGGCATCGCGTCGTAGTCAATCGGAGGGGTCCATGGGCCCGGGTAGGTCTCCGGCAGACAGACGATGCGTGCCCCGAGACCCGCCGCCTGCTCCACGTATGCGATCGCCCGCCCGACGTTCTTGGGCGGATCGTCGGTCTGGGTCCGGGTCTGCACGACCGCGATCCTGATCGAGTCCACGTCGTTCGCACCCCCTGCCGGCTCCTGCCGCCGCCGGTCGCCTCCGTCGGATCGATGCGGGCTCATGCCGAGACCGCCTCGCCGAACACGCCTGCGTCGCGCAGGCGTTCGATGCGTGCTTCGTCGTATCCGAGGACCGTCCGCAGCACGGCCTCGGTGTCGCCTCCCAGCGCCGGGGGAGCGATCGCCTGTGGCTCCTCGTTCCCCACGACCTTGATGGCGTTCCCGACGGCTTTCACCGGCGCGTCGTCGAGGGAGAACGAGCGGACCATGCGCCGCGCCGCCACGTGTGGGTCGTCGAAGACCTCGGGCATGCGGTTGACCGGCGCGGCGGGCACCCCCGCCGCCTGCAGCGTCTCGAGCCACTCGCGCGAGTCGCGGCGAGCGAAGATGTCTTCGAGCAGCGGCAACAGTTCCTCACGATGGATCTGTCGCGACCTCGCTTCGTCGAACTCCGGCCGGGCGAGCTCCTCGGGATCGCCGAGCGCTCCGCGGAGCTTCGTCCAGAAATGCTCCTCGCGGGGTGCGACCACGATGTACGCGTCGTCGGCGCACCGGAAGGCCTGCCACGGTGTGATGAAGGGGTGCGCCGAGCCGCGTGGTTCCTGGTCCTGGCCCGTGTTGAGGTACAGGGTGCCGACGTGGGCGAGCATCTCGACCATCACGTCGAACATCGCGACGTCGAAGTGCTCGCCTCTGCCTCGAGCGCGCGTGCCTTCGACCCCGGCGAGCACGGCGATCGCGGCGAACACCCCCGCGAGCAGGTCCGCCACCGGGATGCCCATGATCACCGGCGGCCGCCCCGACTCGCCCATGATCGACATGTGGCCGGTCATCGCCTGCAGGATGAGGTCGTAGGCGGGCAGGTCGCGGTAGGGGCTCTCCTGGCCGAAGCCCGACACCGAGACCAACACGACCCCGGGATTCACCTCACGCATGCGATCGAAGCCGACCCCGAGCCGATCGATCACCCCGGGCCGGAAGTTCTCGACGACGGCGTCGGCGGTGCGGACCAGGTCGAAGAGCACCTCGCGGCCCTCCTGGGTCTTCAGGTCGAGCACCACGCTGCGCTTGTTCCGATTGTGCGTGAGGTGGATCGCGCTCTCGTCGCCGATGCCGTAGATCGCCGGTCGCCGGCCGGCGTCGCCGCTCGGCGGCTCGACCTTGATCACGTCGGCACCCAGATCCGACAGGATCATGCCGCCGAAGGTTCCGGCGATCACCTGCCCCAGCTCGACGATACGCAGGTGCTCGAGCATCTCAGCCATCCCCGATCGGGCACAGCCTAACGTTGACGCTAGCGTCGAACCATCTCCGTCGAGGTGCGTTCGGGTCGACACCAGGTCGTTCCATCGCGACCGAGCCTAGCCACGACCGGCGCGTGAGAGCAAGTCGGTGCGAGATGGTTCGAACGTGAATCAAATGAGCTTCGCTTGCGGGCGATCACGACGCCCGCCTAGCATCCGCCCCGTCGAGCCTTCGCCTCCGACCGACGGCGCGGTCGAGCTGTCCGCCCAGCTGTGGTGAGGGGGCGGGACGGAGGAGCGAGAGAGACGTCGGCGTCAGCCGGCTCGGAGAGAAGGGGAAGACCGTTGGTGATCGACATGGGACACGGCCGTTCCGAGGTGGACATCAGGGCCGAGACGCAGGCTCCGAGCGATACCGACGGCAAGAGCCTGCCGCGCGAGGGCACCCCCGGTTTCCGCGAGGGTATGTGGGCGGTGAGCCCCTACAACTTCGACGAACGGGTGCGCGAGGGCATGCACCTGCCCGACCAGGTCCAGTTGATGGACATGACCCTGCGCGAAGGGCGCCAGGTCTCGGGCGTCTCGGTCGGACTCGACGAGGTGCTCGAGTTCGTTCGGCGCATCGACGACGTCGGCGTCCACATCGTCGAGATGCACCACGACTACATCGAGGAGATCAAGCGCACGAAGGCGATGGGCGTGGACTTCCGCATCCAGGCGCTCGTGCATCCCACGGCGGCGCTGAACCCGGAGGCCTGCCGCGAGGAGATCGACCTCTGTCTCGACGCAGGTGCCGACATCGTCTGCCCCGCATTCGCGATCAGCGATTACAACTACAAGCTCGTGGAGTCGATGGGCGGGCTCACGATCACCCGGGAGGAGGCGCTCGATCGAGCGTGTGAGGCGATCCAGTACGGAAAAGAGCAGGGCGCGTACATGAACCCGAACCTCATGGACTTCTCGCGCCTCGATCTGGAGTGGCTGAAGGAGATCGTCCGGCGCCTGAAGGAGGCCGGCATCGACGCCCTCCGCATCGACGACATCTGCGGTTCGTGCATCCCGGCCGTCTACAAGCACCACACGTGGGAGGTCAAACAGATCCTCGGGCCGGAGATCCCGCTCGCGATCCACAGCCACAACGACTTCGAGCTCGGCACAGCCGGACAGCTCGCTGCGCTGGAAGGGGGAGCCGAGGTGCTCGAGGGGTGCATCAATGGGCTCGGCGAGCGGGCGGGTGTGCCGAACCTCGCGGTGCTCGCGTCGGTGCTGCAGATCATGTACGGCTACGAGCTCGGCATGAAGCTGGACAAGCTCCAGGACCTGTCCGAATGGGTTGCGGACGTGTGGAACCAGCCGATCCCGCCCCACATGTCGGGCACCGGGAAGACGGCGTTCAGTCACGCCGCCGAGGTTCACTATGCGCTGCCGGAAGGGGACGAGTGGTCGTTCAACGCCTGGTCGCCGAGGGTGATCGGCAACGACGCGTACGTCCCGCTCTGTCACTACTCCGGGCCGATGGCGATCCAGAAGAAGATCATCGACCACGGGTGGGATCCGGTCGACGAAGACACGGCGAACCGCGTGCTCGAGCGGGTCCGCACCGAGGTACGCCAGCGTCGGCGCGAACCATCCGATCGGGTGTTCGCGGCGATCGTCGAGGAAGAGCAGCGCCGGTCCTGACCGACGCGATCGAGGAAGGGAGCGCGAGATGGGACAGATGGAGGGGAAGAACGTCTTCCTGACCGGCGCGAGCAAGGGCATGGGCCGGGAGATGGCCCGCGGGCTGGCCAAGGAGGGGGCCACCCTGGCTCTGGTCGCCCGGACCGAGTCTGCGCTGAAGGAGCTTGCCGAGGAGCTCGACGGACTCGGAGGACGCGGGGTCGCCATCCCCGCCGACGTGAGCGACCGTGAACAGGTGAAGGCGGCCGTTGCGAAGGCTCGCGAGGAGCTCGGTGAGATCCACGTGCTGATCAACAGCGCGGGCGTGCTCGACAACGAGCCGATCGCCGGCCACCGGGACGAGGTGTGGGAACACCACTACGGGGTCAACGTGAACTCCTACTTCTTCACGATCCGGGAGATCATCGGCGAGATGTTCGATCGCGGCTCGGGCCGCGTCATCAACATCGCCTCCACGTCGAGCAAGGTGCCGATCGGCCCGAACCGAGCCGCCTACGTCTCGTCGAAGCACGCCGTGCTCGGGTTGACCAAGGAGGTGGCGTTCGAAGCCGCGCCCCACGGCGTGACCGTGAACGCGATCTGCCCGGGGTTCGTCCTCACCGACATGGTGGAGGACAGCATGCGGAAGTTCGCGCGCGATTCGGGCAAGACCCCCGAGGAGACCCGGCAGTTCTGGATCAGCAAGATCCCGCTCGGACGGTTCATCGATCCCGAGGAGGTCGTGCCGCTCGTGGTCTTCCTCTGCTCCGACGGCGCCGGGGCGATCACGATGCAGGCGATCAACGTCGACGGGGGCTTCTCGCCGATCTGATCGCCGACGCGAGACGAGGAGGACGCGTGACACGCATCGAACGGCTCGGAGACCTCGACCTCGTCGAGACCCTCTACGAGAAGCGGGATCGGATCGCCTACGTCACGTTGAACCGGGAGCGCGCGGGCAACTCCTTCAACGTGCAGATGTGCGACGAGATGGAGGCGATCTGGACCGACTTCCGTGACGACGACGACACCTGGGTCGCGATCCTCACGTCGGCGGGGGAAAGGTTCTTCTGTACGGGGGTCGACGTGAAGGAGTCACGGACCCGGCCGATGGGTCACGTGTGGCTGCCGATCGCGAGGCTGATGGAGCAGATCCACAAGCCGATCGTGTGCGCCGTCAACGGGATCTGTTGCGGCGGCGGGCTGCACTTCCTGTGCGACACGGACATCATCATCGGGTCGGACAACGCGCAGTTCTTCGATCCGCACGTCAACGTCGGTCTGATCTCCGGATGGGAGCCGATCGGCCTGTCGCGCCGGATCCCGTTGAACTACGTGCTGCGCATGACCTTGCAGGGCAAGGACTACCGTATCGATGCCGAGGAGGCCTACCGGATCGGCATCATCACCGAGGTGGTGCCCGCCGATCGACTGCTCGGGCGTGCGGAGGAGATCGCACGCGACGTGCTGAAGAACGCGCCGCTGGCCGTGCGCTACTCGAAGCAGGCGATCATGCAGGGTCTGAACCTCGGGCTCCGCGATGCGTTGGAGCTCTCGGCGTACATCCTCAAGGAGGTCTGGGATTCCGAGGACCTCAAGGAGGGTGCGAGGGCGTTCGAGGAACATCGAGCTCCGGACTGGAAGGGGAAGTGAAGGGATGACGAAGTCCATCGACGTCCACTGGCACCACGTGCCGAAGGCCTTCGCCGACGCCGTGGTGTCGGGCGCCGTTCCGATCGCGGGACAGGTCGTCACGAAGGACGACGGCTCGGCGCTGGTGAAGCTCGACAACGGGTTCAAGCAGCCGTTGCCGGGGTTCCTGACCGACCCGGCCACGATCGTCGCCGACCTCGACGCCGCCGGCCTCGACGCGGCGTGCGCGTCGATCGCTCCGCCTCTGTCGCACCTGGACTGCGATCCGCAGATCGGGCTCGGCGTCAGCCGCGCGATCAACGATGCGTACGCCGAGGTCGCCGAGGAGCACGACGGGCGCATCCTGCCGATGGCGAACGTGCCGCTGCAGGACGTCGATCTCGCGCTGCAGGAGCTGCAGCGGGTCGTCGACGACTATGGCTTCAAAGGCGTGCAGGTCGGCAGCAACATCGACGGGAAGAACCTCGGTGACGAGTCGTTGTTCCCGTTCTGGGAGCGCGTGCGCGAGCTCGACCTCGTGGTGTTCTCGCACGGGCTCTCGCCGCTCGGCCCCGAGCGCATGAAGGAGCACGAGCTGAAGAATTTCGTCGGGCTGCCGATCGACACCGCCGTCTCGGTCGCTTCCTTGGTGTTCGGCGGCGTGTACGAGCGGTTGCCCGGGCTGAAGATCGTCTTCTCCCATGGTGGGGGCGCCTTCCCGTGCCTGGTCGGCCGCTGGGACCACGGGTACCGCGACCGGCTCAGCAAGCAGGACGACACGACGATCAAGCTCCCGAGCGACTACCTCGTCGACGTCTACGCCGACTCCCTCACCCACGACCCGGCGGCGGTCCGCTACCTCGTGGAGCGGCTCGGCGAGGACCAGGTCGTGTTGGGAAGCGACCATCCGTTCGACATGGGCGAGGCGGACCCGATCGGCAAGGTCAAGGAGGCGATCGACGACCCCGCGATCGTGGACAAGATCCTCGGTGGAACCGCGAGCCGGTTGCTCGGTCTGGACTGAGCGCCGACGCCCGCGGATCGGAAGGGGGCGGGGTGGGCCGTGACCACCCCCGCTCGTGGCTGCGTCCGGCCGGGGTCAGCATGGCCGTCGACGCGGTGGGGGTGCTGCCGATCTTCCTCACCGGGGCCCTGGCCGTCCAGCTCCGGGACGGCATCGGCCTGTCGGTCGATGCGCTCGGCCTCGTCTACGCCAGCTACTTCGCGTGCGCGGCGCTGCTCTCGACGCCGATGTCGCAGGCGTCCGATCGCGTGGGGACGGCGTGGTCGCTGCGGATCGGCACGGCCGTCTACATCGTGGCCCTACTCGGCATCGCGGGCCTGGCCACCTCGCCGGTGATCCTGTCGGTGTTCGTCGCGCTCTCGGGCGTCGCGACCGCGTTGACGCGCACCGCGACGAGCGTGCTGATCGCGAGGGACGTCGTGGCCGGCCGCCAGGGGCTCGCGTTCGGCCTCAAGCACTCGTCGATCCCGATCGCGTCGTTGCTGGCCGGGCTCTCGGTGCCGGCGATCGCGCTGACGGTCGGGTGGCGTTGGGCGTACGTGGCGGCGGCGGCGTTGGCCGCCCTGGTGCTCGTGACGATCCCCGGCTCGTCGGGACGTCCGACGGAGCGCCGGCCGCAGGGCAGGGCCGACATGTCGCTCGGCGCGCTGATCGTGGCCGCCGTGGGTTTCGGGCTCGGGAGCTCGGCGGCGGCCTCGCTCGGCGCCTACACCCTCAGCACCGTCGTGGCCTCTGGCATGGGCGAGGGGGCGGCCGGCGTGCTGGTGGCGACGGGCAGCCTCGTCGGGCTCACGAGCAGGCTCGTGATCGGGCATTGGTCCGATCGGCGCCGCGGGAGCCAGCTCGACCTCGTGGGGTGGATGCTGGCCGTCGGCGGGGTCGGCTTCCTGATGCTGGGCCTGGGGCGGGAGTGGGCGATGCTGTTCGCCGTCCCGATCTCGTTCGCGACCGGGTGGTCCTGGCTCGGCTCGTACAACCTCGCGATGGTGAAGCTGAACCCCGTCGCCCCCGGTCCGGCCGTCGGCATCACACAGACCGGCGCCTTCGCCGGGGCGATCGCCGGACCGATCGGCTTGGGCTTCCTGGCAGAGGAGATCTCGTTCTCGGCCGCCTGGCTCGCGGCCGCGATCGCATCGTTCGCCGCCGCGACGATCATCGTCGTGCTGCGACGATTCGTCCTGGAGGAACCGAGCCAGCGCGAGCTGCGGGAGATCGAACGGTCGATGATGCAGATGTGACGAACGGAAAGGAGCAGCACATGCGGTGTCCGTTGGCGCGAGATGGCGCGGTGCCCGACCGGTGGCGGACGAGGGGCCGGCTGTGAAGATCTCGACGATCCTGCGCGACGGTCCCGACGGGCCACGCCCCCGGCCGGTCGCGGTGCTCCCCGACGACGAGGCCGTGATCGATCTTTGCGTGGCCGAGCGACGCCGGTTGGAGGCCGATGGCGCCACGGGCGAGGCCGCCCTGCGTCTCGCGTCCGCCCTCTTCCCGCCGAGCCTCGCTCGATCGATCGCCTCGGGGGCGGCGTTCCTGGATCGGGCGGCCGACGCGATCGCCGCGCCGGACGCGCAGGCTATGATCCCGTTCGACGAGGTCACGTGGGCTCCGGCGATCGACCCACCGATGATGATCGACGGCTCGGCCTTCGAGCAGCACCTCGTGAACGCCCACGCCCGCGGGAAGCGCGAGGTGCCCGACCTCTTCTACGAGGTGCCCGTCTACTACAAGATGAACCCGGTCACGGTCTTCGGGCACGAGCAGACCGTTCCGTGGCCCGGCGGCGCGGCGTTCATGGACTACGAGCTGGAGATCGCCGTGGTGATCGGCCGAGAGGCACGGGACCTCCGCCCCGAGGAGGCCCTCGAGCACGTGCTGGGCGTGACGGTCTTGAACGACCTGAGCGCGCGAGACGTGCAGGCCCGCGAGATGACCGCCGGGTTCGGGCCGGCCAAGGGCAAGGACTTCGGGACCGCCCTCGGCCCGTGGATCACGACCCTCGACGAGCTCGCCCTCGACGACCTCACGATGCTCGCCCGCGTCAACGGCGAGGAGTGGTCGCGCGGGTCGACGTCGACGCTGACGTGGAGCCTCGCCGAGCTCGTCGCGTACGTCTCGCGGAACGAGGTGGTCGTGCCCGGCCAGGTGATCGGCAGCGGCACGGTCGGCCTGGGGTGCGGCCTCGAGCTGTTCCGGAAGCTGCGCCCCGGCGACGTCGTCGAGCTCGAGATCGAGGGCATCGGCACGCTCCGCAACACCCTCGCGGAGCCATCCTCGTCGCGGTGGGACCCGACGCCGAAGGAGCGTCGAGCCTCCGTGACCCTGCCGGTCCGGGAGGGGGCAGACACCCGCGGTTCGGGCGAGGAGAGATGAGCGAGCCCCTGTGGAGCCCCTCGGAGCGGCTCGTCGCGGGGTCCGCGCTCACCGGGTTCGCCGGGTGGCTCGAGCGCGAGCGGGGCCTGTCGTTCGAGAGCTACGACGAGCTGTGGCGCTGGTCGATCCGTCACCTCGAGGGGTTCTGGGACGCGATCTGGTCCTGGTACGACGTGCCCGGCGCCACGCCACCCGGGTCGGTGCTGGCGTCGCGCTCGATGCCCGGGGCCCGGTGGTTCGAGGGCGCCACGTTGAACTACGCGCGCGTGGCGCTCGACGATCGACACGACCGCGGGCGGCCGGCCCTCGTCGCCTACCGCGAGGACGGCGCGAGCAGGGAGATCGGGCGGGCAGAGCTGGCGACGGCGGTCGGTGCCGCGGCCGAGGGCCTGCGGCGGCTGGGGGTAGGCCCGGGCGACCGCGTGG
>DASTBT010000155.1:0-44564 GCA_035711865.1 Actinomycetota bacterium
GGCGAACGCGCCGGCCGCCTCCGCGCGGGCCCCGGGGTCGGCGTCCTGCAGCCCCGTTCTCGCCGCTTCGGCCAGGCGCGCATCGCGCGTGCGGAGCATCGCACGGAAGGAAACCGCTCGAACATCGGCGTCGTCGTCGGCCGCGAGCTCGACCAGGGTCGCCACGGCGTCTGCGTCGCCCGTGAGCCCGGCGAGCTCGGCCGCCGCCGAGGCCCGGACCGACGGGTCGGGGTCGTGCGAGAGCGGGCCGAGAGCATGCGAGGCGATCTCGGCTTCCACGTCGAGCTCGCCGATCGCATCGACGGTCGCGAGCCGCACGGCGGCGTCGGGATCGTCCGACCGGGCGAGGAGCTCCGCAAGAGCGTTCACGTGCCCGCCGGTCGCCAGGGAGCCGATGGTGGCCGCCCGAACCCCCGGGTCGGGGTCGTCCAGGGCCGCGATGAGCGGTTCCCGGGTCGCGGAGGGATCGAGATCGCCGAGCGCGACCGCCGCCACCCGCCGCACGTGGAGATCGGGGTCGTGGAGCGCCGCGACCGCGATCGCCACGGCGGACGCGTCGGACCGAGCGAGGCCGAACGGTTCGGTGGGGGCCTCGGGGTCCGCGCCGAACACGCTGGGGCGCCCCTCCCGCAAGGCGCGGACCAGCTCTCGAGGGTAGGCGCGGCGGACGCCCAGCATCGCGACGATCGCGAGGATGGCGGCGACGAGCCCGATCCCGTACAGGACGGCCGGGGAGAACGCCCGTTCGCCGATCAGCGCGATCACGCCG
The DNA here is from genome assembly GCA_035711865.1 of Actinomycetota bacterium. Lineage (GTDB taxonomy): Bacteria > Actinomycetota > UBA4738 > UBA4738 > HRBIN12 > JAOUEA01. The sequence goes on from DASTBT010000155.1 coordinate 770, forward strand.
GCAAGCACGGTGCCCACCTGCGTCGGTCCGCCGTACAGGAACGCCCGGGTCCGATCGCGCCGGTCCGGCGGCACCGTGTTGATCACGGCCTCCCACGAGCTCGAGGCGCCCCCCTGCAGCCATGCCACCTGGGCGAAGCGGAAGATCGCCAAGGCCACGAAGCTCGCATCGATCGCGAGGGTGCCGAACGCCACGGCGTACAGCACCGGCAGCACGAGCATCACGGTGGGCACCCCGAACCGGGAGAGCAGACGGTTCGTGAGGAACATCGAGATGAGGAACGCCGCGCCCGTCGAGAGTCCGAAGAACAGGCCGAAGAACCCGGCCAGCTCGTCGGGCTCGGGGTAGCGGAGCGTCGCGGCGCGCGAGAAGGGCAGGTAGAGCGAGAAGAACAGGAGCGAGAACAGGACCGATGCCAGCGCCAGCCATCGCAGCAGCGCGGACCGTCGCACGTAGCTGAGGCCGAGCCGCAGCTCCTCGATCGGCCCAGCTCGGTCGCGTCCGATCCGTTCGCGATGCGGCCGGCCGTGTCCCGCGAGCAGCAGCGCGCCGAGGGCGGACGTGGCGATCAGCGTGGCGATCCACACGAGCAGCAGGTTGGGCGTGCCGATCCACGACGCGAGCGGCTTGGTGACGAGCCCGCCGATCACGTACCCGAGCACGCCGCCCGCCCCGATCAGGGGGAAGAAGCGCTTGGCCTGCCGCGTGTCGGTGACGATGCCAGCGAGGCCCCAGACCGCGAGGCCCAGCAGGAAGTAGCCAGCACCCTGCAGCAGCCACAACGCCTGGGTGATCCACGCGAGGTCGGCGGCGAGACCCACCCGCCCCGCCGCCGCCAGCACGGCGATCGCGACGGGGACGACGAGGCAGGCCCGGCCGCGTCCGAAACGGGAGAGCAACACGCCGAAGCCGATCGTCGTGAGGAACATCGTGCCCCCCAGGACCAGGTACATCACGGGGAGCTTCTCCACGCCGTAGCGGGCGAAGAACAGGGCCTCGATGCCGCTCTGCCCGATCATCAGGCCCGCGGAGACGACGAACGACATCGCGACCGCCAGCCCCACCGGACCGGCCTCGCCCGGCCTGAGACCGAGGAGCCTCGTCAGCCTGCCCGAGTTCATCTGGCGAACAGTACGCGTCGGCGCGGCTCGAGGAAGGGTGGCGGCCCGGCTATCCTGACGCCATGGGGGAGCCCGACATCGCCCGGGGATCCTCCGCCGACCCTCCGACGCGTGATGCGTGGTGGCGCGGGGGCGTTCTCTACCAGATCTACCCCCGCTCCTTCGTGGACTCGAACGGCGACGGGCACGGCGACCTGCAGGGCGTGATCGATCGCCTCGATCACCTGGCGTGGCTGGGCGTCGACGGGATCTGGCTGAGCCCGATCACCCCCTCGCCCGACGCCGACTGGGGCTACGACGTGTCCGACTTCACGTCGGTCGACCCGGACTTCGGCGACCTCGATCGACTCGACCGGCTCGTCGTCGAAGCCCGTGAGCGCGGGATCCACGTGGTCTTGGATCTCGTGCCGAACCATACGAGCGACCGCCATGCATGGTTCGTCGATGCGAGAACGGATCGCTCCGCTCGCCGTCGCGACTGGTACGTGTGGGCCGACCCGAAGCCGGACGGCTCCCCGCCGAACAACTGGCGATCCACGTTCGGGGGCTCCGCCTGGACGCTGGATCGGGGCACCGGGCAGTACTACCTGCACAACTTCCTTGCTGAGCAGCCCGACCTCAACTGGTGGAACGACGAGGTGCGAGACGCGTTCGACCGAATCCTTCGCTGGTGGTTCGATCGCGGCATCGACGGCTTCCGGATCGACGTGGCCAACGGGCTCGTGAAGGATCGCGAGCTTCGCGACAACCCGCTCGTCACCGACGAGGATCATCCCCGGGTCACGTCGCAGGAGCTGCGCCCGGTCTACAACATGAACCGGGACGAGGTGCACGACGTCTTCCGTCGATGGAGAGCCATCGCGGAGACCTACGACCCTCCCCGGCTGCTGCTGGGGGAGACATGGGTCCTCGAGATCGACAACTTGATGCGCTTCTTCGGCGAGAGCGGGGACGAGCTCCAGCTCATCATGAACTTCCCGTTCGTCTTCGCCGAGCCCGGAGCCGGGCTCCGATCCGTCGTCGCGGCCACGGAAGCGGCGCTGCCCTCGGGCACCTGGCCGGCGTGGAGCGGTTCGAACCACGACGTCGGTCGGTTCCCGACCAGGTGGTGCCGCGGTGACGAACGGAAGATCCGTGCCTCGCTCTTCGTCATGCTCACGCTGCGCGGGACCCCGTTGCTGTACTACGGCGACGAGATCGGCATGACCGACGTGGAGGTCCCTCGAGAGCGACTGCGGGATCCGGTCGGCGTCCGTGGATGGCCCGACGAACCCGGCCGCGACGGCGCGCGCACGCCGATGCAGTGGACGCCCGAGACCGATGGCGGCTTCACGCGGGCCGGCGTGGAGCCGTGGCTCCCGGTGGGTGACACCGCCTCGTGCAACGTGGCGGACCAGCTCGACGACCCGAGGTCGATGCTGCATCTGTGCCGTGACCTGATCGCGCTCCGTCGGGATCGTCCCGACCTGCGGAGCGGTGGCTCCTCGGTGGTGGGTTCGCCCGACGAGGCGTGGGTCTGGCGCCGCGGGCACGACACCGTGGTCGCCGTCAACGACTCGGAGCTCCCCATCGACGCTCCCCTCGAGCGCGGGCGGATCCTCATCGGGACGGATCGTGAGCGCGACGACGATGAGGTCGATGGGTCCATCCGCCTCGATCCATGGGAGGCAGTGGTCGTCGCGTTGGGTCCGGAGGGGGCCCGAGGGGCGGACGAAGCAGCTCCGTGAGCCGACGACCCGACCTCGTCGAGCGGGAGGTTCGCCCGGTCGTGCGCGCGTGAGACCCCATCCGCCGACCACCGGCTCGACCCATCTTCGACTCATGAGGTTGAATGGTCGTGGCCCGATCGGATCGGAGGGACCAAGTGGCCGAGATCCTGATGCAGGACGTGTCCAAGGTGTACGGCGACGGTACGCAGGCGGTCTCCGATCTCAACCTCGATGTCCGTGACGGAGAGTTCATCGTGTTGGTTGGCCCGTCCGGTTGCGGCAAGACCACCGCCTTGCGCATGGTGGCCGGCCTCGAGACGATCACGGAAGGCACGATCCGCATCGGCGAGCGCGTGGTGAACGGCGTCCCCCCCAAGGAACGCGACATCGCGATGGTGTTCCAGAACTACGCGCTGTATCCGCACATGACCGTGCACGACAACATGGCGTTCGGCCTGAAGCTCCGGAAGCTGCCGAGGGAGGAGATCGCCACCCGCGTCAAGGAAGCCGCCGAGATCCTCGGTCTCGAGGGCCTGCTCGAGCGCAAGCCGAAGGCCTTGTCCGGAGGACAGCGCCAGCGTGTGGCCATGGGCCGGGCGATCGTCCGCGAGCCCAAGGCCTTCCTGATGGATGAGCCGTTGTCCAACCTCGACGCCAAGCTCCGGGTCCAGATGCGGACCGAGATCGCCCGGATCCAGCACGAACTCAGCGTCACCACGATCTACGTCACCCACGATCAGGTCGAAGCGATGACGATGGGTGATCGGGTGGCGGTGATCCGCAAGGGGCTCCTCCAGCAGGTCGAGTCACCTCAGGTCCTCTACGACCGGCCGGTGAACCTGTTCGTCGCCGGATTCATCGGGTCGCCGTCGATGAACATGGTGGCGGCCACGATGTCGAGCTCGAACGGCTCGCGCGCCTTGGAGTTCGGGGGGCACCGTCTCGAGATCCCGGAGGATGTCGTCGCCGCGCGTCCCGATCTCGGGGCGTACGACGGCAAGGAGGTCATCCTCGGGATACGGCCGGAGGACATGGAGGATGCGTCGCTCGTGCCCGACGAGCCGCCCGGCCGCCGGATCCGGTCGGAGGTCGTGCTCAGGGAGGCCCTGGGTGCCGACGTGCTCGTGCACTTCAACATCCAGGCGCCGATGGTCGCGACCGACGACGTGCGCGAGCTCGCCGACGACGTGGGTCAGGAGGCGATCGAGCTCGTCGAGCAGGCCGCAGCCGCGGGCCAGTCCAAGTTCGTCGCACGCTTGAGCCCGCGGACCGAGGCCGCGAAGGGAAAGCCGATCGAGCTCGTCGTCGATGTCCACCGGCTCCACTTCTTCGATCCCGACACCGGCCTGGGGATCTACGGGGGCGGACAGGCCTGAGCCGACCCACGCCCATCGGATCCTTCCCGGAGGGATTCCTCTGGGGAGCCGCGACCTCTGCTTACCAGGTGGAGGGGGCAACCGCGGAGGGCGGCCGCGGGCCTTCCATCTGGGACACGTTCAGCAAGCTGCCTGGCCGGATACGTTCCGGCGACACCGGCGACCTCGCATGCGACCAGTACCACCGCTACGAGGACGACATCGACCTGATGGCCTCCATGGGCATCGGGGCGTACCGGTTCTCGGTGTCGTGGCCTCGCATCCAGCCCGACGGCCGTGGTCCGGCGAACCCGCGCGGTCTCGACCACTACCGTCGGGTCGTCGACGCGCTGCGGCGTCACGACATCGTCCCCACCCTCACCCTCTACCACTGGGATCTGCCGCAGGCGCTCGAGGACGCCGGCGGCTGGCCGGTGCGTGACACGGCCGAGCGTTTCGCCGACTACGCCGCGACCGTCGCCCGATCGCTCGGCGATACGGTCCCGATGTGGATCACGATCAACGAGCCGATGGTCGCCGCATGGCTGGGCTACGAACAGGGTGTCCACGCTCCCGGGCGGACCGACGAGGGTGCCGCGCTCGCCGCCACGCATCACCTCCTGCTCGCCCACGGCCTCGCGACCGAGGCCATCCGGGCCGAGACCACGGGCGAGGTGGGGATCGCGTTGAACCTATACCCGTGCCGGCCGGCCGGCGACGATCCCGATGATGCACGAGCGGCGACCTTCGCCGACGACCAGCTGAACCGTCTCTACCTGGATCCGGTGTTCGGCCGCACGTACCCGGGCTCGGTGATGGATCGGTACGCTCCGGCGTTCGACCTCGGGTTCGTGCGCGGCGCGGACCTCACCACGATCGCGGCGCCGATCGACTTCCTGGGGATCAACTACTACACCGTGCACACCGTGACGGCGGACACGGGTGCGAAGGACCGAGGCAGCGAGCTCCCCCGGTCGATGGGCGTGCGATCGATCACCCCGTCGGGCGTGGAGGTCACGGCGATGGGATGGCCGATCCAGCCCGACGGCCTGACCGAAATGTTGACGCGAGTGGATCGGGAGTACGGGCCGCCCCGTCTGTACGTCACGGAGAACGGGGCCGCCTTCGACGACGACGCGACGTCCGATGGTGGATTCCATGACGATCGGCGCATCGATTACCTCGAGCGCCATGTCGCCGCCGCGCACGATGCGGTCGTCGCCGGCGTGCCGCTGGCCGGGTACTTCGTCTGGTCGTTGCTGGACAACTTCGAGTGGTCGGAGGGCTATGCGAAGCGATTCGGGCTCGTGCACGTCGACTTCGAGACGCAGAAGCGAACCCCCAAGGACAGCGCCCGGTGGTACGGCGACCTCATCGCCGGCCGGCCCTGAGCCCCGAGGCGCGTGGGGGGTTGCTACTTGAGTTGACCGAACCGAGGACCTATGGGCGAAATAGTCGACGACAGACAAGGAGGGGGACAGATGCGCCGACTCAGGCTGATCGCGCCGATCCTCGCCTTCGCGTTGATCGTGGCGGCGTGTACGGACGACGACGGAGGGGGCGAAGGCTCGCCGACGGCGGCGGGGAGTCCCGCCGGCGAGAACACCGGCACCGTGAACGTTCTGTCCGCGGTCGAGCCGGAAGAGAACGAGGTGCTGCAGAACATCGCGGACGCGACGATCAACCAGGATCAATCGGACTACACGGTCGAGTTCGAGCAGTCGGGCAATTTCGAGGAGCAGGTGCAGATCCGGTCACAGGGCGGCACCCTCGACGTGATCCTGCTCCCGCAGCCCGGGACCGTGGTGCAGCAGGCGCAGTCCGGGAACGCGATCGCCCTCGAGGACATGGGCTTCGACATCGCGGAGCTGGAGTCCACGTTCGGCGAGTACTTCATGTCCCTCGGCGAGTTCGAGGGGAAGCACTACGGCATCCCGTCGAACGTGAACCTGAAGAGCATGGTCTGGTACCCGAAGGACGACTTCGACAAGGCCGGGTACGAGATCCCCACGACGTGGGACGAGCTGACGGCGCTTTCCGACCAGATCAAGGCCGATGGAGGTACCCCGTGGTGCGTCGGCTACCAGAGCGAGGGCTCGACCGGCTGGCCGGCCACCGACTGGATGGAAGACATCATGCTCGCCACCGCGGGTCAGGACGCGTACACGCAGTGGATCGACCACGAGATCCCGTTCAACGATCCGGCGGTGGTGAACGCCGGTGAGTTGTTCGGGGACGTGATGTTCGGCGAGGGCAACGTGCTCGGCGGCGCCGAGAACACCCCGTCGGTCGCGTTCGGTGACGCTCCGCTGCCGATGTTCGATGACCCGCCCGGCTGCTGGCTGCACCGCCAGGCCAGCTTCATCACCGCGTTCTTCCCGGCGAACGCCGAGGCGGGGGTCGACTACGACTGGTTCCCGTTCCCGTCGATCGATCAGCAGGGGACCCTGTTCGCCGGCGAGATGATGGTCACGTTCCGCGACGCTCCCGAGACTCGCGACTTCCTGACCCGCTTCATGGGCGAGGAGGTCCAGTGCGCGATGGGTGAGGAGCCAGGGAGCTCTCGCATCTCCCCGAACGTCAACGTCGAGTCCACGTGTTACCCGAACCCGATCCTGGCAGGCGCATCCGAGGTGCTCTCGACGGCGCTCGGAGGTGAGGGCGAAGCGGGGTTCGACGCATCCGACCAGATGCCGCCCGAGGTCGGTTCGGGAAGCTTCTGGACGGGGATGGTGCAGTACATGAGGGATGGCCCGGATTCCTTGCAGTCCGTCCTCGACGAGATCGAAAGCAGTTGGCCCGCGTAGCGGGAGCGATCGCCGACGGCGGCGGTGCACGATGACGCCGGTGAGGGAGCGGCCGCACGGCGGCCGTTCCCTCGTTCGTGCGAGCATGTGGCGCTGAGATGAGCTCGTCCGCGACCGACCCCGACGCCGGCCTTCCGGCGCAGACGTCGAAGGCGGGCACGGCCCTGTGGCTGTCCGTGCTCCGCATCGCGGGCGCGCTCGCGATCCCGGTCGTGGCGTTCTTCGCGATGTGGGCGACGTTCGACTTCCTGCGTTCGGAAGATGCCAACCGCGTGATCGTCGTGCTCGTCGCGGTCGTCGTCGGCGTCTTCGGCGTCTTCTTCCTGTACTGGGGGATGAACAAGGCCGTCGACCTCCTGCCGTTCCGTTACCGCGAGGGGGTGCGCCCATGGATCTTCGTCGGCCCGTGCCTGGTGATCCTGAGCGTCTTCCTGGTCTATCCGGTCATCAACACGATCCTGATCAGCCTCAAGGACGCGTTCGGGCAGGAGTTCGTCGGGCTCGACAACTACCGATTCGTCTTCAGCGACGACAGCATGCTCCGGTCGATCCGGAACACGCTCGGCTGGATCGTGATCGTGCCCTTGTTCGCGACCGTGATCGGATTGGTCTACGCCACGTTGGCCGACAAGCTGCGGCGAGGCGAGGCGGTGGCCAAGTCGCTCATCTTCCTCCCGCTCGCGATTTCGTTCGTCGGGGCTTCCGTCACGTGGAAGCTGATCTACAGCTTTCGCCCGGCCGGGTTCGGCTCGAACATCGGTCTCCTGAACGGCGTGATGCAGGGGCTCGGCCAGGATCCGGTCGCATGGATACAGCTGCGGCCGTGGAACAACCTGTTCCTGATGGTGATCATGATCTGGATGCAGGTCGGGTTCGCCATGGTCGTGCTGTCGGCGGCCATCAAGTCCGTGCCCGACGAGATCGTGGAGGCGGCGCGGATCGACGGCGCCTCCGAGTGGCAGGTGTTCCGGCGGATCCTGATCCCGAGCATCCTCCCCACGATCGTGGTGGTGGTGACCTACATGGTCATCAACGCGATGAAGGTCTTCGACATCGTGTTCGTCTTCGGCAACGCCGAGGCCGACGAGACCGAGGTGATCGCCGAGCGGATGCTCCGGTGGTTCTTCATCAGCGCGAACCAGGGCCGCGGCGCCGCGATCGCCGTCGTCCTGTTCGTGGCGATCGTCCCGGTGATGATCTGGAACATCCGGCGATTCCGTGAGGAGGAATCGATCAGATGAGCGTCGCCGAACTCGAGGAGCGCTCCGGCGCCGCGGTGACCGCTCCGTCGAGAGCGGTGGGCGTCGGGGAGCGGAGGCGTGCGAGTTGGTTCGTGCGCATCACGGTGCTCGTTATCGTCGTGCTCTGGATCATCCCCACGCTGGGCGTGCTGATCACGTCGTTCCGGCCGGAGGATCTGACCAACAGCACCGGGTGGTGGACGGCGCTCGCGCATCCGTTCCGCGTGGGGGAGTGGACGTTCGAGAACTACCGGACGGCGCTCAGCCAGGAGGGGTTCGGCAACTCGTTCCTGAACAGCCTCGCCGTCGCGATCCCGTCGACCGTGATCCCGATCACGATCGCGGCGTTCGCCGCGTACGCGTTCTCGTGGATGGAGTTCCGCGGACGGTACGTGCTGTTCGTGGTCGTGGTCGGGCTGCTCGTCGTGCCGCTGCAGATGTCGCTGATCCCGATCCTCCGTCTCTACACGCAGGGGGCGACGCTCGGGCCGTTCCGGGTCTTCCCCGACCTCGACCTGAACGGGACCTTCCTCGGCATCTGGCTCGCCCACGCTGGGTTCGGGTTACCCCTGGCCACGTACCTGCTCGCGAACTACATCCGATCCCTGCCCTCGTCGATCATCGAGTCGGCCAGGATCGACGGGGCCGACCACTTCACGATCTTCTGGCGCTTGATCGTGCCGCTGTCCGTTCCCGCGCTCGCCGCGTTCGCGATCTTCCAGTTCCTGTGGGTGTGGAACGACCTGTTGGTCGCGTACGTGCTGCTCGGCGGCACCGTCGAGACGCGCGTGCTCACGATCTCCTTGGCGAACCTCGTGGGGTCCCGGGGCGAGAGCTGGCATCTGCTGACGGCGGCGGCGTTCATCACGATGGTGGTGCCGTTGATCGTGTTCTTCGCGCTGCAGAAGTACTTCGTGCGCGGTCTCACCGCCGGCTCCGTGAAGGGGTAGGCGATGGCGAGGGCGCGCAGGTCGTGGCTCGCCAGCGCCGCCCCGCTGTCGCCTCGCCGCAAGTGGCGGGCGATCCTGCTCGCGACGCTGCTGCTCGTGCCCGGGTACTGGGCGATGCTCGCGGGCGTCGTCGCCGTGGCTTCGGACGACGGTGGGGGCGTCGGGTACCCCGGGGCGTACATCGCGTTCGGGCTCGCCCTGGTCCCGTTCGTGTTCGTCGTGCTCGCGTTCCTGTCCGAGCATCCGCGTGCGCCGGGGGCGGTGGTGAAGGCGATGGCGCTCGCACTCCTCGTCGGGATCCCGATGTCGGCGATCGCTGCCGATGCGGTCACCGGGTTCGTGGCCGGGGTGGGAGCAGGCGGTCTCGTCGCGCTGCGCCCGGAGGTGGTGCATGGCTGGCGCCCGCGTGTGGTCGCCCTCGCCGTGGCGACCGCGTGGGCATACCTCGCGGTGCGGACGGTCCCGGAGGTCGCGGTGCTGCTCGCCCCCGTCGTCCCGTTCACGAGCATCGGCGTCGCGGATCACCTCGCCGAGCGAAGGCGCGCGTGACCAGGATGTTCGTGGGGCGGTGTCGGTGCGTCAGTCGCGCGAGATCATGCCACGGACCCGTTCGAGCACGTCGTCGACGCGCTCGGTGACGCGCCCGAACTTGGCGTCGCGCAGCACGACCGTCGACGCGTTGCGGCCGGGCACGGCCATCACGCCGCCTCCGGGATGCGTGCCGCCGCCGCACAGGTAGAGCCCATCGATCGGTGTGCGATAGTCGCCGAAGAACGGGATCGGCCGGAACGAGAACATCTGATCCGGCGTGAGCTCCCCCTGCATGATGTTGCCACCGAGCAGGCCGAACCGCTCCTCGAGATCCCTCGGCGTGAGCACCTCGACGTGCTCGACGGAGTCGGCGAGCCCCGGTGCATGGGCGCCGACGGTGTCGACGATCTTCTTCGCCCAGGCGTCGCGGGTCCGAGGGGTGTTGGGCGTGTCGAACGGCATGTACTGGGTGAACGCCATCATGATGTGCTTGTCCCCGGGCGCGAGGCCGACCTGGTGCGCCGTCGGGAACATCACCTCGGCGTATGGATGCGTGCTCGGCTTCCCGTACTTCGCGTCGTCGAACGCGCGCTCGAGGTAGGTCATCGACGGCGAGACCGCCATCAGGCCACGGTGTACGTCACCGTCCTGGTCCCACGACGGGAAGCTCGGCAGCTCCGAGAGCGCGAGGTTCACCTTCACGCTGCCGCTCCGTGTTCGGAACCGCTCCACGTCGCGCACGACGTCGGACGGCAGGTGGTCGCGGCCGACCAGGTCGAGATAGGTGGTGACCGGGTGGGCGTTGGAGACGACCCGCTTCGCGCGGATCACCGATCCGTCGTCGAGCTCGACCCCGTGAGCGCGGCCGTTGGGGCCGATCGCGATGCGCGAGACGTTCTGCCCCGTGCGCGTCTCCGCGCCGGCCGCTCGGGCGGCAGACGCGAGCGCCGCCGATACCCCGCCCATGCCCCCCTTGACCCACCCCCAGGCGCCGAAGTGCCCGTCGATCTCCCCGATCCAGTGGTGCATCAGCACGTACGCCGAGCCCGGGGTCATCGGCCCGCACCAGGCGCCGATGATCGCCTGGGTCGCGAGCGCCCCCTTCACGCGTTCGTCGGTGAACCACTCGTCGAGGAAGTCGGCCGCGCTCATCGTGAACAGCCGCACGAGCTCGTGCACGTCGCGGCCGGTCCATCCACGGAACCGCGCGCCGGTGCGCGCCCAGTTGAGGAGCTCGGTGAGCTTCATGTTCGGGGGCACGACGTAGAGCAGATCCTTGGCGAGGCCCGCGATGCGCTCGAAGTAGGCGTCGAACTCGACGTAGGCGTCGGCGTCGCTCGGGCTGAGCCTCGCGATGTTTTCGACGTCGCGCGCCAGGTCGCCCCAGAGCGTGAGCGACGAGCCGTCGGGGAACGGCACGAAGTAATCGGGGGAGATGATCGAGACTTCGTACCCGTGCCGCTTCAGCTCGAGCTCGTCCACGATGCGATCGGGCATGAGCGAGACGACGTAGGAGGCTCTCGAGATGCGGTACCCGTCCCACATCGTTTCGGTCGCCGCCGCGCCGCCGAGCACGTCGCGTCGCTCGAGCACCAGCACGTCGAGCCCGGCCTTCGCGAGGTAGGCGGCGCACGCGAGCCCGTTGTGTCCCCCGCCGACGATGATGACGTCTCGTTCGAACGAGCTCACCGGCCGAGCCTAGCGACTCGGCGGTCCCCGGGACAACGGAGCACGCCCGATGGCTGGGTCCACGCTTGCGCGGAGGCCACCGCCAGTCCTACGATGCAGCGCAAGGCTCGTGGGGGATACGGGCCGCGAGGGGAAGGAGCGCCGCTCCATGGATGACATCGGCTTCTGGGACATCATCGTCTATGCGATCGCCGGCCTCGTGATCGGCGCGCTCGCCAGGCTGATCCTGCCGGGCAAGCAGTCGATGGGCTGGGTCACCACGATGGTCATCGGGGTGGTGGCCGCGATCGTCGGCGGGCTGATCTGGAACGCCATCTTCTCCGGCAACGAAGGCATCGCCTGGATCGGCTCGATCATCGTCGCGATCCTGCTGATCGTCATCTACGAGCGGGTCGTCGCAGGAAGGTCGACCGCCAGCTAGGGTCGACGGAGACGACGGCTCGCGACTCCGAGCCGGAGACGAACAGGGCCGGGCCTTCCCGCGAGGCCACGAGACCGCGGGAGGAGCCGTGTCCGAGCCGCGACGATCCGTCGGCATCTTCGCCGCGATCGCCTCCGGCGTGGTGATCGGCGCGATCGAGGTCGTCCTCGCGATCTCGTTCGCCGCGCTCGTCTTCGGCGGCTACCTGGCGTCGTTCCTGTCTCGCGGCATCGGGCTCTATCTGGTCGCCGCGGCCGTGACGCTCGCGATCCTGGCCTGGAGGGCGGGCGCCCGCGGCGTCGTGGGAAGCGTGCAGGACGCCGCGGCCGCCGTGCTCGCGGTCATCGCGACCACGACGGCGCTCGATGCCTTCGGCAGCCTCGATCGAGCGTTCCTGACCGTCGTGGCCGCGACCGTGGTCGTGACGGTCACGACCGGCATCGTGTTCGCGCTGCTCGGGGCGTTCCGGCTGGGGAACCTGGTCCGCTACGTTCCCTATCCGGTGGTCGGCGGCTTCCTCGCCGGCACCGGCTGGCTGCTCTTCAAGGGCGGCATCGGCGTCGCGGCGAGCGTGCAACCGTACCTGCGCACGATCGGCGACCTGCTGCGGCGCGAGGACCTGATGCGGTGGATCCCCGCGCTGGCCTTCGGCGTCCTGCTCCTCGTCGTGTCGCGCATGGTGAAGCGCCCCCTCGTGATCCCCGCGATCATCGGCCTCGGGCTGGTGCTGTTCGCGGCCGGGGTGCTCGTCACGGGTTCCTCGCTCGACGAGGTGCGTGACGGGCTCTGGCTGCTCGGACCGTTCCCCACGGGGGAGATCTGGGAGCCGCGGACGGTCCTCGACGCCCTCACCGACGCGGATTGGTCCGCGGTGCTCGGGCAGGTGGCCGGCATCGCCACCGCGGTCTTCGTCGCGGTGATCGCCGCGTTGTTCAACGTCAGCGGCATCGAGCTGATCCGCCACACCGACCTCGACTCGAACATGGAGCTCCGTGACGCCGGCGTGGTCAACGTCGTTTCCGGCGCCTTCGGTGGCATCCCCGGCTACCACGCGCTCAGCCTGACGGCACTCGCCTACCAGATGGGCGTCAACGCACGGGTGGCCGGCCTCGTGGCGGCGCTCGTGCCACTCACGGCGGTCGTGTTCGGCGCCTCGCTGATCGAGCTGATCCCTCGCATGATCGTCGGCGGCGCGCTCGTGTTCGTCGGCCTCGGGTTCATCGTCGATTGGGTGTGGGACAAGCGACGGTCGCTGCCGCTCAGCGAGTACCTCGTGGTACTCGCCATCCTTGCGGTGATCATCACCCGCGGGCTGCTTCCGGGCGTGGCCGCGGGGCTGGTGCTCGCGGTCGTGCTGTTCGCCGTGAACTACAGCCGGCTCGAACAGGTCCGCGAGGAGGCGCTCGGCGACACGTATCGGAGCAACGTCGATCGCCCCCCCGGCGAACGTGACGCGCTGCGAGCGCTCGGAGAGCGCGTGCAGATCCTGCGTGTCGAGGGGTTCGTCTTCTTCGGCACCTCGAGCGGGCTGCTCGAACGGGTGCGCAAGCGGGTGGAAGCGGGGGACCTGCGGTACCTCGTGATCGACCTCCGGCGCGTCACCGGCATGGACTCGTCGGCCGCGATGTCCTTCCGCAAGATCGCACAGCTCGCCGAGGCCAACGCGTTCGAACTCGTGCTGACCGACGTGCCGCAGGCGGTGCGGGGGCGGCTCGAACGTGGCGGGGTCGTCACGATCGACGGGGTCGTCCGGTTCGAGCCGGACCTGGATCGTGGCCTCGAGCGGTGCGAGGACGGGCTGCTCGGACGGGTCGGAACGGGGGTCGGCCGTTCCGGGGCCCTGGCCGGCCTGCCGGAACGCCTCTGGGACCGCTTCGAGCAGCGCGACCTCCCCGAGGGAGCGGTCTTGATCACCCAGGGCGCGTCGCCCGACGACGTCTGGGTCCTCGAGTCCGGTCGCCTGCGGATCGAGATGCGTTCCGCGCACGGAACGCAGGTGCGCCTGAGCACCGTGCTCCCCGGCGTGATGGTCGGCGAGATCGCCCTCTACACGGGCGCGCCTCGCACGGCGGACGTGGTGGCCGAGACGCCGAGCGTGGTCCTCCGGCTGGGCCGCGACGAGATCGATCGGCTCGAGGCCGAGGAACCGGCGCTCGCGGTCTCGCTCCACCGCTGGTTCGCGACGACGCTGGCGAAGCGGCTCACCGACAGGATGCGGGCCTTCGACACCCTGCTCGACTGAACGTCGTCGGCGCTCGCTAGGAGCGCTCCTCGTAGTACTCCTTGGCCGACATCGCCTTGCCGGTCGAGCGCCACTCGCGCTCGGCGGTGGGCAGCTTGCCCAGCACCTTGCCCATCTCTCGCACGTGTTCGGCGACCGAGCCGCAGCACGATCCGATGTAGCGGACGCCGGCGTCGCGCGCGTCGGCGGCGAACCGGCCCAGATCCGCTCGCGGGAGGGTCATCGAGGTGAGCGCCTCGGGGAACTCGTCCCACGACGTGAAGTCGGCCCGGTCGTCGGTGGTCGCGTAGGCGACGGGCTGCGCAGCGACCGGGACGGACCCGCCGACGGCCCGGACCATCTCGCTCGCGATCGGCAGTTGCTGGTCGGGGGCGTTCAAGCAGTTCACGCCGACGATGTCGGCGCCGGCCCCGGCCAGGCGTCGCGCGCACTCCTCGGGCGACTCCCCTTCGTACGCTTTCGCCGGCAGTTCCTCGAACGACATCGTCACCATCGCCGGCAGGCCGGTGGCCGTCGCGCGTTCCACGAACAGCAGTGCCTCGCCGAGGTAGGAGAACGTCTCTCCGATGAAGAAGTCGGGCGGTCCGGCGTCGATCTGGTCTTGGAGCTGGCGGTCGAACATCGCGCGCACGCGGTCGGCGCTCGACGGATCGGCCGGCTCGTAGGCCCAGGTGAGCGAGAGGTTGCCCGCCACGAGGGCATCGCCCTCGGCAGCCACCTCGCGCGCGATGCTCACGGCGTTCCTGTTGATCTCGTCGACGCTTCCCGCCAGGCCGACGGTGGCGAGCTTGTCGTCGCTCGCGTAGAACGTCATCGTCTGCAGCACCTCGGCGCCCGCCAGCAGGAACTCGCGATGCAGTTGCTCGAGCGCCTCGGGATGCTCGATCACGACCTCGGGGGTGAACGGCCCCGCCTGCACGTAGCCGCGCTTCTCGAGCTCCAACAGATAGCCACCGTCGCCCAGGACCGGACCCGCGGCGAGGCGTTCCATGATGCCGTCGGTCATCGGACTCGCCTCCTCGTCGTCGTGCGAGACGAGTCTACGGACCGCCGACCCGCCTCACGCCTCCTCGAGCAGTGCTCGCTCGTCGGCCAGGGCGATCACGAGGTGCCCTCGTGCGTTGGGGTGGAGCGGAGCGGGATCGTCGGGTCCCTGCACGTACGACTGGTCGGTGCAGAGCTCGTGGCCTCCGAAATCCGGCTCGACCGAGCGGTACCCGAACGTCTCCGCGCCGTTCGCGAGCACCTGGTTCACCGTGGCCAGCCGCTCGAGCAGCACGTCGATCTTCTCCCGGCTGAGCCCCAACCCCTCCAGGCAGTCGAGCTCGGGATCGAACGGCACGTAGTAGCGGTTGATCAGCACGAGGGGATCGCCGGGCAGCGTCGCGAGCTGCCGGAGCAACTCGTAGTAGTCCTGCGTGAAGTCCTCGAGCGACCGCTGGAAGTACGCGGTGAGGGCCCTGTTGTCGCACGAATCAGCTGCGCCGCAGAGAAAGACGAGCGTACTCCAGTGCATGTCGTTGGCCCCGATGTTGACGATCACCACCTCGGGAGCGGTCGCTCGCTTCGCCACGGCCAGCTGGGGCGGGATGCGTCGCCCACCGGCCGACTGGGCCCCGAGCACCCCGTGCTCGACCGTGGCGCCGCTGCAGCCGAGGTTGTCCACGGTCCAGTCGTTGACCCTCGCGAGGACGCGGGCGAACGCGAACGAGCTGCGCTCGCACGCCTCGTCGAGCGGGGTGGCCTCGGAGATCGGTGGGCCGCCCAGCCCGGCTGCGGTGGAATCGCCCATGACGATCGCCTGCGTCTGCGGCTGCGCCGGTCCCTCGGCGGGCGGCACCGGACGCAACTCCTCGCGACCGACGAGCTCGTCGAGGCTCCCGACCCCCCGCAGGACGTCGGGGGCCGTGAACGCCGTGACCATGATCGCGCTCACGTTCACCACCTGCACGAAGAGCAGCCCGCCGAGCAGGGTGATCAGGGTGCGCCGCCCGTCGTAGCGCCGCCATCCGGCGATCGCCCCGAGCAGCACCACGGCCGCGAGCGTGACGAACCCGACCTCCCACAGGAAGTAGCGACGCCACCCGGCCGCGAGCGCCTCGCCTGCCTCCTCGGCCGCGGCGGCTCGCCCGGGCGGGGCGAACGCGTCCTCGATCTGTGCCGTGATGCTGATGTCGGTCACCACCATCCGTGGCCGGACCGGGCCAACGAAGTGCACCTGCGTGGGGAGGCGTTGGCCGAACAGCACGACCTCGCCCGGTCCGGACGCGCTGAGGGAGGGCGGGGTCGTGCCCACCGCGACGGTCTGCCCCAGCATGGAGACCGGCTGCGCGGGGGTCACGCCGAGCGCGAACGCGATGGAGGCCGCCGCGACGACGAGCAGGGTCCCGACCACGACCAGGCCCCGCAGAGCCTGTCGGTGCCTCGGCCGCCGGGCGGCTCGCTCCGTCGTCTCGTTGATCGTCGCGGTCACCATCCGACCCTACCCACGCTTCGCGACTTCCCGGGACGGCCTCCTTCCAGGTGGCGAGACCTGGCCCGTACCATCCGGACGTGAATCGCGTCTGGGTTCGGTTCGGCCCCCCGCTGGTCGCGCTTCGCGGTGTCGCCGGCAGCCGGGCGTTGCGGCGCACCTCGATCGCGTTCCTGATCTTCAGCGGCGCCGAGGCGGCGACCTGGATCGCGATCCTGGTCTTCGCCTTCGATCGGGGCGGGCCGGCCGCGACCGGATCGGTCGGGTTCCTGCTGTTGCTGCCTGCCGGCGCGATCGCGCCGATCGCCGCCGCGCTCGGCGACCGCCGACGGCGTGAGCGGGTGCTCGGCTACGGCTACCTCGCGCAGATGGCCGCGACCGGGCTCACGGGGGCGGCGATGGCGTTCGACGCCCCCGACGCCGTCGTGTACGCGGCGGCGGTCGTCGCGATGGCCGCGATGACCACCTCGCGGCCGGCCCATCATTCCCTGATGCCGTCGCTCGCGGCGACCCCCGACGAGGTCGCGGCGGCCAACTCCGTCTCGTCGATGTGCGACGGCCTCGGCGGCACCCTGGGCACGTTGTCGGTCACGCTGATCCTGGCCGTGGCCGGCCCGGGCGAGGTCTACCTCGCCGCCGCCGGGCTGTTGGGCGTCTCGGCCGCCGCCCTGCTCACGCTCGGCGCGCACACGAGCCCGTCCGTTCCGGGGCCGTTGCACCCCTGGAAGCTCATCGCCGAGGCGGGCCACGGGTTCGCGTCGATCGCGCGCGAGCCGGGGCCGCGTCTGCTGGTGGGGATCGCGGCCCTGATGACGACCGCGTGGGGGGCGTTCGACGTGCTCCTGGTGTCGGTGGCGATCGAGGTGCTCGACCTCGGCGAGTCGGGCGTGGGAGCGCTGCAGACCGCGGCCGGCGTCGGGGCCCTCGTGGGAGCGGCCGGGTCGGTCGCGTTGGTCGGAGGCCGCCGGCTCTGGATCGCGATGGTCGGCGCCATCGTGGTGCTCGCGGCCGGTGTCGCGGCATCGGGGTTCGCATCGCTCGGGGTGGTGGTGGCGGCGGCCGTGGTGGCGGGCGGCGCGATCGCCGTGCTCGACGTCGTCGGCCGGACCTTGTTGCAGCGGGTGGTCGACGACGTCGTGCTCACCCGCGTCTTCGGGGTGGTCGAGTCGCTGTGGATGGCGGGCGTCGGCCTGGGGGCCGGGGTCGCCGGCGTGCTGATCGGGTTCTTCAGCATCCCGACCGCGCTGCTCGCGATCGGCGCCTCGCTGGTCGTGCTCACCGTGCCCGCCGTCGGCGGTCTGCGCCGTATCGACCGCGCCGCGGCCGTGCCGGAACGCCAGCTCCTGTTGCTCCGCTCCCTCACGATGTTCGCTCCGCTCTCGCGGCCCGAGCTGGAGCGGCTCGCGTCGCAGTTGGACGAGGTGGCCGTGCCCGCCGGAACCGACGTGGTGGTGCAAGGGGAGACCGGCGACAGGTTCTACGTGATCGACGCTGGTTCGTTCGATGTGCTCGTCGACGGTCGACCGGTGCGGCGACTCGGCGAGGGTGACGCGTTCGGTGAGATCGCTCTGCTGCACGACGTGCCGAGGACCGCGACCGTCCGAGCCGTGGACGACGGTGCCGTCTGGACGCTCGACCAGGAGGAGTTCCTGGCCACGGTCACCGGGCAGCCACAGGTCTCGAGCGCCGCCCACGCGCTGTCGGCCGAGCGCCTCCGAGACAGCGCTACCGAACGGTGAGCGTCGTCTCCATGCCTTGGGCCCGGTGGAACTCGCAGAAGAGCGTGTACGCACCGGCGTCGAGGTCGATCGCGGCGGTCGCGGAGTCGCCCGCTCCGATCTCGACATCGATGTCCTCACCCTCGATCGTGAACGTGTGAGGGGCTTCGCCCTCGTTGACGAGCTGCACGGCTCCGCTCGCGACGACGGGATCGGCGGGCGCGAACGTGTTGTCGCTCAGGGTGATCGTCGAGGCGAGCGGCCCGCCGGCATCTGTGTCAGAACCGTCGGGTCCCTCTCCATCCCCGTTCCCGCCGCAGGCCGCGAGCAGCAGGGAGCCGCCCAGCACGAGTGGGAGCAGGCGGCGAGCGGTGGTCGTGACGGTCATCGGGCGTCCTCCATCGGTCAGGCCACGCGCACGGTGCCGCGCATGGCGGGGTGGATCGAGCAGGCGTAGCGATAGGTCCCCGGCCCGTCGAAGCGGAACGAGAACCCGTCGCCGCTCTCGAGCGTGCCGGAGTCGAACGATCCGTCGTCGGCGGTGACCGTGTGCGGTGTCGGGTCGTCGTTCGTCCAGGAGACCTCGGTGCCCGGCGCGACCTCGATCCGATCGGGCGAGAAGGCGAAGCCCACGACCGAGACCGCGCCCGTACGGCCCGGCGCGGGCTGCTCGCGGATCAGCGGAGCGTCCGGTCGCACGATCAGGGTCGCGCGCATGCCGAGGTCGTCATGGTCGGCGACGAAGCATTCGAGCTCGTAGACGCCGGGCGGCAGGTTCGCGCGGATGCGGACGACGTCGTTCGGGCCGAACTCCGGTCCTTCGAGCTTCAGCTCGCCGTTCCCGTGGCCGCTGTGGTCGCCGTCGCCGCCTTCACCCTCGATCTCGAAGCCGTGGACGAGAGCTCCCCCGTTGCGGATCACGAACGTCACCCGGCCCGGGCGGATCTCCTGCGCCTCGAGCGTGATCGCGAACTCCCCGAACCCGACCTCGAGCCCGCCCAGGCGCGGATCGACCCTGCGGGCGGAGCCGCCGGCTCCGTCGGGCGACGGCGAAGGATCCGCGACCGCGGCATCGGCTTCGACCGGCCGCGCGTGTTCCTGATCTCCTGCCGGAACGGTCGTTTCCCCTCCGGCGATCGAACACGCGGCGAGGAGCAGCCCCGCGATGGCCGTCGCGGCCACGGCGGTGGAGCGGTGACGGGCGCGAGCGCTCATCGGTCGTGCGAGCCCGCGTCGCGCGATCCGGAGTCGTCATGCCCGGAGTCACCATGCCCGGAGTCACCATGCCCGGAGTCGTCATGCCCGGAGTCATCATGCCCGGAGTCGTCATGCCCGGAGTCGTCATGCCCGGAGTCGTCGCCGGCGCCGGGCCCGCTGCGATCGTCGTCGTGACCGGCCTCGTCGTCGTCGTGGCCACGGTCGTCGTCGCGGCGACCGTGATCGTCGTCGGACGGGCTCGCGCTCGCCGAAGCGCTCGGGGTATCGGTCGGCGTTGCCGACGGTGTCGCCGAGGTCTCCGTCGGTCCGTCGGTCGCCGACGTCGATGTCGCGGAGACCACCGGGTCGGGCGGGGATGAGTCCTGGGCGATCGCGATCGTGCCTCCGGCGACGAACGCGACCAGCCCCAGAGTCGCCAGGGTGATCCAGGTGCGGCGGGTCATCGTGCCTCCTCCTCTCGGGGTTGATGACGGTCGGTGACCTCTCCAACCGTAGGAGCGACGAGGTCAGGGGCTGCCTAGGCGACGGTTAAGGAGCGGATAATCCTCGATCGTCAGTCGTCGTCGTCCGAGTGGTCGTCGCCGGATCCCGGCCCGCTCGAGTCATCTCCGGACCCATGCCCGCTCGAGTCGTCGCCGGAGCCGTCGGACCCGTGGCCCGAGCTGTCGTCGGCGGAGTGAGTCGGCGTCGGTGTCTCGGTCCGGTCGTCCCCGGGCGTCTCGGACGGCGTTGCCGGCGACGAACCTGAGGCGGTCGGCGTCGAGAGTTCGGGCCGGACGAGGTCGCCCACGTCGTCGCCGGCCAGGGCCAGCGCACCGAGGGTGAGCGCCAGGGCCACCAGCAGTCCGCCGATGCCCAGCGCGATCATCGAGACGATCCGCTTCACCCGGTCAGCGTAGCGACGGCGAACCTAAGGGTCGGTTAAGGAGCCCACGGCTCGCAGGCGCACCTCGACGCGGGTGCCCGACCCGGGCGGGGTCGTCACCGATATCGATCCGCCCCACCGCTCGGTCAGCTCCTTCGCGATCGCCAGGCCCAGGCCCGAGCCGCCGGGGGGCGCCGATCGTCCGCGGTAGAACCGTTCCGTCACGCGGGGCAGGTCCTCGCCGGCGATGCCTTCCCCCCGATCCTGGACTGCGACGAGCACCCGGGAACCCTCGCGCCGGGCCACGATCTCGATCGGCCCCGGGGCGTAGGCGATCGCGTTGTCGATCACGACGTCGAGCACTTGGTCCAGGTCGTCGGGATCCGCCAGCGCCGCGCCCGCGTCGCCGCTCGCCGACAGGATCGCCCCTGCCGCAACGGCTCGCTCGCGCCACCGCTCGGCCGCCCGGGTGGCCGCCTCCCCGACGTCGACGTGGGTCTCCCGTCCCTCCTCGACCTCGCGCGCCATCGTCAGCAGCCGGTCGACGATGCCGGCGAGCCGATCGACCTCGAGCTCCACGGCCCGCAGCTCCGACGCCACGGGTTCATCCGGGGCTCCGGCCATCGCCGATCCCAGCCGGAGCTTCATTCCCGTGAGCGGCGTTCGGAGCTGGTGCGAGGCGTTGGCGACGAACTCGCGCTGCGCCCGCACCGTGCGTTCCAGCCGGTCCGCCATGTCGTCGAACGACGTCGCCAGCTCCACGATCTCGTCGCCGCCTTCGACCGAACCAGCCCTCGTCGCGAGATCGCCCCGTCCCAGTCGGTGTGCGGCGGCCGCCAGGCGTGTGAGCGGCCGGGCCAACGAGCGTGCGATCACGAACGCCAGCACCAACCCGGCCGCGAATCCCGCGCCTGCGACGACGGCGATCGCGATCGTGGCCCTGGTGACGTTGCGCTGCACCTGCGCCACGTCTCTGGAGAGCCGCACCGCCCCGACGAGCTCGCCGCCGTCGATCACCGGGGCCGCCGCCACGACGATGTCGCCTCCCTCGTCGCGGCTGCTCCGCACCCCGGCCGAGGCGACCGAGCGCAGCGCCTGTCCCACCTCGGGCCGTCCGGGGGTGACGAAGTCCTGGCCGAGGTCCTCGCCCTCGGAGTCGGCGACCACGGTGCCTCCCGCGTCGAGGACCACGACCCGGCCGCCGACGTCGTCGGCGAACCGGGCGATGTCGCCCGCGAGCCGCTCCCGCGCGCGCCCGGCACCCAACCGGTCTCCGTCGAGGAGCGCGGCGATCGTCTGGGCGTTCGTGAGCGCCACGGCCTCGAGCTCGGACCTCGCCCGGTCGCGCAGCACGACGCCCAGCGGCACGGTGAGGGCCACGATCACCACCAGCAAGACATAGGAGAACGAGATGACGAGCCGGGTCCGAACCTTCATCGATGCCTCACGCGCGGATGTCCGCGTCCGGACCCATGAAACGGAATCCGACCCCCCGGACGGTGGTGATGTAGCGCGGCGACGTGGGATCGTCCTCGATCTTCCTGCGAAGCCAGGAGATGTGCACGTCGAGGGTCTTCGTCGGCCCGAACCAGTGCGGGTCCCACACCTCGTCCATGATCTCCTCGCGCCCGACCACCTCGCCCGCGCGCGACATCAACATGCGGAGCAGGTCGAACTCCTTGGCGGCGAGCTCGACGGTCCGGCCGTCCTTGGTCACGATCCTGGAAGCGGGGTCCAGTGACAGGTCACCGATCTCGATCGGTCCACGCCTGGACGCGACGCCGCGGCCTCGGCGCTGGATCGCCCGGATGCGCGCGATGAGCTCGGCCGCCGAGAAGGGCTTCACGACGTAGTCGTCCGCCCCGAGCTCGAGCCCGACGATGCGGTCGACCTCCTCGCCTCGCGCGGTCAGCATCACGATGACCGCGTCGGAACCGGCGCGGAACTCGCGGCAGAGATCGCGTCCGTCTCCGTCGGGGAGCATCACGTCGAGCAGCACGACGTCGGGATCGTGACGCTCGAAGGCCTCTCGTGCGTCGGCGAGCGAGGCCGCCACCTCGGGCTCGAACCCCTCGCGAACCAGGTGGTCGGCCAGCGGCTCGGCGATCGACGGCTCGTCCTCGACGACCAGCACCCGGGAGCCCACGTCTTGATGCTAGAGGGGCCTCCACCGAGGGTCCATCGCAGCGCTCGACGCGCTATGCATCGAACGCTCACCGATCGCCGGAGTTGCCCGGCTTCGTCGAGAGCACGAGCACCAGGCCGGCCACCGCCACGATCGACCCCGCGAGGAACGTGGCGCCGCGTCCGAACCCCGCAGCAACGAACCCGAGGGTGGCGGGGCCGAGACCGAAGGCGACATCGAGGAACGCGCTCGTGGTGCCCATCACGGCGCCGCGTTCGCCGGCGGGCACACCTTCCACGGCCAACGCGAAGAGGGCCGGCGTGAACAGGGCCACCCCCACCCCGAGGATCGTCGCGCCGAGCACGAGGCCGGCGGGCGTGCGCCACATGCCGATCACGGCGAGACCGACCGCGGTCAGTCCCAGCGCGATCCGCGTGCATCGCCCTGCGCCGAGGCGATCGGGGATCGTCGCGCCCACGCTGCGGATCGCGACGACGATCCCCGCGAACAGCCCCAGCACCAGGCTCGCTCCACCCATGCCCAGGTCCAGCGCGTAGAGCGGCACGAACGTCAGGAAACCCGCCATGCCCCAGATCGCGGACGCGAGCACGAGCCCGGGCATCAGTCCCGCCGGGTGGATCAGCCGATGCCGTTCGGGCGTCTCGCTGACGACGGGCCGCATCGCGGGGAGCCGCATGGACAGCCCCACCGCCACCGCGGCGAGACCGATCGCGCCGATCCACACGGCGCCGAACCCGAGGTGTTCGATCGCGGCCTCGCTGATGAACGGCCCCGCCCCCAGTCCGATGTACAGCGCCAGCGAAGCGAAGCTGAACGCCTCGCCCCGGCGTTCCGGCGGTGCGAGGTCGATGTTCGCGGCGAGCGCCGCGACGAAGAACAGCGCCTCGCCGGCTCCGGTCAGCAATCGCATGGCCACCAGCACCGCGACCGACGTCGCGAGGAAGTACCCCGCGACCGAGACGGCGAACAAGGACGCGCCGGCGATCATCAGCAGCCGACGGCCCCGGAGGTCGGCGGCCCGCCCCGCGAGCGGTCGCAGGAAGAACGCCGACAGGCTGAACGCGCCGATCACGACGCCGACGGCGATGTTGCCGCGGCCGAGCGGCCCTTCGACGTATCGCGGCAGTGCGGGCAGCAGCATGCCGTCGGCCGTGAAGTACGCCAGCTCGGCCAGGGCGACCGTGAGGAAGGCCGGTGTGAGCAGCGCCGGCCTGGCCTCCCGCACCTCGTCGGTCGGAGACGTCATGCTCTGCACCATGTCCGGCCTCCTCGTTCGCATCGCCACAACGATGCGGCGGCACGAGGTCGGGTGGCATCGGTAGTCCTGCCCATCTTTGCCCGGCGGGCTCGGCCTGTCATCCTGGAACGCCGTGACGGATGCGCTTCGCCTCGCCGACCTGCTCGCCGCTCTGTCCCTGACGACCGATCTGGCGATGGGCCAGCCTCCCGAGAAGGCGATCCGGGCCTGCGTGCTCGCGACCGAGATCGCGAGGCACCTGAACGTCTCCGAGAGCGAGGTCGGCTGCGTGTACTACACGACCCTGCTCAAGCACCTCGGCTGCACCGCGACCCTGCACGAGGAGGTCGCGCTCTTCGGTCCCGGCGACACGGACATGCGTCGGGTCGCCGAGCGCACGGATGAGACGGACCCCCGCGAGCTGCTCGCGTTCCTGCGCACCGTCGGCCGCGGATCCGGCCCCGATCGTCTCGTGTACCTCACGAGGACCGTCACGGGGAAGAAGGCGTCGGGCGCGATCTTTCGCGCGATCTGTGAGGTGGCGACCCAGATGGCCGATCGGCTCCGCCTCGGTGACGATGTTCGAGGGGCACTGTACGAGACGATCGAGCGATGGGACGGCAAGGGCGCGCCCCGGGGGCTCGCCGGCGACGACATCGTGCTCGCCTCGCGCATCGCCGAGCCGGCCACCCAGGCGGTGATCTTCCATCGCGAGGGCGGGATCGACGCGGCGCTGGCGATGATGGAACGGCGCTCCGGCTCTTGGTTCGACCCCTCGGTGGTGGATGCGTTCCGCGCGGTCGGCCCGAAGACGCTCCTGCGTCTCGAGGACGACGATCCGTGGGAAGCGGTGATCGAGGCCGAGCCGGAGCCCGTCCGCACCGCCCAGGCCGGCCGGCTCCATGAGGTCGCCGAGGCCTTCGCGGACATGACCGACCTCAAGACCACGTTCACGCTCGGGCACTCGTCGGGGGTCGCAGACCTCGCGGCCGACGGGGCCCGGCGCCTCGGCCTGGAGGATCCGGGCTCCGTTCGGCTCGCCGCGCTGCTGCACGACCTCGGCCGGACCGCCGTGGGCACGGGGGTCTGGGAGAAGCGGGGACGGCTGAGCTCGACCGAGTGGGAGCAGGTGCGTCTGCACCCGTACCACACCGAGCGGATCCTGGCGCGCTCGACGGCGCTCGAGCCGCTCGCACGCGTCGCGGCGATGCACCACGAGCGCCAGGACGGCTCCGGGTACCACCGGGGCGCGTCGGCGGCCGAGACGCCCGTGTCGGCCCGGCTGATCGGGGCCGCCGACGCGTACCAGGCCATGACCCAGCGGCGTCCGCACCGCCAGGCGCTGGGAGCCGACGAGGCGGCCGCGGTGCTGGCCGAGCAGGGTCGCGATGGCCGGTTCGACCCCGAGTGCGTCCGGGCGGTGCTCGAGGCGGCCGGCCGCTCCCGGCCGGGCACGCGCGGCGCATGGCCGTCGGGGCTCTCCGACCGCGAGGTCGAGGTGCTCCGGCTCGTGGCGGCCGGGTCCTCGAACCGAGGGGTCGCCGAGGCCCTGGTGATCTCGCCTCGCACCGCCGAGCACCACGTGCAGCACATCTACGCCAAGATCGGGGTCTCGACGAGGGCGGCGGCGGCGATGTTCGCGATGCAGCACGGTCTGCTCCGCGACTGAGCGCCCGCCCACGACCGCGTTGACAGGCCGTCCGATGAAGCGGATGGTCCTCGTGTGCGCAGGATCGCAGCGCTGATCGTGTCCGGGTTGCTGTTCGCGGCGCTCCTGGTTCCCGCCGCCGATGCGGGAGGCCGACGCACGACGTATGCCATGACGGACTGCCGGCACCTGCGCACGACGCCGCGCAGCATCCTGTTCGCGTGCGGCGACGGCAACTACTACGTCGACCACCTCAGGTGGTCCCGATGGCGTCCGTGGAAGGCCGCCGGGTTCGGCCTGTTCCACCAGAACGACTGCCGGCCGAGCTGCGCCGACGGCACCTTTCACGCCGAGTGGGGATGGCTCTGGCTGCGCAACCGAGATCGGTGCACGCCGCCCGGCAAGTTCGTCTTCCAACACGCGCGCGTGAGGT
This sequence comes from Actinomycetota bacterium, assembly GCA_035711865.1. Classification (GTDB taxonomy): domain Bacteria; phylum Actinomycetota; class UBA4738; order UBA4738; family HRBIN12; genus JAOUEA01. Next base: position 26,574 of record DASTBT010000155.1, read on the forward strand.
ACGTGGGGACACTGCTGGGGCGGCACCGGGTCGCGTTCGGTCACATGGGCTGCCCGTAAGGGCGGGCGCGGCGCGAGGCCGCGTGCGCGTGCTACGGTCGCCGCGGTGGACGCGGTCACCGGGTACTTCACCGCGCTGGGCCTCTCGACCGCAGCGGGGCTCAACGCGTACATCCCACTGCTCGTCGTGGGGCTCTTCTCCCGCTACACCGACCTGATCGATCTGCCGGCGCCATGGGACCACCTGGGCGATCCGCTCTTGCTCGGCATCGTTGCGGCCGTCGGCGTCGCCGACTTCGTCGGCGACAAGATCCCGATCGTCGACCACGTGCTCCACCTGCTGGGCGTCGCCGTCGCACCCGTCGTGGGCGGCATCCTCGCCCTGGCGGCCGCGAACGCGCTCGACGTCGACCCGGGCTTCTCCGCCGTGCTTGGCGTGGTCGCGGCGCTCGCGACCCAGGTGGGCAGGACCGCCGCTCGCCCTGCGGCGACGGCGACGACGGGGGGCGCGGGGAACCCGGTGGTCAGCCTCGGAGAGGACGGCGCCTCGGGGACGCTCTCGGTCACGTCGGTCGTGTGGCCCGTCGTCGCCGCGATCCTCGCGGTGGTCGTGTTGGTGGCCGTGTTCCTGTTGTGGCGGAGATGGCGAACCCTCGGGTTGCGCCTGCAGGGGCGCGGGCCGGCCGCGGGTTGATGCTGGGCTTGGGGGAAGGAGGGGGGAGCTGTGCCGCGGCTCGATGTTGTGCCGGTCGGGTGGGTCGAGTCTCCGCTGGTCGAACGCACGCAGGCGCCGAGGCAGGGAGACGAAGGCGCCCCACCCGCCTGGCTCGTGTTCGAGGCGCGCACCGGGGAGGCGATCCGTGACCTGCGCGTCGATGACGAGATCATCGTGATCACGTGGCTCGACCGCGCCGACCGCGATGTGCTCAGCACCCGCCCACGAGACGAACCCGACAGGCCGGTCGTGGGCGTCTTCAGCACCCGCTCGCCAGACCGGCCGAACCCGATCGGTCTCCACCGGGTGAAGGTCCTCGCCATCGAGGGCCTGCGGATCCTCGTGAGCGACATGGAGGCCCTCGATGGAACGCCGATCGTCGACGTGAAGCCCGTCCTCGGCCCGATCGAGGAGCGATGACGGTCCTCCTCGAGGCTCAGGTCCGCTCAGGTCGTCTCGAGGTCGAGCGACGGCGGGTTGACCGCCTTCGGGGTCTGACCCCGACGCTGCTGGATGCGACGGATCAGCCGCAGCGGCAGATACACGACGTACTCGACGACGAAGAGGAGCCCGAGCGCGACCAGGATGAGCGCCCCAGGGAGCACCACCAACGGCAGTGCGAACAGCAGGAGCGGGAACACCTGCCAGCTCTGGCGCAGCCATCCCGTCGTTCCCGCGGGTTTGGTCAGGGCGCCGATCCGCACCGCCGCCCACATCAGCCACCGCCGCAGGAAGGGCACCTCGAGCTCCCTCATCGCCCGGCGGAAGATGCCGTCGGCATCGGGGAGGGTCAGCTCGCCGGCGGGCACGGCCACCCTCCAGAGGTGGTCGTGCAGGATCGCCGCCTTCGTGTAGCGGCCGTAGCGCGGCAGGAACCAGACGAACGCCCGGGGCACCGACGCGAAGTCGGTCGCCGTGCCGACGGGAACGATGAACGATTGCGACTTCCCCTCGTACCGCAGCTCGCTCAGCAAGCGCCACTCACGATCGTCGATCTGCTGGACGTCGACGCTCGAATCGTGTCGGAACGGCATCTCGTCCCCCTCGCGGTTGCTCGAGTCAGACACTACCCCGGCCTGCGGCGGGGGCGTCGATGGCGTAGGTTGATGGCATGGCTGCGCCGCTCGACGCTCTCCGCTTGCGCGAGGCACTGGCGTCGGTCGACCGCGACGAGTTGCAGGAGGCGATGGAGCTGCTCTCGCCGATCGTGCGCGGCAAGCGGTTCACGCGGGCGAGCCGGGTGATCCCCGAGCCACTGGAGGTCTCGGAGGTCAGGAACTGGTTGCAGGCGGCGATCGACGATCCAGGCTCGGACGACGCCCGCTTCTACGTGGATCGCGCCTACTACAAGCTCCGCACCTTGCGCACCGCCGACTGACCGCTGGGTCGTTACGACGCCGCCAGCGGATGGCGGGTCGTCGGCTGGGTGTGCAGGTAACACGTGGTCGAGGCGTTGTACGCGGACAGGATCGTGCCGCAGCCGGGCGCATCGCAGCGACGATCGTCCGCGGCCCTGGGATGCGCGCCCTTCCCCGGTGCGCCGTACCTCGTCGCCACGGTGTTCTTCACGGACATGTATGCGCTCCCCTCGGGCAGGCTCTCGACATCGATCCGTGGAGGCGAAGGGCGCGTAGGGCGGGAGGCCCGAACGTACGGTCGCGCTGCGCGAACCCCCGGGCACCGCCCGAGGTCACCACGGTACTACGTCGGTCGCGTCAGGCGCTCTTCGACGAGGGGCCGCCGATGTATGCCTCGATCACCGCGGGGTCCTCGGCGATCGCTCGTGGCGCGCCCACCGCGATCGTCCGCCCTTGGTCGAGCACCTGGATGCGATCGCAGAGCTTCATGATGAGCCGCAGGTCGTGGTCGACGACCACGACCGAGCATCCGGTGCCCGAACGGATGCGGCGGATGTTCTCGAGCAGCTCGTCGGATTCGGCCTCGTTCATCCCGGCGGCGGGCTCGTCGAGCAGCAGCAACGTCGGACGCCGCACCACAGCTCTCGCGATCTCGAGTCGACGCTGCATGCCGTAGGGAAGGCTCACTGCCTTCTCCCCTTGCACGCTCTCGAGGCCGAACCATGCGCTCACGTCGTCGATCGGACCGTCGCCGGTTCCCGACGGCGTCGCGGCCTCGATGTTCTCGCGGACGGTGAGCTGCGGGAACAGTCGGATGTTCTGGAACGTTCGGCAGAGCCCGAGATCGGCCACCCGGTGCGGGGGCATCCCGGCGATCGCACGACCCTCGAACCTCACGGTGCCCGAGGTGGGCGCGTACACCCCCGAGATCACGTTGAGCAGCGTCGTCTTCCCCGAGCCGTTGGGGCCGATCAATCCGAGGATCTCGCCGGACCGGACCTCGAGGTCGACCCCGCCCAGCGCGGCGACGCCTTCGAATCGCTTCGCGACCTGCTCACCCTCCAGCACCGGCGGGGCCGATACGTCGAGCGCCGCGGGAGGGCCGGGAACCTCCTGCGGTCGGTCCGGCGCCGCCGGGGTCTGCGCCCGTCGCGCGCGTCTCGACGCCGGTGAGAGCCGTCGAAGCAGGTCGTCGATCTCCCATCGGCCGAAGATGCCCTCGGGGCGCAGGATCAACGTGATGATGATCAGGAGCGCGATCACGAACTGCACCGTGCCGGTGATGCGCGGCAGCTCCCACGGGCCGATCGCGACTCCCTGCTCCACGCGCGCGAGCGTGTCGGTCAGGAAGGTCACGATCGCGGCGCCGGCGACGGCCCCCGTGATCGACGTGCGTCCACCCACCACCAGCATCGCGAGCAGGGCGAACGTGATCGCGAAGTAGAACTGGTTCGCGTTGAACGCGATCACGCTCTGTGCCCAGAGCGATCCGGCGGCGCCCATCATCGCGGCGCTCAGCAACCACGCGCCGTAGCGCGTGCGGGCGACCGCCGTGCCGACCGACGCCGCCGACAGCGGGTCCTCGCGAGCCGCACGCACACGCAGGCCCGGCCCCGATTCCTTGTAGAGGCGAGCCAGCAGCACGAACCCGACCGCCGCGATCGCCGCGACGCCCACCGTGGTTCGCACGGGGATGGCCGCGAGCCCGACCGACCCGCGGGTGAACGTCGTCGCGTTCTGGAAGAACGTGTGCACGACGACGAGCAGCGCGAGGGTGGCCATCGCCATCGTGGACTCCGTCATGCGGATGATCGCACCGCCGAAGATCGCCGCGACCACCAGGGCGACGAGCGCGGAGAGGGCGACGGCCGGAGCGAGCCCGACATCGGCGTTCGCGAGCGCCGACGGCAGGTCGGGGAGCTGCGACACCTTGATCGCCGACGGGATCGTCACCAGCGCGGTCGTGTACGCCCCGATGCCCATGAACGCGACATGACCGAACGACACGATGCCGCTGTTGCCGATGAACGCCTGCAAGGAGACCACGAGCATCACGTTCACGAGGAAGATCACGAACGTGCGGCTCGACGACGTCGAACCGAAAGCCTGGACCAGCGCCGTGCTCCCGACCAGCAGCGCCGCGATCACGGCGCTTCCCGTGAGTGCGGGTCGAAGGCGGCTCCCGGGGATCACGTCAGATCGCCGCCGTCCGCTGCCCGAACAGCCCTTGGGGCCGCACGTACAGGATGGCTACCACGATCAGCAGCGCCGCGGCCTGGGCGTAGGGCAGCAACGAGCCGGGCAGCAGCGCCTGCAGGAAGACCTCGAGCGTGCCGAGGAAGAACCCGCCGAGCACCGCCCCCCGCAGGTTGCCCAGCCCGCCGATCACCGAGGCGATGAAGGCCTGGATCACCGGCACGAACCCCGTGGTGGGATTGACCGACGTCGTCCGGGCGATCCAGAGCACGCCCGCGATGCCGGCGAGAAGTCCCGAGATCAGGAACGCCAGCGAGATCACGCGGTTCGCGCGCACGCCCATCAGGCGCGCCGTCGTGAAGTCGGCCGAGGCTGCCCGCATCGCGACACCGGACCTCGAGCGGCGCATGAACGACGTGAGCGCGACGAGCGAGATCGCCCCGATGCCGGCGGTGATGATGCTCAACACGCTGATCCGAACCGGCCCGAGCTGCAGCGCCTCGTCGAACAGCTCCGGCACGGGGACGCCCCGCGCCCGTACCGAGACCGCCTGGCGGAACGCGCCCTGGATCAGCTGGGCGACCGCGAACGACGTGAACAGGAGCGAGACGAAGCTCGCGTCGCGAAGCGGACGGAACGCGATCAGCTCCATCAGCACCGACGCGATGCCGGCCGCCAGTACCCCGACGAGGGCCACCACGACGAACGGCGCGCCGGCGTAGGTCGCCGCGAGCATCGAATAGCCCGCGATCGTGACGAGCTCGCCGTAGGCGAAGTTCAGCATGCCGAGCACGCCGTAGACCATCGAGAGGCCGAGGGCGAGCAGGGCGTAGATGCTGCCGAGCGAGAGCGCGTTGATCAGCTGCTGTGCGAACTCGGACGGGCTCATGCCATCACGTCCTCCCCGCCCTAGCCCGCCTCGCCGATGCCGAGGTACGAACGCTCGAGCTCACCCTCGACGAGCGTGTCCGTCGCACCCGAGGCGACGACGGATCCGACCGAGAGCACGTACGCGCGATCGGCCACGTCGAGCGCCCGGTGCACGTTCTGCTCCACCAGCAGGACGGTCACGCCGTCGGACCGGAGCTCGGCGACGAGCTCGAAGATCCGGTCCACGAAGAGGGGCGCGAGGCCGAGCGAGGGCTCGTCGAGGAGCAGCATCCGCGGGCGTGACATCAGCGCGCGAGCGATCGCGAGCTGCTGCTGCTCGCCGCCCGAGAGCGTGCCGGCGAGCTGGCCCGATCGGTCGCCGAGGATCGGGAACCGTTCGAGCCACCGCTCGGCATCGGCCTGCATCTCGTCGCGATCGCTGCGGGCGACCCCCCCGATCGCGAGGTTCTCCTGCACGGTCAGGTTCGGGAAGACGTGTCGTCCCTCCGGCACCAGGGCGACCCCGCGCCGCACCACGGCCTCGGGGGTGAGGCCGTGCAGGGGGCGTCCGTCGAAGGTGACCGTGCCTCGCTGCGGCTTCTGCGCGCCCGCGATCGCACGCAGCAGTGTGGACTTGCCGGCGCCGTTGGGCCCGAGCGCGGCGACGATCTCTCCCCGAGCCACCGACAACGAAACGTCACGGACCGCGACGACCGCTCCGTAGGCGACGGTGAGCCCGGCGACGTCGAGCAGGCGTGGAGCCGCCCGCTCGGTCGCGGCTCCCTCGTCCGCTCGGTCGTCGGTCACGCCCGGACCGTGGAACGCTCAGACCGTCGGCACGTAGTCGGGGAACTCCGGCCGTTCCAGGCAGGTGAACTCCGTGCCGTTCATCTGGATCAGGGCCACCGACTTGTTCGCCCGTCTCGTCTCGGGATCCATCGTGACGTCGCCCGAGATGCCCGCGGTGTCGAGCGTCGCGAGCTGCTCGATGATCGCGTCGGGCTCGGTGCTGTCCGCCGCCTCGATCGCCTCGGCCACGAAGTTCACCTCGTCGTAGCCGATCACCGCCACGTAAGAGCTCGGGTCCTCACCGTAGGCCGCCTCGTACTCGTCGTAGAACGCCTGCACGTCGGGGTCACCCTCGGCCGTGCAGACCGAGTTCGAGAACGTCAGGCCGTCGATCGCCTTGGCGCCGGCATCGAGCAGCGCCGCATCGGCGTTGCCGTCGGTCGACAGCACCGGGGTCTCGACCCCTGCCTGGCGAAGCTGGCGTAGGAACACTGCGCTGTCGGGGATGAACATCGGCGTGAAGATCGCATCGGGTGCCGGGTCGGTGTTCGCGATCTTCGTGACCACGGCCGAGTAGTCGCCCGCGCCGATCTTGTACTCGTCCTGGGCCACCACCGACCCGCCACCCTGCTCGAACGCGTCGGTGAAGAACGTCGGCAGGTCTCGGGTGTAGGGGATCTCGTTCGACCCGAGCACGTAGACGGTCTCGTATCCCTGGGCGACCGCGTACTCAGCGAGCACGGCGGCCTGGATGTTGTCGCTCATCATGAGCTGGTAGGCGCACTCGCCCATGTCGCCGACGAGCGTCGGCGCCGAGCCGAGACCGGTCGAGATCGGCACGCCGGCGGTGCACGCGACCTGCCCCTCGGCGAGGATGCCGTCGCCGACCGTGCCGATCAGGTAGGCGGCCCCGTCGTCGATCAGCTGCTGCGTGACCTTGGTGGCCTCGGCCAGGTCGTTGCGCATGTCGACCGTCTGCAGCTCGAGCGGGCGTCCCAGCACGCCGCCCTCCTCGTTGATCTGGTCGACGGCGAACTGCGCTCCCTCCTGCATCGGGGCGTCGTAATACGCCCAGTCGGTCGTGAGGTCGGCCGGGAACCCGATCACGATCGGTTCGCCGGACGCCGGCCCGGAGGCCCCGCCGCCGCCTTCCTCGGGCTCGTCCGCCGTGCTGCACGCCGCCGCGGCGAGACACACCACGAACACCATCACGACCGATCTCCGAAGCATCCTTCCGACCCCCAGTCCGCGAAACCCGAACCCGGCCGTGGCGCCGAGCTCCCGCTCCTGCGCATTCGTAGGCCGTCGCCAGCAACCTGTCAAGCTCGTTACCGACTTCCACGCTGCGGCGAGATAGGTAAGAATCCTGACGCAACGAGCGGCTGTGGAGAACGAAGGCCGGATCGATGCCGATCCGGGTCCATCCGAAGGAGGCGCGACGCACACGAGCGAGACGATCGGTGAGGAGGTCCGCGAGCGACTCGGCGAGATGACCCCGTCCGAGCGGCGCGTCGCCCGCGCCCTGCTCGAGACCTATCCCACGGCGGGGCTGGAGAGCCTGCCGCAGCTGGCCGAGGGCGCGGGCGTCACCGGACCCACCGTGCTGCGGTTCGTGCGCAAGATCGGCTTCGAGGGCTATCCCGACTTCCAGCGGTCCTTGCGCCGGGAGGTGCAGGCGCGCACCGAAGGGCTGCCGTCGCTCTACCGCACGAAGGGCGGTACGCAGGCCGACGAGGTGCTGCGCCTGAGCCACGAGGCGTTCACGACGGCGCTCGATGCGACGCTCGCCTCGTCCTCGCTCGATCGCGATCTCTCCGACGTGGTCGCCTTGCTCTGCGATCCGAAGCGGCACCTGTGGTTCGTCGGTGGCCGTTTCAGCCAGCTCGTCGCGTCGTACCTGTGGTTGCAGATGCGGTTCCTTCGGCCGGGATGCGCGCTCGTCGGCGAGGCGCCGGAACGCCGCAGGTTCGACGGGCTCGAGATCGCACGCCGCGACGTGTTGTGTCTGTTCGACTACCGCCGCTATCAGGAGGACACGGTGGCCGTCGGCGCCGCCGCCGCCGATCGCGGTGCCGTCGTGGTGGTGTTCACCGACCCCTGGCTCTCACCCGCGGTCGAGCACGCTCGTCACGTCCTGATCTCCCACGCCGACTCGTCGTCGCCGTTCGACTCGTTGCTCGGCGCGTTCGCGCTGACCGAGGTGATCGCGGCGAAGGCCGTGGTGGAGCTCGGTGAGGCGGGGCGCGCTCGCGTGGCCGAGGTCGATGCGTTCGGCGACGGCTTCCACGAAGCGGCGGTGGCCGCCCCGAAGGTCGGCGGAGAGGGCTCGACCGTATGAGCCAGGCTCCCCGCCCCACCGAACCGGCCGCCGTGCGTCGGTGGCTCGAGGATGCCGGCGTGCGCGCAGTGATCCTCGGGTTCGTCGACGCAGCAACGATCGTTCGGTCGAAGGTGGTTCCGATCCGGCGCTTCGAGGCGGCGGCGACGACGGGGGTCGGCCTCTCCCCGCTGTTCAACGCGTCGATGTCCGATGATGACTTCGCGCTGCACGACGGCTTCATCGACGGACCCAGCGGCGACCTTCGGCTGCGCGCCGATGCCGGGGCGACGGTGCCGCTCGCCGCGTTGCCGGGCTGGGCGTGGGCGCCGGTCGATCAGCACACGAAGGAGGGGGCGTCCTTCGATGCGTGCCCCCGAGCGTTCGCCCGTCGTACCGCTCGGGCCTTCGAGGAGCGCGGCCTCTCGGTGCGGGCGGCGTTCGAGCTCGAGTACTCGGTCGGCGTGCGGGGTGACGACGGTGGGTTCCTCCCAGCGCACGACGGTCCCGGCTACAGCGACATCGCGCTCGTCCGAAACTCTGGGTTCGTGCTGGATCTGATCGACGCGATCGAGGCCCAGGGCCTGGATCTGCAACAGGTACACCCGGAATACGCCGACGGTCAGTTCGAGCTCTCGATCGCGCCGACCGACCCGGTCGCGGCGGCCGATGCCTCGATGATCGCGCGCCAGACCGTGCGGGCGGTCGCGCATCGCCACGGGTTCGACGCGTCGTTCGCCCCGCAGGTCGAAGCGGGCACGGGCAACGGCGTGCACCTGCACCTCAGCGTGTGGGACGGCGATCGGCCGCTGCTCGCCGGCGGCGACGGCCCGGCCGGCATGCACGACCGGGGCGAGGCCTTCACCGCCGGCATCCTGGCCGAGCTGCCCGCGATCGTGGGCGTGACGGTGCCGACCCGGGTCGGCTACCTGCGCCTGCAGCCCCATCACTGGTCGGGCGCGATGCGCTGCTGGGGTATCGAGAACCGTGAGGCCGCGCTCCGGTTCGTCGCCGGCACGACCGAGGAGAACGCCGCGGCCGCCAACGTCGAGGTCAAGCCGATCGACGGCACGGCGAATCCCTACCTCGCGATCGGCACGGTCCTTGCCGCAGCCCTGCACGGCCTCGACGCCGGCGACCGCCTTCCACCCTCGACCGAGGAGGATCCCGCGGGGCTGCCCGACGACGTCAAGACGTCCCGCTCGGTGGAGCAGCTTCCCTCTTCGCTGCCACGTGCGGTCGAGGCGCTGGCCGGCTCGGCGGTGCTGCGCGAGGCGATGGGGGACTACCTGTTCGAGACGTTCCTCGCCACGCGCCGCGGCGAAACCCGCAAGTACGAGGACCTCGACGACGACGAGCTGATCGCCCGCCTGCGCTGGCGATCGTGAACGCCAGCCCAGGAGGACGCACGCATGCAGATCGATCTCACCGGCGCCGAGGTCGTCGACGCGCACTGCCATCCCTTCCGCACCCAGGATCTGCTCGACCGTGACCCGCGCTCTTTCGAGACGAGGTGCATGTTCCTGGGCACCGCGCTGCTCTCGTCGAACCACGCCAACCTCGAGGCCGCGGCGTTCGTGGAAGAGATGACCGAGACCACGATGTTCGGACTCGCGCTGAGGCGGTGGATCGCGCGCCACCTGGGCTGCGAGCCGACGAAGGACGCGGTCGTGGCCGCCCGCGATGCCGGGCTGCGCGCCGATCCACCCGGCTACGTGCGCGGGTTGCTCGAGGCCGAGAACGTGGTGGCGTTGGTGGCCGACGAGGGGTATCCGCAGCCGACGATCGCGCGGGAGGAATTCGAGGCCGCCGTCGGCGGTGTGCCGGTGCACCGGGTGGGCCGCATCGAACCATGGATCGTGCAGGCCCGCGAGGAGAGGTCCTTCGACGCGGCCGCGCAACGTTTCGAGGCGACCGCGAACGAGGCTGCCGACGATCCCCGGTTGATCGGGTTCAAGACGATCATCGCGTACCGCACGGGACTCGACGTCACCAACCCCTCGACGTCCGAGGCGAGCGACGCGTTCGACCGGTGGCGGGCCGACGGGTGGACGGAGTCGCGCGAGCACGCGAAGCCCGTGCGCGACTTCCTGCTGCGGCGGGCATTCGCGATCGCCAAGGAACGCGATCGGGTCTTCCATGTCCACGTCGGCGCCGGCGATCCCGACGTGAACCTCACGCACGCGAAACCGCAGGACGCCTTCGCGTTCTTCGTGGAGCACCAGACCCAGCCGATCCTGATGATCCACAGCGGATGGCCCTGGGTGGCCGAGGCGACCTACGTCGGCACCGTGCTGCCCAACGTGTACATGGATCTGTCCGAGCTCGTGCCGTGGGGATGGGGCCAGATCGACCACTCGCTGGAGATGATCCTGGGCTCGGTGCCGGCGGCCAAGGTGGTGCACGGATGCGACGAGTCCTCGGAGCCCGAGATGTTCCCGGTCTCGGCTCGGCTCGTGCGCCAGGCCCTCGAGCGGGTGCTGGGGTCCTTCGTCGATCGCGACTACCTGTCGCCCGCTGATGCCGAGGCGCTCGGGCAGGGCGTGCTCGCCGAGAACGTGCGACGGCTGCACGGCATCTGATGGCCACTCCCTACCACGCGATCGTGATCGGCGGCGGCCACAACGGCCTGGTGGCCGGCGCCTACCTGGCGAAGGCGGGCGCCCGCACCGTGGTGCTCGAGGCGCGCTCCAAGACCGGGGGAGCGGTCGACACGAGCGCGCCGTTCGCCGAACACCCCGAGATCCGGGTCTCGACCTACTCGTACGTGATGTCGTTGATGCCGGCGTTCATCATCGACGAGCTCCGGCTCGCGCAGCATGGCTATCACGTGACGCCGTTCGGGCCGTACTACCAGGCGTTCCCCGACGGGCGCTCGATCACGATCTACGGGGACGATCCGGCGAAGACACACGCGTCGGTCTCGGCGTTCTCGAGGAAGGACGCCGACACGCTGCCCGCGTTCGAGGCGTGGATCCACGGCGTCACCGAGGTGGTTGGGCCCCTGCTGCACCAGGTGCCGCCGAGCCTCGGTTCGCTCACCGTCGGTGACCTATTGGAGCAGTCGAAGGCCGCGTGGACGATGCGCTCGCTGGGCGCGCGCGGCGTCGCCGACGCCACCCGGCTGTTCACGATGAGCCTGTCGGAGCTGCTCGACCGCTGGTTCGAGTCCGAGCAGATGAGGACGATCATGATGGTCGACGGCCTGATCGGGCAGTGGGCCGGACCCGACTCCCCGGGCACCGCGTACGTGCTCCTGCATCATGCGATCGGCTCGGTCGGGGGCGAGAGCCACACCGTGAACTGGGGCTATCCACGCGGCGGCATGGGAACCGTGGCCGACTCGATCCGGGACGCCGCTCGCGCGTTCGGCTGCGAGGTGAGGACCCATGCACGCGTTGCCAGCGTCGTGGTCGAAGACGGCCGCGCAGTCGGCGTGGCGCTCGAGTCGGGAGAGGAGCTACGCGCGCCGATCGTCATCAGCTGCGTCCACCCGAAGGTCGCGTTCCTCGATCTCGTCGACCGGTCGCTGCTTCCCGACGACTTCCTCGCCGACATCGAACACTGGAAGTCGCGCTCGGGCGTCGTGAAGATTAACGTGGCGATGAGCGAGCTGCCGAACTTCACCGCCGATCCGGGCGTGGAACAGCGCGAACACCACACCGGTTCGGTCGAGCTGTGCCTCTCCCCCGCCTACGCCGAGCGCGCGTTCCAGGATGCGCATCTGGAGCACCGCGCGGCGACGGCGCCGTTCGTCGACGGGGCGATCCCCACAACGATCGACCACGATCTCGCGCCGCCGGGCGTGCACGTCTTCTCGATGTTCAGCCAGTGGGTGCCGCACGAGTGGAGCGAGGAGCCCCACCGCGAGGAGCTCGAGGCGTACGCCGATCGCGCGATCGACGGGTACACGGCGCTGGCGCCGAACTTCCGCGACGCCGTGATCGATCGCCAGGTGATCGGGCCCTACGACATGGAGCAGGAGCTGGGCCTGATCGGCGGGAACATCTTCCACGGTGAGCTGACCGTCGATCAGCTGTTCCACATGCGGCCCTCGCCGGGGTACGCCGACTACCGCACGCCGATCCGGGGCCTCTACCACGGGTCGTCGGCCACGCACGCCGGCGGCGGGGTCAACGGGCTCCCCGGCTGGCAGGCGTTCCGGGCCGCGCGCGAGGACCAGCGGCGCTCCCGACGTGAGGCCGGCCGCGTCAGGCGCGGCGTTCCCTGATCACCTCGCCCGGCGGCTTGTCGTCGCGCAGGCCGATGTAGCGCGGATGACGCAGCTTCCCGTCGTCGGTCCACTCGCCGAACCCAATCTGGGCGACGAGCTCGGGCCGCACCCAGTGAGCGCCCTTCCTCGGCAGGCCCTTCGTCTCGGCGACCGGCGGATCGGGCTGCTCGAGGGGTCCGAGCCGCCGCCCGAGAGCATCGAGCTCGCGTCGTCCGAAGCCGGTGCCGACCTTGCCGCCGAACCGCAGCTGCCCGTCTTCGTGGTACCCGACGATCAACGCGCCGAGCCCCGACCTCGAGCCCTTCGGCTCGGTCCAGCCGATCACGACGAACTCTTGCTCGTTCGCGCACTTGAACTTCAGCCAGTCGGCCGAACGCCCGTGCGTGTACGGCGAGGCGGCCCGCTTGGCGATCAGTCCTTCCCAGCCCTTCTCGCACGCCGCCCGGAACGCGGCCTCGCCGTCCTCGTCGATGTGCTCGGAGAACCGCAGCACGTCGCCGAACGCGAGAGCGCCGTGCAGCACCGACTTCCTCGCCAGCAGCGGCAGGGCGGAGAGGTCGTGGCCGTCGAACCACACCAGGTCGAACAGGTAGAAGGACACGGGCACCGCGGCGACCTGGGCCGGGTTCGGGCGCGGGTTCTGCATGCGGCCCTGCAGCTGCGAGAACGACGTGACGTCTCCTCGGAAGGCGACGATCTCACCGTCGGCGATCAGCGAGGGGGCGCCCGCCCGCTTCACGGCATCGACGAGGTCGGGGTAGTGCGACGTGCGGTCCTTCTCGTTCCGGGTGATCAGGCGCACCGTCTTCCCTCGCTTCCACAGCAGCGAGCGCTGACCGTCGAGCTTCGCCTCGTAGATCCACGCGGGATCCGAGAAGACATGCTTCGTCAGCGTGGCCAACATCGGAGGGGAGAAGCCCGGGATCGCACACCGCCTGAGCCGTCGGCGGTCCTCCCGGTCGAGCGCTTGGAGCTGAGGATGCACCGGCCAAGCCTCGCACATGTCGGCTCGGCGCCGGGCCCGCACGGATCCGCGCCTATCCTGATGACCGTGACCACGTCGGTGCTCGTCCTGGGAGCCGGGTTCGGCGGCCTGGAGCTCTCCACCCGGCTGTCCGAGGAGCTCGGCGAGCAGGTCGACGTCACCCTGATCGACCGCGCCGACGCGTTCGTCTTCGGCTTCTCGAAGCTCGATCTGATGTTCGGCGTGCGTGCACCCGAGGCCGTCCGACTCCGCTACGCCGGCATGACCACGCCGCAGGTCCGGTTCCGGCAGGAGGAGATCACCGAGATCGATCCCGATGCACGCCGGGTCGTGACCGACCTCGACGAGTACGAGGCCGACGTGCTGGTCGTGGCGCTCGGTGCCGACTACGACGTCGCGGCCACTCCGGGGCTGGCCGAGGCGGGGAACGAGTACTACTCGGTCGAAGGAGCCGAGGCCCTCCGAGACGTGATCCCGTCGTTCCGGTCCGGTTCCGCGATCGTCGGCGTGTGCGGCCCGTCGTTCAAGTGCCCGCCGGCGCCGAGCGAGGCCGCCCTGCTCCTCGACGAGTACCTGCGCGAGCGGGGACTCCGCGACGACGCGACGATCAAGGTCGTGATGCCGTTCGGCGCGCCCATCCCTCCGTCGCCCACCACGTCGGAGGCGATCCTCTCGAGGTTCGCCGAACGCGGCATCGAGTTCGTCCCCGATCGCAGGATCGCGTCGCTGGACCCCGCCACGCACGAGGCCGTGCTCGACGACGGCGTGCGACTTCCGTACGACCTGTTCCTCGGAATCCCTGTCCACCGGGTGCCGAGGGTCGTGGAAGCCTCGGGCATGACGGAAGACGGGTGGATCCCCGTGGACAAGGGAACGCTCGCCACCAGGTATCCCGGGGTGTATGCGGTCGGCGACGTGACGAGCGTCGGCACGGCGAAGGCCGGCGTGTTCGCCGAGGGCGCGGCCCGCGCGCTGGCGGATCAGCTGATCGCGCGCATCCGCGGACAGGCCTTGACGCCGGATTACGACGGCACCGCGGCCTGTTGGATCGAGTTCGGCGACGACGAGGTCGCGCGCATCGAAGTGGACTTCTTCTCGAGGCCCGGCCATCCGGTCGGCACCTTCACCGAACCGTCGCTCGCGACGGCGGAGGAGAAGGCCGAGTACGGGGCCAGCCGGCGCGTCCGTTGGTTCGGCGCCTGATCGTTCCTGGCGCGAGGCGTGATGTGGGACACCGGTGGGTAAGCGATGCCGTGTCCGCGGATCCCAGGATCCTGAAGGAGGAACGATCATGGGTTTGATCGGCACGATCGCGACGTTCGGCGTGGGCTACGCGGCGGGGGCCGCCACCGGCGAGAAGGTCAAGGAGCGACTCCCCGAGCGATTCCACGGGGCGCTTCCGGGGCAGACGCCCGAGGCCCCCACGCTCGACCTGCGGGAGGTCCGGCAGGTCATGACCGCTGCGCCCGAAGGGGTGCGACCGGGCGACAGCCTGCAGCAGGCCGCACACGTGATGAAGGAACATGACATCGGCGACGTGCTCGTCCAGGACGAGACGGGCAGCCTGATCGGCATCGTCACCGATCGCGACATCGCGATCCGCGCCACCGCCGAGGGCCGGAACCCGCAGCTCACACCGGTCGGCGACGTGTATACGCGTGAGGTGGCCACGGCCGCCCCGACCGATACGGTCCAGCACGCGATCCAGGTGATGCGGGCCCGCGACATCCGGCGACTCCCCGTGGTCGAGAGCGGCCGCGCGATCGGCATCGTCTCGCTCGGCGACATCGCGATCGAGACGACACCCGGCTCGGTGCTCGCCGATATCAGCGCCGCATCACCCGACCGCTGAACCCCGACACCATCCCCCCATCACCGCGCGTCGGCGGCGGCATGCAGCGCTTGACGCCTGACATCTGACGTCTGCGCGTCGGCGATCAGCGCCCCGTCCGGTACGTGTCAGCACGCGCGACTTCGCGCGTCCGACTGAAGGAGGCACCACCATGAGGAAGATGGCGACCACAATGATCGGAGCGATGGTCTTCGCGGCCACGACCGCCGGAACCGCGTTCGCTCAGTACACAGGCAGTCCTCCGCCCGAGGCCGTCGTGGAAGGCGCGGGCGGGGGGGTCGGACAGGCCGCCGGCGCCGGCGGAGAAGCCGCGTTCACCGGCGGCGATGCCTCGACGGCAGCGATCGTCGCGCTCGCGCTGGTGGCGATCGGGTTGGTCGCGCTCTTCGTGGCGAGGCGCCGCGTGACCGCGTCGTCCTGAGGTCGGGGGTGCTTTCCCGGTCGAGAGGCCGCGTTTCCGCGTGCCCGTGACCGGGTACACCGACGCCAGACCTCGGAAGGAGGACCATATGAGTCGTACCACTGGAACGAGCATCCTGGTGCTCGGGATCGTGCTCGGCGTCGTGGGTGCGATCCTGTACTGGGCCGTGACCGCGAGCGCCGACGGCTTCGACATCAACGCGGCCGGCCTGATCCTGTTCTGGGTGGGTGTCGTGACCGCCGTGATCGGACTCGTGCTCACGTTCATGGGCAGCCGCTCCACCACGGTCAGGCGCGGCGACGCCATGGACGGTGGCCGGTACGAGTACGAGGAGGAACACCGGTCGATCTGACCGGAACGGACGGAGCGGGGGCCGCCGGGGCATCGCCCCGGCGGCCTCCGCGTTCTCAGGCCCCGGGTTCCCTCACGACGGCACGGAAGAGCGGTACCGGGTCCGCGATCCCCTTGAGGACCGCCGTCCCGCGTTCCTCGAAGCCGACTCCCTCCACGGCGCCCGTCGAAACCACCGGTTCCCCGACGAGGACCTCCTCGGGACCGGCCTCCGACGCGATGCGTGCCGCGATGTTGACCGTGCGGCCGAAGTAGTCCCCCTCGTCGTAGATCACCGGACCCGCGTTGACCCCGATGTGGGCCGGCGGCAAGCCGCGCGGGCCCACGGTCGCCACGATCTCGAGCGACGCCAGCACGGCGTCGGGCGGGTGCGCGAAGTGGAAGCAGACGCCGTCGCCCAGCATCTTCACGACCTCCCCGCGGTGGCGCACCGCGACCTCCTTCACGAGCTCCGCGAGCTCGAGTGAGGTGCGCGCCGCGAACTCGTCGCCCGCCTCCTCGGTGAGACGCGTGTAGCCGGTGAGGTCGGCGAACACGATCGCTCCGACGCTCTTCGCGGGCCGCCGACGAACGCCCGCCTGCTCGAGCGCGACCTCGACGTGTTCGAACTGATGCTCGGTCAGGAACGCCTCGGAATGGCGCCGTAGGAGCCACGAGAGCATCTCCTCTCCCGACCGCCCCGCCCGCATCCCCACCTCGGCGATCGCGGCCTCGAACGCCTCGTTGTCGCGCATGCCGCGGCGGCGGTACTGCTCCTCGATCGCGTGGTGCATGTAGTGGCTCTGGTACTGCGCGACCTTGCGCGTGGCGTCGCCCCAGACCCGCGCCAGACGCAGAACCTCACCTTCGGGCACCCCGACCGAGCGGAGCACGGGGAGCATTTCCAGGGCCTCGAGGTCCTCGGAGCGGACGAGCTCCTCGCGCGAGGGCGGCGGGAGCCCGAACGCGACGTAGAGGCGCTCGAGCATCTCGACGTCGATGCCGAGCTCCCCGGCGAGCTGCTCGGCCGTCGTGTCGGACCTCGGATGCCGCCGGCCGGCGCTCTCGAGATAGCCGAGCGAGAGGTCGCCGGTCCCGAGCGCTGTCGCGACCGACCCGGCATCGATCCCCTTGGCCTCGAGCATCTCCACGACCCGCACGACCATCACGTCACGCCGCCGGAATCCGCCGTCGGCCGACCGCACGATGCCGAGCTCGACGAGCTCCCTGAGGCGCTCGACCGTCGTGCCGCCCCGCTCGGCGAGCTCGCCCTCGGTCAGGACGTCAGCCGACATATGAGGTCGGGTCCGCCACGAACGCGTCGTGGCAGGCCTGCGAGCAGAAGTAGTACATGACGCCGTCGTGTTCGGCGATCGCCGCCGCGTCGTCATCGTCGATCTTCATGCCGCAGACCGGGTCCGTCACCATCGCCATCGGTCACCTCCTTGGTCGATCGGAAGCTGCACCCGTCACCCTGCCATGCCGGCGATCGATCCGTCCGGCTAGTTGCCGTTCGCAGAGGCGTGCGCCACCATGTGCGGTACGAGAGGAAGGAGGTGGTCCAGCTTGCATAGACAGCTCGAGACCCTCGAGGTGACTGGCTGCTGAGCCGTCCCTCGCGTGCCGGGGTCACCTCCCGGCCCGCCTTGCCGGGCGACCGGCAAATCCACACCAGTTCACCGACCTGTCGGGCTCCGGCTGGTCTACCGGACGAAGCCTCGTTCGAGGCCGAAGTGCTCGAGAGGCGATAGGCAACGACGGGCCGGGTCCGCATGCGGGACCCGGCCCGTTCGCGTTCCCGGATCCGTGGTGCGACCTCTGCCGGAGCTCTCCCCGGATCGCCCTACAGCGCCGTAGGGACGCGGATTCCCCCGGCCGGTCGACTGCGGAACGTCGCGGCACGTGGGACGCTCGGAAACGTCGCC
>DASTBT010000156.1:0-8812 GCA_035711865.1 Actinomycetota bacterium
CCCCGGATCCCCTCTCGGGCAACTAGGACGGCATCGAGGCCTCCTGTGACCTGCGGCGATACCTGTCGCCAAGCCTCCCGCAGGATACGTCTCGCCCGGTTCCGATCGACGGCCCCGCCCACGCGTCGCGCGGCCACGACCGCCCAGTCACCGGACCCGGGCGCAAGGAACAGTACCACCCGCCTTCCGTGGTGGGGACGGCCTCGATCGAGCACACGGCGCACCTGTTCGGGGCGCACGACGCGCTCGCTCTCAGGCGGAGAGGCGGGAACGGCCCTTGCGCCTGCGCGAGGAGACGATCGCGCGACCCGCGCGGGTCCGCATGCGCAAGCGGAAGCCGTGACGACGGGCGCGGCGACGGTTGTTCGGCTGATAGGTTCGCTTACCTTTGGCCATGCTCGGTCATGGTCCTTCGTGAATGGGAACGCATGGGGTTCCGTGTGAAGGCCGGCGGAACGCCGGCCGCGTCGAGTATACGGGGCCGCATCCTCGCAGGACAAAGCCCTTGACATGAGAAAGAGTGTCAAGACCCTGCGGCCGACGAGTGGGGCGCCGAGGCAGTGTGCTAACGTGCGCCCCGCCTTCCTCCCGGCGATCCGGGCCCTCGCAGGGCGCGGCGCTACGACGACCTTCCCGTGTTTTCCACCGATGTGGAAAGGTGCTGTGGAATCCGAGATGGCGGTAGCGTCCCCTGAGCACGGGGCCCGTGACGCGTGGGCGCACGTACTCGATCAGGCGCGCGACGAACTTCCCGAGACCACGGTGGTCATGTGGTTCGCCGACGTTCGACCCGTGCGTCTCGCCGACGACTCGATCTCCCTCGCCGTGCCGAGCCCGCTCGTCCGTGAACGACTGCAGCACAACCACCTTCCGCTGATCGAGCGGGCGGCTCAGGAAGCCGTGGGGCGCCCCTTGAAGATCGAGCTCTCCGTCGACGAGGAGTTGCGTGCGGACCGGTCGGCGGCCCCCGGATCGTTCCGGAGCGGATCGTTGGAGCCGGGTGCCCAGGCGTCGTCGCCGGCCCCGTCGTCCACATCGCCCGGTGCTGCCGCGCCCAGCGCACCGACGCTGCCGTTCCCCAACTACACGTTCGACGCGTTCGTGCCCGGGCCGAGCAACCGGTTCGCCCACGCCGCCGCGATGGCGGTGGCCGAGGCGCCCCCATCGACCGCGTACAACCCCTTGTTCATCTACGGAGGGGTCGGGCTGGGCAAGACCCACCTGCTGATCGCGGTGGGCCACCACATGTATCGGCTCGCCCCCGCGCTCCGCGTGAAATACGTCACCTCCGAGCAATTCGTGACCGAGTTCATCAAGGCGGTGCGCGAGCGGCAAGGCGGCGACAGCTTCCGGCAGCGCTACCGCGAGGTCGACGTGTTGCTGGTCGACGACATCCAGTTCCTGGCCAAGCGAGAAGAGACCCAGACGGAGTTCTTCCATACGTTCAATCACCTGCACGGTGCCGGCAAGCAGATCGTGATCGCGTCAGACCGGCCGCCACACGAGCTTTCGGGTCTCGAGGAGCGGCTCGTGAATCGCTTCCGATGGGGGCTCTGCGTTGACGTGCAGCCACCCGACTTGGAGACTCGCATCGCGATCCTGCAGCTGAAGGCGGAGCGCGAGCACATCACCGTGCCGTCGGCCGTGATCGAGTTCGCCGCATCGAAGTTCGACCAATCGGTTCGCGAGCTCGAGGGCGCCCTCGTGCGCGTGGCCGCGTGGAGCGAGCTCACTGGACAGCCCATCGACGTCTCGCTCGCCGAGCGCGCCCTCGAGGACCTCATCCCGCAGACCCAGAACGACATCCCGCCCCCGCTCATCCTCGACGAGACCGCGAAGTACTTCTCGCTCTCGTCGGCCGACCTCATGTCGAAGTCTCGATCGCGCCCCTTGACCCAGGCACGTCACATCGCGATGTACCTCACGCGCGAGTGCACCGGGCTGTCCCTACTGAAGATCGGCGAGATCTTCGGCGGTCGCGACCATACGACGGTGCTGCACGGCATCCGCAAGGTCGAGGACGAGATGCGCGCACGCGACGCCACGTTCCGGCAGGTGCAGGATCTGACCCGGATCATCCGCGGGCGGGTGCGAGCTGCGTGAACCGACGGCGGGGGGCCGGAGAGCCGGTGCGGACAGGTGTGGACAACCGTGCGCCCTCGGTGGACACACTCGCACGGATCACGCATCCGGGCGAGGGTGACGCGTTTTCCCCACGCGTTTCCCACATGTCCGACGGCGTCGTTACCCTGCGAGAACGGGGTGTCCGTCCACGTTTCCACAGCACCTACTACCGCAGTATCTCTTTCCTGATCAGACAGAAGCAGGGGGTGGTGGACCAGTGAAGTTCCGGTGTGACCGAGATGCGCTGTCCGAGGCGCTGCAGACCGTCCAGCGAGGCGTCTCGTCGAGGCCCGGCATACCGGCTCTCACGGGTGTGCTGATCCAGGCGACCGACGACGGACACCTCGAGCTCACCACGACCGATCTCGAGGTATCGGCTCGTCTGACAACGGAGGCACAGGTGAGCGAGGCCGGCGTCGCGCTGGTGCCCGCCAGGCTGCTCGCCGACACCGTCAAATCGTTGTCCGATGCCCCGGTCGACGTCGACACCGATCAGTCCCAAGCCCACATCCGATGCGCTGCGTACGAGGGCACCCTCCGGCTGCTGCCCGCGGAGGATTTCCCGGGCTTGCAGGAGCCGAGCGGCACGAAGATCACGGCCGATGCGCGCGCGTTCGCCGAGGCGGTGCACCAGGTCGCCCGAGGCGCCTCGCGAGACGAGGCCAGGCCGGTGCTCACCGGTGTGCTGATCGAGGTGAGTCGCGAGGGAGTCGTCATGGTCGCAACCGACTCCTACCGCCTCGCGGTCCGCGAGCTCGTCGCGTCGGCCGACGGCGAAGGCAGGGCGATCGTGCCTGAACGGGCGCTCACCGAGGCGGGGCGGGGCGCGTCTGCCGACGAGAAGACGTCGATCGAGGTGTTCGTCGACGAGTCGCAGGTCGCCTTCCGCATCGGGGAGCTCACCCTCACCTCGCGATTGATCGAGGGCGAGTTCCCGAACTACCGCCAGCTGCTCCCCGACCAGCACGAGAGCCGACTCACGGCCAGCCGGCAGCAGCTGCTCGACGCGGTCAGCCGCGTGGGCCTGATGGCACGTGACACGACGCCGGTTCGGCTGGAGTTCAATGCGCTGGGCATCAAGCTGTCGTCGTCGAGCCCCGACCTGGGCCAGGCGGTCGAGACGGTGGAAGCGAGATACGAGGGCGAGGACCTCACGGTCGCGTTCAACCCGCAGTACCTGGCCGACGGCTTGCGGGCCGCGACGGGCGAGAGCGTGCGGCTCGACGTGCGCGACGGGCTGAAGCCCGGCGTGGTTCGCGGTGAGAGCGACGAGTTCACCTACCTCGTGATGCCCGTCCGTCTGCCCGCCGCGGTGTCCTGAAGCCGGCGCCGCCGCGGGTTCCCCTCTCGCGATGCGCCTGGGCTGGATCGAGTTGCGGTCGTTCCGGAACCACGAACGCACGCACATCGAGACGATCCCCGACGGGCTGACGGTCGTCGTCGGGCCCAACGGTGAAGGGAAGACGAACCTGCTCGAAGGCATGTTTGTGCTCTACGCGCTCGGGTCGCCGAGGGTCTCGTCGAACGCAGCCCTCGTGCAGGAGGGCCACGAGGCCGCGTATGCCCGGGGGGAGTTCGACACCCGGGCAGGCAGGGTGCTCGTCGAGGTCGAGATCCCAGCGAAGGGCGCGAGCCGGGTGCAGGTGAACGGCTCGGCGGTTCGACGCAAGCGCGACCTGCGCCGGCAGGTGCGCGCCGTGTTGTTCGGTCCCTTCGACCTGCCGATCGTGATCGGGGACCCCTCGAAGCGACGGACGTTCCTCGATGAGGCCGTGACCGTTCTCTGGCCGCTGAAGGAAGGGCTGCTCACCGCCTACGATCGCACGTTGCGACAGCGGAACCGGCTGCTCAAGGAGTGGGACGGGTCCCGATCGCCCCCGGGGATCGAGGCCTGGGACGAGGAGCTGATCCGGGCCGGCTCAGCGCTCGTGCGCGCTCGTCACGACGCGGTCGAACGTGTCGGACCACCCTCGTCCGAGGAGTTCGAGCATCTGGCCGGCTACGAGCTGGCCGTTCGGTATCGACCGAACGTCTGGGACGCGGCCGATCTCGAGGGCGGGTTCGCCGCTCGCCTCGCCGAGCGCCGGGCCGACGAGCTCACACGGCGCACCTCGCTCGTCGGCCCGCACCGCGACGAGCTCGCGTTGGAGGTCCGCGACCTCGGCGCCCGCCCGGCCGGATCGCACGGTGAGACGTGGGCCACGGCGCTGTGTCTGCGAGCCGGACTCGCCTCGGCGGTGGCCGACGAAATGGGAGAGCCGCCCGTGTTCCTGGTGGACGATCCGTTCAGCGCGCTCGACCCGGCCCGGCGCGATCGGTTCCTCGAGAGGCTCTCCGGGCGCGAGGGACAGGTCGTCGTCACGGTGGCGGACGAGGCCGACGTGCCTGCGCGCGCCGTGGCTGTCTGGGATGTCCGGGCCGGGGTGGTCGACCCGAGGAGCCGGGCGTGAAGTTGCCGCGGGGGTGCGGTGGTGCCTGACGCGAAGGGATTCGGCAGCCGGCGACGGCCTCGCTCCGATGAGCCGGCCTCACTCGGCGAGATCGTCGATGGTCTGATGCGCGAGGAGGTGTTCAGCCGGGGCATGCCCATCGCCCGCCTCGCGTCGAGCTGGCCCGAGATCGTGGGCGAGCGGATGGCCACCGAGACCTCGCCGGCTTCCCTGGAGAACGGCGTCCTGACCGTCGAGGCCTCGAGCGGGCCGTGGGGCGCGCAGGCTCGGTTCCTGCACGCGGAGATCCGCCGGAAGGCGGACGACATGCTCGGAGGCGACCACGTCCATCGGGTGCGGTTCATCGTGCGAAATCCCAGGTAGATGGCGGTTTTCCCCCTTTGAAACGGGGTCGAGGGTCGGTCGGCTGCGGTAAGATGAGAGCGTTCGTGCGATCCCTCCCCGCGCACGCTCCCCGCACATAGTGCGGGGTTCGTCGTGGGCTCGTCCCGGGGTCGCGAGTCGTGTCGATCGGAGGCCAGTTGGCGACCAGGACCAGGACCAAGAAGAAGAGCACGGGCGCGTACGACTCCAGCAACATCCAGGTGCTCGAGGGGCTCGAACCCGTTCGCAAGCGGCCCGGCATGTACATCGGCACCACCAGCGCGCGCGGTCTTCACCACTTGGTCTACGAGGTCGTCGACAACGCCATCGATGAAGCGATGGCCGGCTTCGCCGACAGGATCGTCGTCACGATCCACGACGACGGCTCGGTGAGCTGTTTCGACAACGGCCGCGGAATCCCAGTGAAGCCCATCCCGGGGGCCAAGGACCGCCGGCCCGCGGTCGAGGTCGTGCTGACCGTGCTACATGCAGGCGGCAAGTTCGGCGGAGGCGGGTACGCGATCTCGGGGGGCCTGCACGGTGTCGGTGTGAGCGTCGTGAACGCCCTCAGCGAGAAGCTCGACGTCGAGGTCATGCGAGACGGGTACTCGTGGACCCAGTCCTACGAGCGGGGCAAGCGCCTGGGCGCCCTGAAGAAGGGAAAGGCCACCACGAAGACCGGCACGACGGTGCGCTTCTGGCCCGACCCCGAGGTCTTCGTCGAGACCCTGGAGTTCAAGCGCGAGACGCTCGCCGAACGACTGCACGAGCTCGCGTTCCTGAACAAGGGCACCGAGATCAAGCTCGTCGACGAACGCGAGACCCCGAGGGTCGAGGAGGTCTTCAAGGCCAACGGCGGGCTGGTCGACTTCGTGAAGTACCTCGGACAAGGCAAGGACACCCTCAGCCGCGTCATCGCGATCGAGACCGGCCCCACCGACGAGGGCGAGGTCGAACTCGCGATGCAATGGAACAACGGGTACACCGAGTCGCTGTACTCCTTCGCGAACACGATCAACACGCACGAAGGCGGCATGCACGAGGAGGGCCTCAAGAAGGCCCTTACGAACGTGCTGAACCGGTACGCGCGCGCCAAGGGCCTGCTCAAGGAGAAGGACGACAACCTGATCGGCGAAGACGTGCGCGAGGGGCTCGTCGCGATCATCTCGGTGAAGCTGCGCGACCCGCAGTTCGAAGGCCAGACGAAGACGAAGCTCGGCAACGCCTCGATGCGATCGCTCGTCGAGACCACCGTCAACGCCGACCTCGCCACCTGGCTCGAGGAGCATCCGGGCGATGCGAAGCGCATCTTCACGAAGGCGTCGAGCGCCGCGAAGGCACGCATCGCCGCACGCCAGGCCCGTGACCTCACGCGACGCAAGTCGTTCCTGGAAAGCGGCTCGTTGCCCGGCAAGCTGGCCGACTGCCAGATGAGCGACCCGGCGGCGTGCGAGATCTACATCGTCGAGGGCGACTCTGCCGGCGGGTCGGCCAAGAGCGCGCGCGACCGGGCGACGCAGGCGATCCTGCCGATCAGGGGGAAGATCCTCAACGTCGAGAAGGCGCGGCTCGACAAGGTCCTGCAGAACGTCGAGATCCAAGCGTTGATCACCGCGATCGGCACCGGCATCGACGAGGAGTTCGACCTCGACAAGGCGCGGTACCACCGCATCGTGCTGATGGCCGACGCCGACGTCGACGGCGCACACATCCGCACGCTGCTGCTCACGTACTTCTTCCGGTACATGCGCGAGCTGATCGAGGCCGGCTACGTGTATCTCGCGCAGCCGCCGCTGTACCTGCTGAAGCAGGGCAAGCAGGAGCACTACTTCTACACCGAGCACGAGTGGGACGAGTTCCGAAAGAACGCGAACGGCTCGAAGATCGGCGACCCGCAGCGGTTCAAGGGTCTCGGTGAGATGGATGCGGAGCAGCTGTGGCGCACGACGATGGACCCCGAGCACCGCACGCTGTTGCAGGTCACGCTCGAGGACGCCGCCACCGCCGACCGGCTCTTCTCGGTGCTGATGGGCGAGGACGTGCCGAGCCGCAAGGAGTTCATCGAGCGCAACGCGAAGTACGTCGAGAACCTCGACGTCTGACCGCCCGTGAGGAGCTGAACCAGTCGTGAGCCAGGAAGGGTTGTTCGTCGGCAACGTCGAGCCGATCGCGCTGGAAGACGAGATCCAGCGCTCCTACCTCGACTACGCGATGTCGGTCATCGTCTCTCGTGCGCTTCCCGAGGTGCGCGACGGCTTGAAGCCAGTGCACCGGCGCATCCTCTGGTCGATGCTCGAGGGTGGCCTTCGCCCCGACCGGCCTCACCGCAAGTCGGCGTGGGCGGTGGGCGAGGTCGTGAAGAAGTACCACCCCCACGGCCTCGAGGCCGTCTACGACTCGTTGGTGCGCATGGCCCAGGATTGGTCGCTGCGCCACCCGCTCGTCGATCCCCACGGCAACTTCGGCTCGGTCGACGGCGATCCCGCCGCCGCGATGCGCTACACCGAGGCCCGGCTCGCCCCGGTCGCATTGGAGCTGCTGCGCGACATCGAGTCGGAAACGGTCGAGTTCCGGCCGAACTACGACGGGTACGAGCAGGAGCCGGTGGTGCTTCCGGCCCGCTTCCCGAACCTGCTCGTGAACGGTGCGTCCGGCATCGCCGTGGGCATGGCGACCAACATCCCGCCCCACAACCTCGGGGAGACGATCGACGCGGTGATCCACTACCTCGACGAACCGGAGTCGACCACCGCCGACCTGATGAAGTTCGTCAAGGGGCCCGACTTCCCGACCGGTGCGGTGATCATGGGGCGCCAAGGCATCAAAGACGCCTACGAGACCGGCCGCGGGTCGATCAAGGTCCGCGCCGTCACCACGATCGAGGAAGGATCGCAGGGGCGGTCCAACATCGTCGTGACCGAGCTTCCGTACCAGGTGAACAAGGCCCGCCTCGCCGAGAAGGTGGCCGAGCTCGTGAAGACCGGCAAGGTCAAGGACATCGTCGACGTGCGCGACGAGTCGAGCCGCCAGGGCATGCGCCTCGTGATCGTGACCAAACGAGGCGCCAACGCCAGCGTCGTGCTGAACCAGCTGTACAAGCACACGCAGCTCCAGGACAACTTCGGCGCGATCATGCTCTCGCTCGTCGACGGCGTGCCGCGCACGCTGACCCTCGCCGAGATGATCGGCTACTACGTCGACCACCAGGTCGAGGTGGTGACCCGGCGCACGCGCTTCGACCTGCGCAAGGCCGAGGACCGCGACCACATCGTCCAGGGCCTGCTGATCGCCCTCGACCATCTCGACGAGGTGATCAAGATCATCAGGGCGGCCGCCGACGCGGATGCCGCCCGCAAGAAGTTGATGAGCACGTTCAAGTTCAGCGAGGTCCAGGCGAACCACATCCTCGACATGCCGCTGCGCAGGCTCACGAAGCTCGCGCGTACCGAGCTCGAGGACGAGCACGCCAAGCTGCTCGAACGGATCGGGTACTTCAACGCCTTGCTGAAGGACCCGAAGAAGCTGCGCGGGGTGATCAAGGACGAGCTCGCCGAGATCCGCAAGAAGCACGCGAACAGCCGGCGCACGTCGATCAAGGCCGACGAGGGCGAGTTCGACGTCGAGGATCTGATCGCCGAGGAAGACGTGATCATCACGGTCAGTCGTGCCGGCTACGTGAAGCGGCTGCCGGTCGACGCGTTCAAGAAACAAGGTCGCGGCGGCAAGGGAGTTCGCGGCCAGAACCTCAAGGAAGAAGACGTCGTCAAGCACGTCTTCACCACGACGACCCACCACTGGATGCTGTTCTTCACCACGAAGGGGCGCGTCTATCGGGTGAAAGCCCATGAGATCCCGGAGTCGGGTCGAACCGCCCG
>DASTBT010000157.1:0-27743 GCA_035711865.1 Actinomycetota bacterium
CTGTCGTGAGGAATCGCGCGAGGCCCTCGGCATGGCTCCGGAATGGCTCGCCCTCGGCACCGTGGCGTGCGGTCCGCTCCCGCAGGGCTCTCGCCTCCCACCGCGGCCGGAGATCGATGTCGATCTCGTCGCAGACCTGCGGTAAGAACCCCATCGGGATCCCTCCTTGGGTACGCTTGAGCCTCCTGATGCCGTTCCCCGACCCTCGGTAAGGAGCCCGAAGCAGGTGCCGAACCAACCCAACGACGCCCGCAGGCCGACGAAGGCCCAACGCAAGGAGCAGGCTCGCCTCGAGCGTGACGCGCTCCAACGACAGATGGCCGCCAGGAAACGGACCCGCGCCATCGGGTTGTCCTTGGTCGCCATCGCGGCGATCGCGGCGGTCGTGGCGGTCGTCGTGCTGCGGCCGGAGACCTCCGGGGGGTCGCTCGCCGCGCCCGCCGACCTGCTGTCGCAGGCTCCCGATGCCGCCCAGGCGGCCGGGTGCTCCGAGGTGCAGACCCCCGGCTTCTACGACGGAGCGGATCAAGCGTCGCCCGACTACGCGGATCAGGCGCACATCGGAGGCGACGCCCGGTTCCCCGAGCTTCCGCCGCTCGACTCGTACCCGAGCACCCCGCCGACCTCCGGTCCCCACGTCGGCGAGTCGACGCTGCCGGCCGGCGTGTACGACTCGACCCCCGATATCGGGCCGCTGATCCACTCCCTTGAGCACGGCGGATCGGTGATCTGGCTCTCACCCGGCGCGCCGCAGGAGCAGGTCGACGAGATCAAGGCCTTCTACGACCAGGACGACCCGGTGGGCCAGGACCGGGTCATCGTGGCACCCTACGACTACGGCGGAGCCGGCGGCCTGCTTCCCGACGGGACGCAGATGGCGCTCGTGGGGTGGCATCGCCTGCAGACGTGCGCGACGCCCGACCTGGCGGTGGCGTTCGACTTCACCAGCCAGTACTCATTCCCGACCTCGCAGGATCGCGAGTACGGCGGCGAGGCTCCCGAGGCCGGAGCACCGATGTAGCGATGACGAACAAGAACAAGAAGCGACGGCGCCCGGGGCCCGTGGCGACCGAGCGACCGGAGCCGGTCGACGCGCGTGCGGGCCGCCGGGAACGGAAGGAAGAGGCCAGGAAGGCGCGGGAGGCCGCCCGCAAACGGGCTCAACGGAGCGCCTTCATCCGGCGGGCGGCGGTGTTCAGCTTCGTCGGCGTGGTCGGGATCGGCGTCTTCTACTGGCTGACCAAGGCGGCGAGCCCACGCGATGTGCCGCAGGCGGCGGTCGCCGCCGCCGAAGCCGCCGGATGCACCGCGATCGAACGACCGGCGAGCGACGCCCCGGCCGGGCAACACGTCGCCGACGGAACGCCGATCGCCTACGCGCAGAAGCCCGCCACCTCGGGCCAGCATTACGGCGCGCAGGTGCTGCCCTCGTCGCCCGACTCATACGATCAGCCGATCGACAGCGAGGCGGCGGCGGTGCACTTCCTCGAACACTCCGGGGTGATGCTCTACTACCGGGCCGACGGCGACGGCGCGGTGAGCCCCGACGTGGTCGACGCGTTGCGGGGGGTCGCGGCGAACCGCCAGATGACGGTGGCCGCCCCATACGACGGGCTGCCCGAGGGCACGTCGGTCGCGATGGCGGCGTGGAACCAGCTCCAGACCTGCCCCGGCACGATCACGGCGGACCAGGCCGGGTCGGTGGCCGGGGGGTTCGCCGAGGCGTTCGCCTGCACGTCGAACGCGCCCGAGCCCAACGCTGCCGACGACTGCTGAGGCACGGGGCTCAGGCGAGCCGGCAGCTTCCGCCCTTCGGGCAGACGATCGTGCCGTGTTCGAACTCGGCGAGCGTCCCTCCGCTGCCGTCGGCACGAACACGGCTCGTCGGGAAGCCGAGCGCCCCCGTCGTGCCGCCGCGGTGCAGGTAGCCCTTCAGCACCCGGCCCCAGAGCGCGTGGGCGCCCAGGCCCTGCATCGCGAGGATGCGCCCGCGAGCGAACAGCGCCCGCACACCGGGGCCGGCGTCGACGATCTGACCGATCGGCATGCCCAGCTTGCCCGACGGGCCCTTGATCGCCTTGTACTCCCGATAGATCGGCCCCCGCAGCCACACCGTGACCCGCCGAGCAGCGTTGCGGAAGATCGCGCCCTTGTCGAAACGCTGACGCGACCCGCCGTCGACGGCGGCGACCTTCGATGCGGGCAGTCCCGGCCTGCACATCAGGGCGTCGTAACGGTCTCGGATGGGCCCGGTGATGTTCTTGTCCTGGTTGATCCAGATGCGCGCGTCCCAGACGCCCAGGGCCCATCGGAGCTCCGACCCGGTGACCGTCGACGTTCCCCCGGCGCCTCGAACCGTGGCGGTGATGACGCGTCCGCCGTCGCCCCGCCGCACCTTCGGGAAGCCGCGGATCCGACCGATCGCCCCCGTGTACGGAGCGAGTCGGTTCGTGAGCTCGACGGCCGTGTACGCCTTCTGCCAATCGACCCACGGGTTCCCGCCCGCAGCCTCGCCCGGGTCGCACTCGGCCTTGAGGTACGGGATCGCGAACGCGTCGTTCCCCCCGTGCCACACGTCTTCGACCGCATCGGAATGCCCGCCGTCGGAGGCGGCGAAGAACGCCTGGATCACGTTGCCCCCGTGCGTCACGACCTGTCCCCGGGTGTCGTTGACGGCCTTGACCCACCGCTCGCCGTCGAGGCCGGCCTCCTTGCCGGCGCCGACGTAGACCTGGTCGTTCGCGCCGTCGGTGATGTCACACGCACACGCGGCGTTTGGTACGAAACGCTTGACTTTGTGGGTCGCGAACGTCCGCCCGGCGACGGCCTGTGCTCGGAGCGCCGCGA
Organism: Actinomycetota bacterium; assembly: GCA_035711865.1. Lineage (GTDB taxonomy): Bacteria > Actinomycetota > UBA4738 > UBA4738 > HRBIN12 > JAOUEA01. The sequence continues at coordinate 2,848 of DASTBT010000157.1, forward strand.
CGGGCCACGAGCTCGGCATCTCCCCGAGGCCGTACAGGTACCGCTCGAGGGCGATCGGCAACACGACCCGCTGGGTCCACGTCCCTCCACGCCGGTACAGATCGAGAACGAGGTGGCCGCGGTTGTACGTGTAGCCCGTTCCGCTCACCGCGTTCGCCTCGCGGACGAACGCGCGAGTGCCGGAGCCGTACGTCGCGATCAGATCCGAGGCCGCCCCGCCCCATGCGTGCCCGCCCACGAGCTTCCCGGCATGGTCGCGCACGGAGAACCCACTCGCGTTCGCGCGCAGCGTCCACGTGCGGCCCCCCGGGATGCGCCCGACCTCCGTGCCCCCTCGCCTGCTGACCCACAGGTGCACGGGCCCACCCCGGGCGCCGAGGTGGACGACCCTGCGATCCCACGTGAGCCCGACGCGGATCTTCCCGACCGGATCGGGTGGACGTGTCACGCGTGTGCCTCGGTAGAAGTGCCGCAGGATGCGCTTGTGCGACCAGCCCATCGCGGCCAGCCCCCTCGCTCCCCATTGCGACATGCCGATCCCATGGCCGAAGCCGGAACCGAAGAAGCGGAAGCCGGTGGCCCGGTCGATGTCGGTGCGCGCCGGGGCGGGTGACCCCGTGAACGGATCGTCGGTGGCCCCCGGCACGGTCGTGCCTTCGCCCGCCGCGAGGGCCGACGGAGCCCCGACGCCCACGGCGGCGAGCACGATCGCGACGAGCCCGAGCGCGAGGGCGCGGCGGATCACGAGGCGACGGCCTCCGTGCCGGCGTCGACCCGGGCGTCGGTCAATCGGGCACCGGCCGGCACCGAGCCGTCCTGGCCCACCACGCTCGAACCGACGATCGCTCCCTCGCCGACGACGACGTCGCGCGCGAGCACCGAGCCCGTGATCACCGCTCCGGCGCCGACGCGGACGCCCTCGTGCAGCACCGAATCGTCGATCCGGACATCGGGACCGACCGCCGCACCCGCTCCCAGGGCCACCCAACGCCCCACGTGGGCCCGCAGGTCCACCGCGGCGCCGTCGGCGACCCACGGCGCCGGATACGAGACGCCGTGCACCTTTCCCTCGAACATGTCGAAGTGCGCCTGCAGGTACTTCTCGGGTGTGCCGAGATCGAGCCAGTAGGCGTCGGCCACGAACCCGTGCACCGGATCTCCGGTCCCGATCACCGCCGGGAAGATGTCGCGTTCGATCGAGATCGTGTCCCCGGCGGTCCACCCGCGCAGCACGCCGGGGTCGAGCACGTAGGTGCCCGCGTTGATGTCGCCGGGGATCGGGTCCTCGGGCTTCTCACGGAACTCCACGATCCGGCCTTCCGCGTCGCTGGCGACCAGCCCGAAGGCACGGGCGTCCTCGACGTGATGCAGGGCGATCGTGACGGCGGCGCCCCGCTCCTCGTGGGCCGAGCGCATGGCCGTGAGATCGAGATCGGTGAGGATGTCACCGTTGAGCGCGAAGAACGGCTCGTCGCCGGCCGATGCGAGAGCGTTCACGATGGCGCCGCCGGTGCCCAGCGCGTGCGTCTCGGTGATCCACGTGATCGCGGGATCGCCGTGTCGAGCCTCGATGAACGGGTGGAACACGTGCTCGAGGTACGGCGAGCTCAGCACGACCTCGTGCACCCCGTGGCGCGCCAGGTGATCGAGGACGTGGTCGAGCACGTGCCGGTCCATCAGCGGCAGCAACGGCTTCGGCACGGTCTGGGTGAGGGGTCGCATGCGCGTGCCCTCTCCCCCCACCAGCACGACGGCTCTCATCGTGTCGTGATCCTTCCTCGCAGAGCCTCCAGCTCCGCGCGCAGGCGCAGCGTCATCCACGCCACGGGCAGCGTGAGCCGGCGCCAGCCGGCGGCGCGGTGCTTGCGGTAGTAACGGTAGACGCTGTCCGAGTGCATGCGCAGCATCTCGCGGCTCCGGCCCGTCGAGACGCCCGACTCGTGGACGACCTCGGCCCGCGGCGTGTAGAGGACCGACCAGCCCGCGTCCCGGAGTCGGGAGGCGATGTCGAGCTCCTCGCCGTAGAGCGGGAACCCCTCGTCGAAGGTCCCGACGGCGTCGAACACCTCGCGGGGGAACAGCATGCAGCACCCGCTCACCCAATCGACCTCGCGCTGGGTCATGCGATCCCACCCGTCCATGTGGTAGCGCCGCGTGAACCGGTTCCCCGGTCGCAACGATCCGAGGATCGCGTGCCCGAACGCGTCGACCATGCCGGGGAACAGGCGCCCGCTCTCGTAGATCGTTCCGTCGGAGTTGCGTACGACCGGCCCGACGATCCCCGAGCGGGGGTTCCGCTCGGCGACCTCGACCAGGTCGGCGAGCGTGCCGGCCCACCACTCGGTGTCGGGGTTCAGCAGCAACACGAACGGCGCCGAGGTCTCGCGGATCCCCTGGTTCCAGGCGGGAGAGAGATACACGTTGGTGGGGTTCTCGATCAGCCGGGCCCAGGGGTGGGCGGCGACCGCCGTGGTGTGCGAGCCGTCGTGCGAAGCATTGTCGATCACGAGCACGTCGAGGGCGATGTCGCCGGCGTGTCGTTCCAGCGATGCGAGACATCGATCGAGGTACCCGCCCGTGTTGAAGTTGACGATCACGACCGCGAGCTCGGCTTCTTCGGGGGAGACGGTGATCGTCACCGGTGGGGTGTCTGCGCCACCAGCACGATGCCGAGCATGATGCAGAACACCCCGGCCCAACGAAGGGGCGGGATCTGCTCGTGCAGCAGGAAGCGGTCGGCGAGCAGGATCAGCGCGTACGTGAGCGACGCGAACGGATAGGCGAACGAAAGCGACGCTCGCGACAGGACCGCGAGCCAGACGAAGGCCGAGAGCCCGAAGAGGAGGAGGCCGCCCCAGACCGCCCAGGTCGTGGCGACGTCCTTCAGGGAACGAGCGTTCAGATGCAGCTCGCCGCTGTTCGAGGCGACCTGGTTCATGCCGTGTTTGAGGGTGAGCTGCGCCACGGCCGCCAGGACCACCGACAACAGGATCAGGGCGATCAACATCGTGAGGTCCTTCCTTCCCGCAGGCAGCCCTGCGACGCGTTCTGCGAGGTGCGCGTCGTGCGCCTCGGGGTCGGTGACGGGCGGGTTCGGGTTCACAGGCCCTCTACCGTAGCGGCGGGCTCGACCCCGAGGCGTTTGGGCACCTGCACGTCGGCGGGCACCTGCACCATGTATCGCTGGGTCTGGACGTGGTAGGGAACGCCGGCCATCGACGAGAGACCGACCGTGACGAAGTACGTGCCGCCGACCCACTCGGCCGGCGGCACACGGAAGATCACCCGCTTCTTCCCGGCGATCGGACCGAGGGCGATCCCCATCTCGCTCGTGCGTCCGCCGACCACGGGGTGGTTCGTCGCCGCGGAGACCACGGCGAACGAGACGTCGAGGTCCGGAACCGCCTCGTTGGCCTGCACGTCGACCGCGATGGCGAGCTCCACGCCGGGCCAGACCGTGCCGTTGCCGTCACCCCCAGAATCGAAGCTCACCGCGGCGATCTCGACCTCGCGGCTTCCCTCTTCCGGAACGAAATGCGGATCGCGGCTGAGCAGGCGATGACGCAGCTCACGGACGACCTCGGCGGGCCGGCCGTCCATGTGCAGCGTGCCGTGGTCGAGCATCACGGCGCGATCGCAGACCTCGACGACGGTGTCGAGCGCGTGCGTGACGAGCACGATCGTGCGTCCGTCTCGCTGGAACTCGCGAACGCGATCGACGCATCGCTGCTGGAACGCCTCGTCGCCGACCGCGAGGACCTCGTCGATCAGCAGGATCTCGGGATCGACGTGCACCGCGACCGCGAACCCCAGGCGGACGAGCATGCCCGAGGAGTAGAACTTCACCTGGTTGTCCATGAAGTCCTCGAGCTCGGCGAAGCCCACGATGTCGTCGTAGACCCGCGCGGTCTCTCGCCGGGACAGGCCGAGGAACGCCGAGTTGAGGTAGACGTTCTCGCGGCCGGTGAGCTCGGGGTGGAAGCCGGCCCCGAGCTCGAGCAGCGCGGCCATGCGCCCACGGGTGCGGATCGTTCCCTCGCTCGGGCGCAGGATGCCGGCGATGCACTTCAGCAACGTCGTCTTCCCGGAGCCGTTGTGCCCGATCAGGCCGAGGCTCGACCCTTCCTCGATCGTTGCGGAGACATCGCGGAGCGCCCAGAAGTCCTCGGCCCTGGAGCGCGTGACCAGCAATCGCTGCTTCACGCTGCTCGGCCGCTCTCGGTAGAGTCGGAATCGCTTCGAGACCTCGCGGACCTCGATCGCCGTCGTCACAGCTCCTCCGCGAAGTCGCCCGAGCGCCGGAAGAACGATCGCCACGCCAGCAGCAGGAGCCCCGCCGAGATCGCCGAGACGACGGCGAGCAGACCGGCCTGCCAGGCCACCGTCACGTCGGGCAGCACCTGTTCGCCGCCCTGCACCGGGTCGCCGTAGAGCGCCCGCTGGAAGCCGAGCACGATCGGGGTGAGCGGGTTCACGAGGTAGAGGTCCCAAAGGTTCACGCCGGCGATCTCGCGGGAGGCGAGGTGCTGCTGCACCAGCGCAGCCTGGTACACGATGGGTGTCATCCAGAACCAGACGAGCAACCCGAGGTTCAACAGGTGGCCGACGTCGCGGTACCGCACGTTGATCGCGGAGGTCCACAGCGTCGTCGCCGTCGTGAAGACCATCAGCGTCACGAAGGCGAGCGGGTAGAGCACGATCGCCTCGGCGCCGATGCCGTGGCCCGACACGATGACGAACAGCAGCAGCACGGCGGTCTGCAACACGAAGTCGAACAACCCCACCCCGACCGAGGCAAGGGGCAGGATCTCGCGGGGGAAGGCGACCTTCTTCACGAGGTTCGCGTTGTCGATCACGGCACGCGAGCCCGACAGCAGCGACGCGGAGAACAGGTTCCACGCGAGCAGCCCCGAGAGGAGGAACACCGGGAAATCGGGCACGCGGTTCTGAAGCACCACGACCACGAACGAGAAGACGGCGAGGAAGACGATCGGGTTCAGCAACGACCAGACGGCGCCGAGGAACGACGCCGTGTACTTGACCTTCAGTTCCTTCCGGACGAGGTTCGCGAGGATCTCGCGGTACCCCCAGAGCTCGCGCAGCCGAGGACCGAGCCGCAGATGGGGCGTCTCGGACGTGCGCTCGATCACGGTCGGTGTGGCGATGGTGGGTGGCTCCCGTCGTGAGGTCGCGGGTGCGAACCCGCAGGTCAGCAAGGGGATGAGTCTAGCAACGCAGCCAGGCCCGCCCGGAGCGTCGCCCTATGACGATCGTTCGAAGTTCTCCTGCGCCTCGGCGATCTCGGGACCGGGTTCGAAGGAACGGAGCGCTCGTGCGTACTCGGAGCCGTAGCCGGCGCCCACTCCGTCCTCGGTGATGCCGATGTCGACGAGCGACTTGCCCCAGATCGCGAGCGCCTTGCGTGCGGGATCGCGCACCAACGCGAGCGTCTCCGTGATCGCGCGCTCGTACCCGCGCGTGGTCGCGTCGGTCGCGCGCAGATGCTCGACGTGGGCCGCGGCGGCGGCGCCGATGCGGGCGCGCAGGTCAGGATCGTCGCGCAGTCGCCCGAGGGTGCTCGCGAGCTCCTCCGGGTCGGGCGGTCCGGGCGCGATGCGAACCACCGTCTCGTCGGGCACGTCGAGGTATGTGCCGGTCGCGCTGACGACCGTCGGCACCCCGGCCTGCATCGCTCTACTGAGCGAGCCACTGACCTCGCCCCGGTGCGGGAACCGGAGGTCGACCGCAACGTCGGCCGCGCCCAGCCACGCGAGGAAGTCCTCGTCGGGCACGTCGGCATGCACGCTCACACGGGCTGTGTCGCCGATGCCCTCGATCGCGCCTTCCACGTCGTAGCCCTCGATCCGCCGGCCCACGATCGCGAGATGCGCATCCTTCCCGAGCAGCGCCCCGGCCCGGGCCACCGCCTCGAGGCGCTTGGCCTCGTTCATGTCGCCGGGGGCCACAACCAGGAACGGGGGGTGGCGCAGGCCCGCACGGAGCTCCCGGGCGCGAGCCGCCGTCTTCCGGAAGGCATCGGGCGCCTCGACCACCGGATGAGGCACCACGAAGACGGGCGTCCGGCAGCCGAACCCCTCGAGGTAGCGGCGTCCGAAGTCCGAATGCACGATCACGCCCCGTGCCCGGCGCACCACGTGCGCGCACCACGGCTCGCGGAGCGGCGCGTTCCCGATCACGTCCGGGTCGTCGATCGTTCCGTGCAGGCGAGCGGCCTCGCGCGCCGCCATGTACCCGAGTGGGTCGCCGGCGGCGATCAGGCCACGGACGAAATCGTCGAGCGCCAGGTCGTGAAGTACCACGAGGGCGTCGGTCAGGAAGGCCGCGCGGTAGGTCTCGAGGTGGAACTCCACGTTGTTCCCGAGCTGGAAGACGCCGAGGTGGAAGCCGGGGAAGCGTCCCGCGTCCTGCGAGCCGACCGGCCAGACGACGTCGAACCGCACCCGCTCGGGCAGGCCGGAGCGTTCGAGCCCGTCGAGCACCGCGCGGTCGTAGGTGGCGACCCCGGTGGCCGCGGGCGGGAGCGGGCCCGCGAAGATCACGTCGCCCCGCGACCCGGGGCCTCGTCCATGCTGGACCGCCACGGCACCGGGCCCGCGGATCCTTCGCACGATCTTCCCGAGGGCGTCCATCAGTCGAGGAGCCGCGCGACGATGTCGGGCCAGCGGGGCACCTCGGCGCGCACGAGCTCGTGCCCGGCCGCGCCCATGCGCTCGGCGCCCGCACGATCGTTCCACAGTCGATCGAATGCCTCTGCGATCGCCTTCGGTTCGGGCGGACGAACCAGTCCGGTCTCGTCGTCGCGCACGAACTCCAGGGGACCACCGCTGTCGGTGAGCGTGACCACCGGCCTGGACGCGGCGAACCCTTCGATCGTCACGTAGCCGTAGTCCTCGTCGAACGGGCCGAAGTACACGCCGAGGGCCTCACGGTAGAGCTGCAGCAGGCGCTGGTCGGTCACCCCGATCTCGAACGCGACCCGGTCGCCGACGCCGAGCCGCTCGACCTGCTCACGCAGCTGCGACTCGTCGGGTCCTCGGCCCACGAGCACCAGGCGTGCGCCGGTCGAGACGTGCCGCATCGCCTCGATCGCCAAGGACTGCCGCTTCAATCCCTCCATGCGACTGGGGAAGAGCAGGAAGTCGCCGAATGGCCCGCTCGGCCCGTCGAGCAGCTCCTCGGCCACGTGGCTCGGGTGGTAGAGCGGCTCGGCCGGGATGCGGAGGGAGCTCCAGAGCCGATCCCTCACGTTCTTCGCGTTCGTGAAGACCCGCTTGGCCTCACCCAGCGCGACCCGGTCGGCTTCCCAGACCATGTCGCGGACCCTCGCACCGTCGTCCTGGCGCTTCAGGTCCGCGTAGACCGGGTGATCCCAGAGCTCGTACGCGGTGCGGTGCTGGTGGATCAGCCACACGATCTTCCGCTCGTGCTGGGCGAGGTAGGCGGGGAACTTCAGCCCGATCACGGCGTCGACAACGAGACCGTTCGACTCGGTGATGTCGAAGCTCCGCCACACGGCCATCTGATGCGCGAGCTGGCTCGGCGGATACCACTTGCCGGCGATCTGCACGAGGTCCGCCTCGTGCCCGGCTTCACGGAGCGCTCGGATCAGCGCCTCGACGTGGGTCTCGGCACCCCCGCGGACGAACGCGGTCTGCGGGTGCAGGACGGCGATCCTCACCGGTCCGGATCCTGGCCGGGACCCCGCCCCTCCTTGAGGCGATCGACCTCGGCCTCGAGCACCATGACCTTCTCGGCGAGGCTCGTCGTGAGCTCGGCATGGTCGGCGAGCAGCCGGTCGTAGCGCCACGTGGCCGGCCGGGTCACTCGCCAGATGCGGCGTTTGAGCTGCCGGCGCCACTTCGACCGCGACGCGAGATTGCCCTCCCCCATCGGGATCACGACCTCCTGGTCCGTGCGCATCTGCGCGGCGAAGTCGTGGAGGCGATCGCGGATCTCGGGCGTGTCCATCCTCGCGCGGGCCGCCGTGTCCCGGGCCCAGTACATCTCGCGGAGGAGATCGCTCTCGTCGTCGGACGGAGCCGGCGGATCCTTCGACACCATTGCTCCCGAGGCTAGCACCCGCCCGTCGGCGATCAGCGCGTATCCGCCGCGTCGCGCTTCGCGGCCCAGATCGCGAAGTCCTGCGCGTTGCCCCGCGAGTCCGGATTGAGGAAGACGACCTCGACATCGGTGAACCCGGAGTGCTCGGCCATCAGTCGCAAGGTCTCCGGATGCCCGGGCCACGTGTGCGTGACGTCGGCGAAGAACGAGGCGGCCACCGCCTCGGGGTTGAGCCCGTTGATCGTCTCGATCAACACGGCCCCTCCAGGACGCAGGAGCGCGTGAAGCCTGCCGAGGAGCCCGAGCCATTCACCCTGCGGTACGTGCTCGATCAGCTGGATCGCGCTGATCGCCGCCGGTGGTTCGTCGCGCCGCGTCTCGAGGTAGGGCCTGACGTCGGCGAGGGTCGCGTCGATGCCCCTGGCGCGGCACGCCTCCACCGCGGCGGGAGAGCTGTCGACCCCGTGTACCCGCCATCCCCATTCCCGGACGAGCGCGCAGAGCTCACCTCGGCCGCAACCGAGATCGAGCCAGAGCGGCAGGTCCTCGTCGCCTCCTGCCATGGTCCGCTCGCGGAGCGGCACGGCGAACCGCTCGTACTGCCGGAGCCGTTCCGAAACGGAGTCGGGATCCCCCCGCATGCGTCCCTCGAATGCCCAGTAATAGGCGTCGTCGAGACGAGGCGGGGTGGGGTCGGCGGAGGACCGGCCGACAGAGACCGACCGCTCGTGCGCGGTCAGATCGAGCCGGTCGATGTCTCCGCGCACGCGTTCGATGTCGGCACCGACGGTCTGCAGCCGCTCGGCCAGCTCGAGCGCGATCGCGGCGAGCTCGGTCGCCAGCCTGTCGGATCGGCGGGTTGCGGGTCGAGTCACCCTGAAGATCCCCCGCTTCATCGCTCCCTTCACGGCGGACCTCGAGGCCAGGTACGGCTCGGATGTCGGCACCGCGGTTCCCTGCTCTTCACGCAGCTGTGTGACCAGCTCTTCCAATCGATCGATCAGCTCGTCGATCGAGGAGGGAGCGGGGCGATCCTGGCTCACGGTCGCGCAGCGTAGCACCGGGCCCTCGGGTAGGTTCCCGTGCTCACCAGACGTCGCCCGCGCGCCAGTCGCAGGTGAGCTCGACGGCGTCGTCGAGCTCGGGCGTGACGGAGGTACGCCGGAACATCACGAAGCCGTCCTCGTCGGGGGTCCGGACCACACCTCGATCGGTGCGGACGCTCGTCGGGCCCCGCCACACCTGCCACCCGAGCCGCCCGTAGAAAGCGAAGAGCTCGGTGCCGAGCGCGCCGAGCTCGTAGTCCTCGTCGATCATGGCCGTCGCCTCGCGCATCAGCGCGCTCGCGTAGCCACGCCCCCGATCCTGCTTCCACGTGGCGACGGCCTCGACGTAGCCCGTCCGCAGCGGCCGGCCGCCGGCCTCGAGCACCCGGTCGACGACGCTGACGTGCGATCGGACCGTACCGTCGACCTCGTAGAGGAAGTGCGTGCCCCCGATCGAGTGTTCCCAGTCGTCGTCGTCGAACGCTTCGTCGCCCGACCACGCCTCCTCGAACAGCTCTCGGAGCCGCGGGATGCGGTCGCCGAGCTCGGACGTGGGGCACCGGAGGATCGGGCTCATCGTCGGCGACTCGAAGGTCAGGGGCCATCGAAGGTGCTGGCGAGGAAGTCCTTCAAGCCCTCTTCGAGCGGAGGCATCGGGTCGATGGCGAGGTGGGGCGTGTAGACGCTCGTGAGCGCCGAGCTGACTGGTCTCGGCGCGGGGAGACCCAGCTCGGCCGCGCGCTGCGGCTCGACGGCCCCCGCCCAGCCCGTGAGCTCCTGCACGCGCGTGAGCACCTCGAACCACGAAGCTCGCTGCGGCCCTCCGAGGTGGTACAGGCCGTACCGCCAGGTGAGCACGAGCGGCAGGATGCGTTCGGCGAGATGTCCGACGAACGTGGGCGACCCCCACCGGTCGGCGAGGCCACCGACCGTCTCGCCGGTGGACAGCCGCCGAACGGTGCGACTCAGGTAGTCGTTCCCGCCGCCGTACACGTAGCCGACGCGCACGACGAACGACGCCGGCGCGATCTCGCGCACGAACCGCTCGCCCGCGAGCTTCGCACGTCCATAGACCGAGAGCGGGGCGGGCTCGTCGGTCTCGTCGTACGGGGCGCGCTTGCCACCGTCGAAGACGTAGTCGGTCGAGACGTGCAGCAGCGCCGCGCCGCTCGCCCGCGCCGCGAGCGCGAGGTTCTGGGGCCCGAGTGCGTTGTCGCGGAACGCTCGCGCCTGGTCGGTCTCGTTCTCGTCGACCCTGGTGAACGCGGCGAAGTTCAGGATGGCGTCGGCCCGCAGCGGCTCCAGCTGCTGCCGCACCGCGTGATGGTCGCCGACGTCGAGATCCTCGCGATCGAACGCGTGCACCTCGTGGTGGGTGGGCAGCCGCGCGAGGAACGCCCGCCCGAGGTCGCCGGCGGCACCGGTGACGGCGAGCCTCACGCCGGCTCCCCCGCGGCCCGCGGAGCCGTCACGACTGGCACGACATGGGCGGCCTCGAGGTCGCCGAGGTGGCTTCGATACCACTCGACCGTGTGGGCGAGGGCGACGTCGAACGTCCACGTGGGACGCCAGCCGAGGGCGACGAGGCGATCGGATCGCAGCCCATAACGGAAGTCGTGCCCGGGCCGGTCGGGGACGAACTCGATCAGGTCGGTAGGAGCGCCGGCGAGCTCGCAGATGCGCCTCGCGAGCTCGGCGTTCGGAAGCTCGTTGCCCTCACCGATGTTGTACACGACCCCCGACACGCCGCGGTCGAGCGCCGTGAGTGCCCCCCGGACCCAGTCCTCCACGAAGAGGAACTCGCGCCGTTGTTCGCCCCGGCCGTAGAGCGGCACGGGCAGGCCGCGGAGCGCGTTGATCGCGAAGGTCGGCACCACGCGCTCGATCTGGCGAGGGCCGAACGCGTTCGTGCCGCGCACCACCACCACCTTCGCCCCGTACGTGAACACCGCGGCGCTGCAGAGCATGTCGGCGGCCGCCTTGCTCGCTGCATACGGGCTGCGCGGCCGCAGCGGTGCATCTTCATCGAACCGGCCTCCCGCGGGGTCGCCTGCCCCGTACACCTCGTCGGTGGAGATCATCAACATGCGCGAGCCGTGGAAGCGCACGGCCTCCAGGACGCGCTCGCTCCCGAGGACGTTGGTCGACGTGAACTCGCCCGGCTGATCGATGCTCCGGTCGACGTGGGTCTCGGCGGCGGCATGCACGACCGCGTCGGCCTGCCCGACCAGCGACCGGACGATCGCCGGATCGCAGACGTCGCCCTGCACGAACCGCATGCGCGGATCGCCGTCGTGGTGCTCGATGTTCGCGTAGCTGCCCCCCGCGGAGAGGCGATCGAGCACCGTGACCCGGTCGCCGCGCTCGAGCAGCGCATCGACGATGTGCGACCCGATGAATCCGGCGCCGCCGGTGACGAGCACGTGGGGATCGGCCATGCGGGTGTCCTTGGGCGATGAACTTGCGGCTTCGGTTTCGAAGGCCGGGCCCGAGTCTACCCGTGCGCGATCTCGTGGGCTGCGTGCAGCGCCTCGGCCGTGCACCTCGCCGTGGCCTCCCACGTGAACCGGGCGGCTCGAGTGACGCCGGCGGCCGAGAGCATCGCGCGCAGATCCGGGTCGTCGAAGAGCTGGGCGATGCCTGCCGCGATCGCCCGCTCGTCACGGGGGTCCACCGAGAACGCGGCATCGCCGGTGACCTCGGGGAGCGACGAGACGTCGGAGGTCAGCACGGGGAGCCCGGCGGCGAACCCTTCCAACACCGGGAAGCCGAACCCCTCGTACAACGACGGGTAGACGAGCATCGTCGCGCCGCTCATGAGGGCGATCTTCTCCCGGTCGCCGACGTACCCCGTTCGCACGAAGCGCCCGCGAGCGGCGGGAGGCAGCCTCGCGATCTCTGCATCGAGCCGATCGACCGCCTTCGGGTCCCAGCGCACGGAGCCCCCGGCGATCACGAGTCGCGTGCCGGGCTCCGTGGTCGCGAACGCGCGCACGAGCGCCTCCAGGTTCTTCCGCGGTTCGATGCCACCCACGAACAGCGCGTAGGGCTGATCGATGCCGTACTTCCGGCGCGCGGCGTCGACCGCCTCCGGCGGCGCCGGGGCGAAGGCCTCCATGTCCACGCCCAGCGGGGTGACGTGCACGCGGGCTTCGTCGACGCGATGGGCCTCCAACAGGTCGGCCCTGGTGGAACGGGACGGAACGAGCACCCCCGCCGCTCGGCGCAGCCAGGAGTCGAACTGCCGACGCCACCGAGCGTCCATGTGGGGCGCGGTCTCCGGAAGCCGCTCGTACGCCAGGTCGTGCACCACCATCACGACCCCGGGGCTGCGGGTCGCCGGCGGCAGGAAGTTCGTCGCGAGCAGCACGTCGAACTCGACCGACCACTCGATCCGCGGTACCCCCAGCCGCGACGACATCGGCCCGAAGACACGGGCGGGGAACCGGGATGCCTTCTCGGTGAGGTTCGACGCGTGAACGCCCGAGAAGAACTCCCGAGGACGCAGGAGCCCCTTCGCGTGCAGGTACCACGCGACGTATGCGTTCCTCGGATCGGCATGCGGCAGGTGCCGGATCAGCTGCTGGGTGTACCGACCCACGCCCGTGCGACGTGGGTCGAGCGCCGGCCGCGCGTCGATCACCGTTCGCATGAACCCCGAACCCTATCCCAACGAGAGAATCAGTCGAGCTCGATGCGGCTCTGGTCGCCCACGATCAGCCGACGGGTGCCGGCTCCCCGGGAGCGACGCACCTCGACGCGGCGGCCGAGGATCGAGCCTGTGAGCCCTCGCACGTCGACGATCGTGCAGTCCTCCATCACGATCGAGTCGGAGATCTCGCTGCCCTCGACGCGGCATCCGGTCCCGATCGAGACGTCGGGGCCGATCGTGGAATGTTCGATCGACGAGCCTTCGCCGATGACCACGGGACCGCGGAGCACGCTCCCCGTGACCTTGGCGCCGGGGCGGACCACGACGGGGCCCTCGACCGTCGTCGGATCGTCGACGTCTCCCACGATCGAGGGTTCCGTCGCGGCGAGCATCATCCGATTGGCCTCGAGCAGGTCCTCGGGACGGCCGGTGTCCTTCCAGTAGCCGCTCACCATCTCGGCGCGCACCTGACGGCCGGAGTCGAGCAGCCACTGGATCGCCTCGGTGATCTCGTACTCCCCGCGCCACGACGGCGCGAGCGTGCGACACGCGTCGAGGATCGACCGGCGGAACAGGTACACGCCGACCAGGGCGAGGTCGCTCAACGGCTCCCGGGGTTTCTCGACCAGCCGCACGACTCGGTCGCCCTCAAGCATCGCCACCCCGAACTGCTCGGGCTCGGGCACCCGGGCCAGCAGGATGTGCGCGTCGGCGTCGCTGCGCTCGAACTCCTCGACGAACCTGGCGACGCCCCCCATCAACACGTTGTCGCCCAGATACAGCAGGAAGGGCTCGTCACCGAGGAACGCCTCGGCTGTCATCACGGCGTGCGCGATGCCGAGCGGCGCCTCCTGCGGGATGAACGTGACGTCGAGGCCCCATCGGGACCCGTTGCCGACCGCCGCACGCACCTCGTCGCCCGTCGCGCCGGTGACCACCCCGATCTCGGTGATGCCGGCCTGTGCGATCGCCTCGATCGCCTGGAAGAGGATCGGCGTGCCGGCAACCGGGATCAGTTGCTTCGCGTTCGTCGAGGTGATCGGCCGCAGCCGCGACCCCTCCCCCCCGGCGAGCACGAGCGCACGCATCAGACCGGCGACGGGCATTCGGGGGGGGCGCCGACTCCGACCTCGACGGGCTCGTACGCCGCGTCGACGAAGACCACGACGTCGTCGGGCAACCCCTGGACCTGTCGCAGCTCCAAGGACGGGAAGTACTTCTGGACGACCTGCGCCTCGGCGTCGGCGTCCGGCGAATGCGCGATCACGCTGCCGGGCACCTTCGTCCCGTACTCCGTGAAGGTCGACGCACCCGGCGAGATGTCGAACCCGGCCTGCGAGAGCGTCTCCTGGACCTCGACGGCCTTGCCACCCGATGCGTGGTCGACGACCAGCACCGGCACGTTGGCTTCCGACGGCGGTGTGTAGACGAGGTCGCGACCGACCTCGCCCAGCGGGTCGCCGTCGCGGATCGCGGCGAAGATGCGCTCGGCCGACCCGTCCATGCGAAGGATGCCGAGGTCGGCCGGGTCCGGGTAGGAGGGCACGGTCCGGAACTCCGCCGCCCCGGTCGAGATGCCCTCGAGCTGCCCCACGAGGAACACGAGATCGGCGGGGTTCAGGTCCTCGTCGGGCACGAGGTTCCGCATGAGTGGCTCGACCAGCACGGGAAGCCGCGCGAGCTGACCGGGCTGCAGGAGCTCGTTGATGACCGATCGCAGGAACTGCTGCTGGCGGGCGATGCGATAGAAGTCCGGCGCCGCGGCGTCGCATCGCAGGTGCCGGGTGCGCACGTACGCCAACGCCTGGTCTCCCGGTAGTCGCTGACATCCCGGCCTCACGTCCAGCGCCGTGAGCTCGTCGACGATGCGCCCGTCGGGCGTGTTCACGTTCTCCGCCGGGATGCACATCTCCACGCCCCCGAGCGTGTCGACGATGCCCTGGAACCCCGCGAGATCGACGTAGAGCGCATGGTTGATCTTCAGGCCCGTGAGCTTGTGAACCGTGGCGGCCACGAGCGCCGGTCCGCCGCCGTCGACCCCCCCTTCGAACGAGGCGTTGATCTTGTCTTCACCGTGGCCCGGGATCTGCACGGCGAGGTCGCGAGGGAACGAGAGGATGATCGCCTTCTCGAGTGCCGGGTCGGTGTGCACGAGCATGATGGTGTCGGCACGATTCTCCCCACCGATCTGCCGGTCGGTCCCGAACTGCTCGCGTTCAGCGGCGCTGAGGCCGGCGCGGGAGTCGCTGCCGAGCAACAGGTAGTTGCAGACGTCATCGATGCACGGTCCGGTCGGTCGCTGCTCGTCCTCCCCGGCTCGGGTGTCCGTGTCGCCCGGGGTCAGGTCGATCGTCCGGTCGGGGTGCGCGGCTTGCCGGTAGGCCACGAAGCCGTACGCGCTGCCCACGCCGATCGCGAGGGACAGCGTCGCGGTGATCGCCACCGCAGCCCGGGCGACCCGGCCGTAGCCCGACGCCGCGCGACCGGAGGGAACGTGGGACATGACGCCAAGGGTACCCGCGACCCGCTGACGGCCGCCCCGCTCGTGTCGTGGCATTCCTGTGTCGGAACCATGGTGGCGCAGTCCTTCTGCGCCCCCGGGCCCGCGCGCTCCGCCGTCCCCTCCTCCCACCCGGTCGGGCTGGGGGGCGGACCGACCGTCTCCCGACCTCCCCCGAGGAGGTGCGATTCCCCCGCCCCTTGCCGGAGACGCTCGGTGGCGACGGGTGCCGATGTCCCTCGCATGCGGGCAGGAACGATGCAGGCTGTGCGACGGGTCTCGGTAGCGATGGCGGCTGGGGCGGCGCTGCTCGCGGTGCCCACGTCGCAGGCCGAACCCCGCCCCCCCGACATCATCCTGATCGTGACCGACGACCAGCGCCACGACACGATGCGGTACATGCCGCTGACGCGCGAGCTGACCCCGGTCCGGTTCACCCAGGCCCTCGTGGCGAACCCCGTCTGCTGTCCGTCGCGGGCCACGATCCTGTCGGGACAGCGGGCCGAGGAGCACGGCGTGTGGTCGAACAAGCCCCCCTTGGGCGGTTACCCGGCGTTCGCGGCGTGGGACTCCGCGAACACCACGCTCCCCGAGGCGTTGAGCGAGACCTACCACACCGGGTTCGCGGGGAAGTACTTCAATGCCTGGGACGGCTCGTTGCCCACGGGTTGGGACGGCTTCTGGGGGCTGCACCACGACCGTCCCGCTCCGGGTCTGCCGTACTACGGGTTCTCCATCGTGGGAACCGAGCCGGAGGTCACGCCGCCGGGCTACGTGCTCGACGCGCTCACCCAGCGGCTCACGCGCTTCATCGCCACGGCGCCTGCCGAGGCGCCGCTGTTCGCGTACTACGCTTCGCCCGCCCCCCACAACGCAGGCTCGATCGGTCGTCCCATCCCCGCGCCCGCCGACATTGGGGGGCGGGTGTTCCTGCCCCCGTTGCCGCCGAGCGCGAACGAAGTCCAGGTCGGCGACAAGCCCAGCTACATCGCGAAGCGCACGATCCTCTCGGAGGCCCAGATCGACCGCCACCGCCGAGCGACGGCTCGCACGTTGCGCTCGGCGGACCGTTCGATCGCGGCCGTGATCGCCGCTCAGGAAGCCCGCGATCCGGGGCTGGCGAACACGGTGATCATCTTCACGAGCGACAACGGGCTCCTCGATGGGGAACACCGATGGACGAGCAAGTCCGTGCCGTACGAGGAGGCTCTGCGGGTTCCGATGCGCATGTACCACCCGGAGCTCGTCGCCGACACGATCGGGCGCATGGTCACGAACGCCGACGTACCCGCCACGATCGCCTCGATCGCCGGCGTCGACCTCCCGACCGCGGGCCGCTCGCTGCTCGAGCCGTCGGGACCGTCGAAGCTCCTGATCCGCGGCGCACCGGACACGGGTCACGCGTTCTGCGGCCTGCGAACAGCGCGCTGGAAGTACGTTCGATATGCCTCGGGCGAGGTGGAGACCTACGATCTCCGCAACGACCCCTGGGAGCTCCGGAGCCTGCCCGGCCGGGCTCCCGACGTCGTCGTGGGGCGGGCGCTCGAACGATGCGGGGCGATCGGGATGCCGAACTGGGCGGCCTGAACCTTCCTCCTCAGCTGATGGGATAATCCCGCCGTCGACAGGAGGCTGGATGGACGACGAGATGACCGTGATGCTCGTAGGGCTCGAGGGGGACCTGGCCGACGAGCTCGCGGCCGATGAGCGGTTCGAGGTGCGCTCCTCCGAGAGCGTGGAGGCGCTCCACGACGACGTCGATGCCATCGTGGTATCGATCGACGGCCGAGGGCCCCTCGAGCTGCTCGATGCCGTGCGCGGCCAGGCTCCCGAGGCGGCCGTCGTGGTGGTGACCGAGGCCGGCAATGAGACCGACGGCACGGTGGCCATGCACGCCGGTGCCGACGATCATCTGGTGCGGGGCTCGATCCCCCACGGCCTGCTGTCCCGATCGGTCCGCTACGCGGTCTCGATACGCCGTCTCCGGCGCGAGCTCGCCACGACCGACGAGGTGACCGGGCTCCCGAACCTGCGCGGGTTCGTTCCGATCGCCGAGCACCATCTTCGTATGGCCGACCGGAGCCGGGACCCCGTGGTCTTCCTGTTCGCACGACTCAAGGGCAACGTCACCGACGACACGGTGCAGCGGACCGCGGGTGTGGTGCTCGAGGCGGTTCGCGACGCCGACCTTCCCGCGCGCATCACCGACGACACGTTCACGGTGCTGCTCACGGGCGATGCGTCGGGTGCCGAATCGCTCGTGCTCTCCCGCCTCGTCGAGGCGATCGCCGTCCACAACACCCAGCAGGAGCGCCCGGCGCCGCTGTCGCTGTCGGTCGGCAGCGCCTTGTACGACCCCGAGGCCCCGAACACGCTCTCCGAGATCCTCGAGACGGCGGGCCGCCGGCTGCACGATCACCCGGAGGGCTGACCCATCCGATCGGTCTCGTGGCGCGAATACGCCGCGAGAGCCCGCTCCGTGGATGATGCCCTTGACGCGAGGAACGTTGACGCCCGAACGAGGCACGCCGCCGCCGATGGTTGACGTGCCCGAGACGCGCGATCGCGATCTGATGGCGCGTCTGCGCCGAGGCGATGAGGACGCGTTCCGGAGCCTCTTCGGTCGCTACGCCTCCTCGGCGAAGGCGCTCGCGCAGCGGGTCGTGCGACGTTCGCATCTCGCGGAGGAGATCGTGCAGGAGGTGTTCACGGCCGTCTGGAGGGATCCCGGCGCCTACGACCAGGAGCGTGGCTCGGTGAGGAGCTGGCTGATGGGCATGGTGCATCACCGCGCCGTCGACCTCGTCCGCCGCGAGGAATCGCAGCGTCGCCGTGCCGAGGCGGCGATCCCAGAGGCGCTGGAGGAACACGTCGACCACGCCGACGAGGTCGTGCGGCGGCTCGGCTTGCCCGAGGAGCGCCGCCTCGTGCGCGGCGCGCTCGACCTGCTGCCGGCGGAGCAGCGAGCGGTGATCGAGATGATGTACTTCGAGGGTCTGTCCCAATCGCAGATCGCCGATCGGACCGGCGCCCCGCTGGGCACGGTGAAGTCCCGAACCCTGCTCGGCATGCGCCGGATGCGGGACGCGCTCGCGGGGGTGGAACGATGACTCGCGACCACGCCTTGATCGAGGAGCTGATGGCCGCCGAAGCGCTCGACGGCCTCGAGGACGATGACCGAGCACTGCTCGTCACCGAACGTGCCTCGCACGGCGACTGCCGTGAGTGCCGGGAGATCGAAGCGGGGTTCGCGGAAACCGCGGGGCGGCTCGCGTTCGCGCTTCCGTCTGAACCGGTCGACGAGGCCATGGCCGATCGCATCCTCGCGACGTCGCGACAGGCGCCGCCCGACTCCGGTTCGGCTTCGCTGGCCGCGGTTCCCCCCGACGACCTCGCCGAGCGCCGGGCCCGGCGATCTCGACCGTGGCGGGCCATGCTCGCCGCGGCCGCCGTGCTCGCGACCGCGATCGTCGCGGTCGGCACGCTCCGGCCCTCGACCACCTCGGTGAACCGGGCGTCGACGTCGCAGCGCATCGTCGCCTTCTCCGGTCAGCCCGAGGGGTCGCTCGCGATGGCGTTCACCCCCGGGCAGCCCGGCGCTGTGTTCTGGGGCGGAGGGCTCCCCGATCCGGGAGCGGACCGCGTCTACGAGATCTGGATGATCGAGGACGACACGGCGGTATCGGGAGGCTGCGTCGCTCCCTCCGACGGCGTGGTCGCGCTGTCGGTCGACGCGGAGATCGGCACGACGGAGACGATGGCGGTGACCGAGGAGGCGTCGGACTGCCCGCAGGCGCCGACGACCGACCCGATCATGCTCGCCGACCTCACCACGATCGTCTGAGGCTCTCCGCGTCGACGATCGTGGTGAGGTCAGAACCCGACCCACGGAACCGTCGACACCGGCACGACCGTGTCGTCGAGCTCCCAGGAGAGGCGCTCGTCGAGCCCCACGACACCGGGCACGGAGCGAACCGAGCTCCATATCTCGGGCACCAGCGACCGACGCTCGATGCGGCCCTCGAGGTGCACGACCCCATCGCTCACCGTCACGTGGATGCGGCCGGCCGGGATCTCGAACATGTCGGACAGCGCCCGCGCGATCTCGGCTTCGATGTCTGCGTCGGCGCGCAGGAACTCCGCCAGCAGGTCGATGCGCGAGACGATCCCCACGATCCTTCCGTCGGGGTCGACGACCGGCAACCGCTTGACGCCGCCCTCGTGCATGGCCCGAGCGGCGTCGGCCACGGTCGCCTGGGGACCGATCGTGAGCGGCGGCGTCGACATCAGATCACGAGCGACGAGCGCCTCGGCCTTGCGCCGTTCCTCCCGGCGGGTGTGCCCTTCGAAGAAGTGCGGCTCGAGCACCGACGGATCTTCACGGAGGATCAGGTCGGCCTCGGACACCACTCCCACGATCGCGCCGTCGACATCGGTGACCGGCACCGCGCTCACGTTGTACTCGCGCATCGTCCGGACGATGTGTTTGAACGGTGCCGAGCCCGGAACCACCACCACGGTCCGGGTCATCACGTCGCCAACGCTGCGTGTCATCGTCGACACCTCCTCGGGGGCCGCGCCGTCCGTTCGCGGCGGATCTGCGGCCTCCCCATCGATGCTAGCCAGGGCGTCCGGAGGGGTCGCGGGCCCGGGGTCCCCCGATCGTCGGGCCGAAGCTCCCGCGTTGCTAGGCTCGACCCAGTGTCAGATCGCGAGACGGCCCCGAGCGTGATCGCACCCGGCGAGGGCGAACGTTCACGCATGCTGATCGAAGCCGGGCTCGCCCTCCTGTCGGAGCTCGATCTCGACGCCGTCCTCGAGCGCATCGTGGAGCTGGCGGTGGCGATCACCGGTGCGCGGTACGGAGCGCTCGGTGTGCTCGGGGAGACCACGCCACAGATCGAGCGCTTCATCACGCAGGGCGTGACCGACGAGGAACGCGCGGCGATCGGGCATCTGCCGGAGGGGAAGGGCATCCTCGGTCTGCTGATCCGCGAGGCCCGTCCGATGCGGATCCCCGAGATCGGCGACGACCCCAGGTCGGCGGGCTTCCCGCCAAACCACCCACGGATGCACTCGTTCCTCGGAGCTCCGGTCAGGGCCCTCGGCCAGGTCTTCGGCAACATCTACCTGACCGAGAAGCGGGGCGCCACGGAGTTCACCGAGGACGACGAAGCCGCCCTGGTCGTGCTCGCGACCCAGGCAGGGGTGGCGATCGAGAACGCACGCCTCTACCAGGAGTCCCGGCAGGCCCAGCAGGAGCTCGCCCGCCTCGAGCTGCTCGAGGAACGCGAGCGCATCGCCAAGGAGCTCCACGACGGCGTGATCCAGGCGCTGTTCGCCGTCGGGATGGGCCTGCAGGGCACCGCCGCGATGGCCAACGACGCCGAGATCGCCCGGCGGATCGAGCACGCCACCGAAGAGGTCGACCGCGCGATCCGGGATCTGCGGAACTACATCTTCGGTCTGCGCCCCGGGATCCTGGCTGACCGCCAGCTCGATCAGGCGCTGCAACAGCTCGCGCTGGAGTTCCAGGAGCGGACCGACGTGCTCACGATCGTGGAGGTCGATCCCGCGGTGTCGGCGGAACTCGCGAGCCGGGCCGCCGACGTCGTTCAGCTCGTGCGCGAGGCCCTGTCGAACGTGGGCCGCCACGCCGAGGCGACGTCGTGCCGCGTCAGCTTGCGACGCTCCGCCCGAGGCGCCGAGCTCGAGATCGACGACGACGGGCGAGGGTTCGACCCGGCCGCGCCGTCGTCTGGCATGGGCATCGCGAACCTGCAGGAACGGGCCGCCTCGCTCGACGGCGATCTCTCGATCACGAGCGTGGCGGGCGAGGGCACGACGATCAGGGCGACGCTGCCGCTGTGAGCGGCAGGGTCGCCCGGTGACCGCCGCCGGATGGAGCGAGGGCCGGGGCATCGGCCCCGGCCCTCGCGTGGCTCGCCGCTCGTGAGGGGGGTCACTGTACGACGAGCGCAGAAGCGTGCCCGCGCCTCGATCGGACTCCTCGATGGAAGTCTGGTGGCCCCCGGAGGGTCGGAACGGGTGCCCTTGGGCCCCACGATGGCAGGACCTCCGACCTTGCACGGGCCCCCGGCGCGCCTGCACACTCGAGCGCATGTTCGCTCGCTACTTCGTCGAGCTGCCCATGGATCCCGACCGGGTCGAGGACGCGCTGCTGCGCGATCCGCATTCCTGGCTGCCCGGGCTGGCGAGCGAGGCGAACTTCCAGGGCGACACCCTGCTCGCCGAGGTCGGATTCGGCGAGGACATCCGGGTGGCTCGCACGGTGGCGATCGAGCTCGGCGATCCCGTGAAGATGCCGAGCAAGACCGTCGTGCCGATCCGATGGACCGCGGTCGGGGCGAGCGGTCTGTTCCCGGCGCTCGATGCCGACCTCGAGATCGCCCCGCTGGACTCCCACCGCACGCAGCTCGCGATGAGCGCGCAGTACGTGCCGCCGCTGGGCGCCTTGGGCCGTGCGATCGACCGGGCGGTCCTCTTCCGGGTCGCGGAGGCCACCCTCAAGGACTTCCTCGACCGTGTCAGGGACTCCCTGCTGACGCAGCCCGAAGACGTCCCTCGGCCCGTGTGAGCCACCGCTAGGATTGGCGTCATGACGAAGGTGGCACCGTTGCGCGTGATGCTCGTCGACGACCACGAGATCGTCCGCGACGGCATCAAGGCGATGCTCGACGCGGAGGACGACGTCGTGGTCACCGCCCAGGCGGGCACGGTCCGCGAGGCGATCGACGAGGCGCACCGCACGCGGCCCGACGTGGTGGTGATGGACGTGCGCCTGGCCGACGGCAGCGGCATCGAGGCGACGCGCGAGATCCGCGCCGACCATCCCGACACCCGGGTGTTGATGCTCACGTCGTTCGCCGACGACGAGGCCCTGTTCGCCTCGATCATGGCCGGAGCCTCCGGCTACGTGTTGAAGCAGGTGAAGTCGGGCGACCTGCTGCGGGCGATCCGAGCGGTGGGGGCCGGCGATTCCCTGCTCGACCCCAGCGTCACGAACGCGGTGCTCGACCGGCTACGCAAGGGCAAGCACCTGATGAAGGACGAGAGGCTCGCGCGCCTCTCGCCGCAGGAGGAGCGCATCCTCACACTCGTCGCCGACGGCCGTACGAACAAGGAGATCGGCGACGAGCTGAACCTCGCCGAGAAGACCGTCAAGAACTACGTCTCCTCGATCCTGTCGAAGCTCGAGGTCGCGCGGCGTGCCGAGGCCGCGGCCTACCTCGCGCGCCACACCACGACGCCCGGCTCCGTCGAGGAGTAGAGCCGAGGTCGTTGGCAGGCGTGCGGGCGTTGGGGGCTCAGCCGCCCAGCATCTGGGCGAGCACGAGCCGCAGGATGCCCCCGGCTCGGTAGTACTCGAGCTCGGCCTCCTCGTCGATCCGGACCCGCACCGGGAACGACGTGATCGCGCCGTCGTCGGCGACCGCTTCGACCGCCGCCTCCTGCTCGGGCGTGATGCCGCCCGCGAGGCCACGGACCGTGAACGTCTCCCGACCCGTGAGGCCGAGCGTTCCGGCCGAGTCACCCTCGCGATATTGCAGGGGCAACACGCCCATGCCCACCAGGTTCGAACGGTGGATCCGCTCGAAGCTCTCGGCGATCACGAACCGCACGCCGAGCAGGTCGGGCCCCTTGGCCGCCCAGTCGCGGCTCGAGCCGCTGCCGTACTCCTTGCCGGCAAGCACGGCGAGCGGCGTGCCGTCGGCCCGGTATCGCTCGGCCGCCTCGAAGACGCTCGTGACCTCGCCGGTCGGGAGGTAGGTGGTGTACGACCCTTCCGTGCCGGGAGCCATCTCGTTGCGCAACCTGATGTTCGCGAACGTGCCGCGCATCATCACCTCATGGTTGCCCCGGCGCGACCCGTAGGAGTTGAAGTCGACGGGCTCGACCCCCCGCTCGCGCAGGTACTCGCCTGCGGGCGAGTCGGCCTTGATCGTGCCGGCCGGGGAGATGTGGTCGGTCGTGATCGAGTCCCCCACCTTCACGAGCATGCGGGCGCCCTCGATGTCGCCGATCTCGCGCGCGACGTCGAGCCCCTCGAAGAACGGCGGCTCCCGCACGTAGTTCGAATCGGCGGCCCACGCGTAGACAGGCCCCGTCGGCGTCGGCAGGTTCCTCCAGTGTTCGTCGCCGTCCCAGATCCGCCCGTACTGCGTCGTGAACTGGTCCTCGGTGATGGCCGTCGCCATGGCGTCGCGCACCTCGTCGGGGCTCGGCCAGATGTCGCGCAGGAACACCGGCCCCTGGGCACCCTCGCCCAGCGGTTCGGCCGTCAGGTCGAGGTCGACGCGACCCGCGAGCGCGTACGCGACGCACAGGGGAGGTGACCCCAGGTAGGAGGCGCGCACCTGTGGATGGATCCTGCCCTCGAAGTTGCGGTTCCCCGAGAGCACGGCGACCACGTTCAGCTCCTCGTCGTCGACCGCGGTCGCGACCTCATCGATCAGCGGACCGGAGTTGCCGATGCAGGTCGTGCACCCGTACCCGACGAGCGCGAACCCGAGCTTGTCGAGGTACGGCGTGAGTCCCGCTCGGTCGAGGTAGTCGGTCACCACCCGCGAGCCCGGGGCGAGCGACGTCTTCACCCACGGCTTCACGTCGAGGCCGGCCTCGACCGCCTTCCGCGCCAGCAGGCCGGCGGCGAGCATCACGCTCGGGTTCGACGTGTTCGTGCAGCTCGTGACGGCGGCGATCACGACGCTGCCGTGTCCCAGCGAGGTCTCGCTCGCGGGCGCGTTCACCATCTGGTCGGCGCCGGGCAGCTCCTCGATGCGCGGCGAGCCGCCTTCGGCGACGAACCGGCCGATCTCGGTTCCCTTGGGGTCGGGTTCGCCGTGGTCGCGGAAGGCCGAGACGAACGAGTCCCACACGTCGGGGAGCGGCACGCGGTCCTGCGGTCGCTTCGGCCCGGCCATCGACGGCACGACCGCCGACAGGTCGAGGTCGAGGATCTCGCTGAACGTCGGCTCGGGGTCACCGTCACGTCGAAACAGGCCCTGTTCCTTCGCGTAGCGCTCCGCGAGGTCGACCCGGTCCTCGCGACCCGTGAACGCCAGGTAGCGCAGCGTCTCGGCGTCCACCGGGAAGTAGGACGAGGTCGCCCCGTACTCCGGGCACATGTTCGACAGCGTCGCCCGGTCGGCGGTCGACAGCGACGAAAGCCCGTCGCCGAAGAACTCCACGAACTTCCCGACGACGCCGTGCGCGCGCAGCATCTCGGTGAGCGTCAGCACGAGGTCGGTCGCGGTGGTGCCGGGCGGAAGCGCCCCGATCGTGCGCACCCCGATCACGACCGGCTGCGGCAGGAACGTCGGCTGGCCGAGCATCGCGGCCTCGGCCTCGATGCCTCCGACGCCCCAGCCGAGCACACCGAGTCCGTTGATCATCGTGGTGTGGGAATCCGTGCCGACGAGCGTGTCGGGGAAGGCCACCCCGTCGCGCGTCGAGACGACCTGCCCCAGGTGCTCCAGGTTCACCTGGTGGCAGATGCCGGCGCCGGGCGGCACGACCCGCAGCCCCTCGAACGCCTGCTGCGCCCACCGGAGCAGGGCGTAGCGCTCGCCGTTCCTGCGGTACTCCCACTCGA